>NZ_JAGWUA010000194.1 GCF_028868675.1 Bradyrhizobium sp.
GTACAATCCGAATCCGGAAGACCTCGAGATGCTGCACGCGATCCGCGACGCGGTGCTGCACCACAAGGCCGACGTCGGCCTCGGCTTCGATGGCGACGGAGACCGCTGCGGCGTCGTCGACGACACCGGCGAGGAGATTTTTGCCGACAAGGTGGGGGTGATGCTGGCGCGCGACATGTCGGCGATCCACAAGGAGGCGCAGTTCGTCGTCGACGTCAAATCGACCGGCCTGTTCGTCACCGATCCCGTGCTGCAGCGCCAGGGCGCCAAGACGGCGTACTGGAAGACCGGCCATTCCTACATGAAGCGCCGGACCCACGAGATGGGCGCGCTCGCCGGCTTCGAGAAGTCGGGCCATTTCTTCTTCAACACGCCGTTCGGCCGCGGCTATGACGACGGCCTGGTGTCCGCAATCGCGATCTGCGACATGCTCGATCGCGCGCCCGGAAAGTCGATGGCCGACCTGAAGAACGCGCTGCCCAAGACCTGGTCGTCTCCGACCATGTCGCCGCATTGCGCGGACGAGGCCAAGTACGGCGTCGTCGATGCGGTCGTGAAGCATTTCGAGGCGCTGCAGAAGCAGGGCGCCAGGATCGGCGGCCAGGCGATCCGCGATCTCGTCACCGTCAACGGCGTCCGGGTCACGGTGGAGGACGGCAGCTGGGGTCTGGTGCGTGCCTCCTCGAACAAGCCCGAGCTGGTGGTCGTGGTCGAGAGCCCGGTCTCCGAACGGCGCATGCGCGATATGTTCGAGATGGTGGATAGCGTGTTGCGCACCCATCCCGAGGTTGGCGAATACAATCAGAAGATCTGATGCCGGTCGGGCCCCGCGTGGCGGGACCCGACGAAAGGGGCCGTCCGCGCGGATCAGGCCACCCGCAGCGAACCCAGGAAGCCGTCGACCTCGGCCTTCAGCCGTTCCGACTGCGACGATAGTCCGGCCGCGGCGTCGTGCATCTTCGAAGCCGCGGCGCCGACCTGGTCGGACGCCCTGGTGACGCTGACGATGTTGTCGTTGACCTCGCGCGTGCCGGAGGCGGCCTGCTGCAGATTGCCGGCGATCTCGCGCGTCGCCGCACCCTGCTGATCGACGGCGTTGGCGATCTGGCCGGATATCGCATCGATCTCCGCAATCGTCGCGCCGATCGCCTGGATCGCATTCACGGCCTCGCCAGTGGCGTTCTGGATGTCCTGCACCTGCGCCGAGATTTCCTCGGTGGCCTTCGCGGTCTGGTTCGCGAGCGCCTTGACTTCGCTCGCGACCACGGCGAACCCCTTGCCGTGCTCGCCGGCGCGCGCCGCTTCGATGGTCGCGTTGAGCGCCAGGAGGTTGGTCTGGCTGGCGATGTTCTGGATGAGGATGACGACCTCGCCGATTTTCTGCGTGCCGTTGGCCAGACCTTCGACCACCTTGTTGGTGCGGCGCGCCTCGTCCGCGGCCTTGGTCGCGATCTCGGCCGAGCGGGTCACCTGCTGGGCGATGCTGTTGACCGACGCCGTCAGCTCCTCGGTCGCGGCCGCCACCGTCTCGACGTTGCTCGAGGCCACGTTTGAGGCTGCTGCCGCCGCGGCGGTCTGGCGCGCGGTATCGGCGCTGCTGTTGCTCATCGAGGAGGACAGATGCCGCATCTCGCCGGCGGCCACTGCCACCGCCTCGACGATGCCCGCGACGCTGCGTTCGAAGCCGGCCGCGAGTTCGCGCCGCGCCGCATCGCGATCCTGCTTGGCGCGCCGCTCGGCTTCGCCCCGCTCGCTGTTGGCGCGCGCCTCGGCCGCCATCGCCGTCTGCGCCTCGGCGGTCTTCATCGCCGTGGTGGCGAACAGCTCCGACAATTTGTGCGCCAGCGCGATCAGGACGCCCGCCTCGATCAGCAGGATGACCGCGTGCAGGACGACGCGCCCGAGGTCGGAGCCGCCGGGATAGATCGCGGCCGGCAGCAGGAAGTTCAGCGCCAGGTGGTGCAGCGCGACCGCGACGGTCGCCGCGACGATCGGCCGGAAGTCGCAATAGGCGACGAGACAGGCCAGCGCCGCGAAGAAGTACATGTGCAGGTCGATCTGCCAGGCGTGGCCCTCGAACTGCCGGGCGAACATCGATACGCCGCTCATCAGCGCGACCGCGACGACGAGGCGCGTCGACAGGCCGTTGCCGGACAGGCGCCAGGACAGCGTCGCCGCGAGCGCCGCGAGCGCCACGAAAACGGCTGGAACGAGCCACGCCTTGCCGAGCGAAAGGCCGATCAGGACGCTGATCGGGACGTGGAGCCAGAGGATCGCGAGCAAGACCTTGCTCGTGGTCTGGCGCAGGGCTTCCAGTTCGTCGTTCACGACAGTCATTTCGAATTCCCCAAAGCTATTGGCCAAGACAGGCGGAGATCGCTTGCGCATCCATGACGAGCCAAGCCCCCGCCTCGTGCAGTTGCGCCAGTCCGTCATGGTCATCCGGGCGAACGACAAGCAGCGTGGGAAGGGCCGTAGCCCGCACGATCGCCGCTCTGGCGGAGGCCGCAGCCGCAAACACCTGCGGCGTGCTCCACCAGGGCGGAAACGCGACGGCAACGACCGTCGCACCCGGACGAACCTGTAAGGAGAGAAATGCGAGCGCGACCCAGCCGGCCACAAGCAGCACGGCGGCGTTCGACCAGGCGGCCCACCGCCTCGTCGGAATCTGCCTCATCCCCTCCATGTCGGGAAACGTAGGGAACCGAAGCTAATTCCGCGTTAATGCTTCGTTAGCGGCGGGTTGCAGATGGCGCAAGTTCGCGGAATCAGCAGGGTGCCGGCGACCGTTATCCGGCCGCGGCCGCCGGGACCGGCAGCGCGGTAACCGACTTGATCTTCTCCATCGCAAAGCGCGAGGTGACGTTCTTCAGCGGCACGGCGCTGATCAGCTTCTTGTAGAAGACGTCATAGGCCTGCATGTCCGCGACCACGACGCGCAGCATGTAGTCGACGTCGCCGGCCATCCGGTAGAACTCCATTACCTCGGGCATGGCGCTGACCGCCTCGGCGAACCTCTTCAGCCAGGCTTCGGAATGGTCGGCGCTCTCGACCGACACGAACACGGAAATCCCGAGCCCGATCTTGTTCTGGTCGACCAGCGCCACGCGCTTGAGGATCACGCCGTCGGCTTCCAGGCGCTGGATGCGCTTCCAGCAGGGGGTCGAGGACAGGCCGACCCGGTCGCCGATCTCGGCGACGGACAGCGAGGCGTCCTCCTGGAGCACCATCAGGATCTTGCGATCGATGGCGTCGAGGCGACGGCCGGATTCGGGAAATTGAACTGCTGAATCGCTCATCTGAAGAATTTTGTTCCATATTGAAGGGTTGATGCCCTCATACAAAGAAAACTCTTCCCTCACAAGTCCGTCGTCAGAACGCGCCGGCTGGGCTGGCCCCCTCGTCCTGGCGCAAAAGTCGTTCAACTTCAGCGCGTTGCGGGGCGGCGAAGGCGCCGCCGAAGCGGGTGCATTTGAGCGCCGCGGCCGCCGAGGCAAATCGTAGCGCCTGCCGCAACTCCCGCCCCTCGGTGATGGCAAGTGCAAAGGCGCCGTGAAAGACGTCACCGGCGCCCAGCGTGTCCAGGGTGTGCACGGGGAAGGCCGGGGTTTCCTCCAGTTCGCCGTGCTCGTTGAGCCAGATCGTGCCCCGAGCGCCGCGGGTGCCGGCGAGGAAAGACGGCGTCAGCCTTGCGATCCGCCTCAGGGCCTCGCCGTCATCGGTGGTGTCGGCGGTCTCCTGCAGCGGCTCGCTGGAAAACACCAGATGCGAGGAGGCCGTGAGCAGGCCCTCGCGCAGCGACATCGCGCGGTCGGCATCGACGATCACGGGAATGCCGCGCCGCCGCGCCTCGGCGCAAAGGTCCGTGCAGAATTCCGCGCAGCGGCTCTCCGTCAGGATCGCGTGGCAATCCCTGAGCAACTCGTCGGCGTCCGGCAGCTCGACCTTCCACAACCCGGGATCGCGGAAGGTGACGATGGTGCGCTCGCCGGTCGGGTCGATCATGATCGCCGAGATCGGCGTCATCAGGCTCTTCATGTGCACGAGGTGCGAGGTTTCGATGCCCTCATGCGCCATCTGATCGAAGATATAGCGGCTCGACAATTCGCCGGCATCGCCCATCGGTCCGACCAGCGCGGCTCGGCCGCCCAATCGCACGATCGCAATCGCGGCGTTGAGCGCATTGCCGCCGCAGATCTCCTCGAGATGGCTCGCATTGACCTTGGAACCGCGACCGGGAACACCCTGCACGCGAAAGGTCAGGTCGCGCACGGGAATGCCGATGCAAAGAATGCGCGGCGGAATTCTTGGCGCTGCAGCCTGGAAATTCATGCCGGTATCCGTCATGCCGGTTCCCCTGCCACACGAAACCGCGCGTGCACGTCAATCGGCGAGGACATCGCCAGTTCCCGCTATGCGCCGCTTCGGTCGTTGCCATGCACCCAGCGTCCCAAGAGGTGGTGGGCGATGGCGAATGGATGGGGACCCGCGAGGCCATCGGGATGCTTCCGCGTCAGCATCAGGCGCGCCTCGTCGCGGTCGAACCAGCGCGCATCCTCCAGTTCCACGCGGTCGACGACGACGTCCTCGTTCAATGCGCGGGCGCTGCAGCCGATCATCAGCGACGACGGATAGGGCCAGGGCTGCGTCATGTAGTACTGCACATCCGTGCAGCGGATGCCGGACTCCTCGAAGATCTCGCGGCGCACGGCATCCTCGATCGTCTCTGCGGCCTCGACGAAGCCGGCGAGGCAGGAATACATGCCGGGCGGAAACTGCTTCTGGCGGCCGAGCAGGCATCTGTCGCCCGAGGCGACCAGCATGATCACGACCGGATCGGTGCGCGGGAAATGCTCGGCCTTGCAGCTCGGGCAATCGCGCTTCCAGCCGCCTTCCTTCATCGCGCTGCGCGTGCCGCAATTGGCGCAATAGCCGTGGCGCTGATGCCAGTTCACCATCGACTTCGCCATCGCGATCGCGGAAAGCTGGTCCGGCGGCACCGCGCCCTGCATCGCCATGCCGCGCAGTTCGTTGACGGAAAAATCCTCGCGGCCGATCAGCTTCTCGGCGGCGGCCTGGGCAATGCCCATGCCGAACACCGCCGCGCCGTCGCGCAGGCCCAGGAAGATCGTACCGGGGTTGGCGCCGCATTTCAGCGCCTCGTCGATCGTCAGCAGCGCGCGCACGCCCTCGCCCTCGCGCTTCACCAGCAGCGAGTCGCGATAGACGACATAGGCGCGTGAGGACGGGCTTTGCTCGAGGGCAAAGAGCTTCTCGTCATTGCCGCGCAAGTGCGCGGCGCGATCGAGGACGCTGCTGACGAAGGCCGGCTGGCCCAGTGGAAACGCGTCGAATGCTGACATTTCTCGTTCTTTCAACCCAACCATATCTTGCGGCGAAGCGCGCTGATGAAATTCTGAACCTCTTCGGCGTCATGCGGCAACGGCGGCATCACGCCCCAGACCGGGCGCGGCCAGGCGGCGTCGCCGGTGCGGCGCGCGATGATGTGCACGTGAAGCTGCGGCACGAGGTTGCCGAGCGCGGCGACGTTCAGCTTGTCGCATTTGGTGATGTCCTTCAGCGCGCGGGACACGCGCGCAATCTCGGTCATCAATTGCGCCTGCTGGACCTCGTCGAGATCGATGATCTCGACCGCGTCGGCACGGCGCGGCACCAGCAGCAGCCAGGGATAGTGCGCGTCCTTGATGACCAGCACCTTCGACAGCGGCAGGTCGCCGATATCGATGGTGTCTTCTTTCAGACGGGAATGCAGCGACCAGGCGGGTTCGGGCATGGAGGTTTCCGGATCGCCCGATGGGCCCGGGCTTGCGCGATACGAACAATACGACACCGATTCCGTTAGGGGAAGGATCGCGAACGAAGGCTCATCTCGCCCCGCTTGCGGGGAAAGGGGAGGACGACCACCGCCGAAAGCGTGCGGCGGAATAAGGCGCGAGAGGAATCGGAGATTCACGCCCGCCGATGATGTCTGCAACCAGCGACGCCGTCGCAGGCGCCGCCGCGAGACCAACATGGCCGTGGCCGAAGGCGTGGACGACGTCGCTGCATTTGGCGGCGGCGCCGATCACCGGCAGACCATCGGGCGTCGAGGGGCGATGGCCCATCCAGCTCGCAAGCCGTGCTGCGGGAATCCGGTCGGGCAGGCCGGGATAGGTCCGGCGCAAATGATCGAGCAGGACGCGTGCGCGCGTCCAGTTGGGCGGCGCCTCGACATCGGCGAGTTCGACCTGACCGGAGGCGCGCAAGCCCGCCGTCGTCATGGTGTTTGCCATCTTGCCGTCGCTCGGCATGACTGGCGCGCGGGGCGCGGCTTCCGGATCGGCGACGACGACATGATAGCCACGCTCGCTCTCGAGGCTGATCTTGTCGCCGGCCGCAACGGCAAACGGCTTGGAGCGGATGCCGGCCGCGATCACCGCACGGTCGCAGTAGATTTTCCCGCCGTCCTCGGTCAGGACCGCGCGCAACCGGCCGGTGGCGAGATCGAAGCCGGTGGCGCGGGACCGGACGAGGCTGGCGCCCTGTGCGACCGCATGACGAACGAGCGCGGCGACATAGGCCCCGGGATCGGTGCAATGCGCGCCGGATTCGATCAGGATTCCGAGCTGATATCGCGGATGTAGGGCAGGCTCGCGCGCGTGCAACTGCTCGCAGGACAGCTCGGTCCAGCGCACGCCGTTGTCGCGCCGGAGTCGCCAGGCTAGCGCCTCGTCCTCAAAGGCCTGCCGGTCTGGATAGACGTACAACAGGCCATCCTGCCGGATCAGCTCGGACACGCCGGCCTCAACGGCGAGCCGCGCGTGACGCGCCGGCGCATCGCGCAGCAGCGGTGCGAGTGCGCGTGCGGTCGCTTCGACTCGGGAAACCGTTGCGCCAGCCAAAACGAAGCGAACGAGCCAGGGCAGGAGTTGTGGCAGCGCCGAGGCGCGGATCGTCAGCGGGCCGAGCGGATCGGCAAGATAGCCAGGCACCTTCTTCCACATGCCCGGCATCGACATCGGCACGACCGAGGCCGGGCTCAGCCAGGCGCCGTTGCCGTAGCTCGCCGCCTGCTCCCCACCGGGCTCGCCGGGCTCGATGATGGTGACGCGATGTCCGTCACGCAGCAGCTCGAGCGCGGTGGCCGCGCCGACGATCCCTGCCCCGATGACGACGACATGTAGGCTCATGGGACCGGTCACGCCTCCGCCAGCACGCGCGCATTGGCGCGCACTGAGGCCTCGCTGACACGAATGCCGAGGCCCGGACCGTCTGGCACCACGACATGTCCGGCACGATTGGCGACCTTCTCTTCCAGAACGTCCTCGGTCAGCACGTGGTGCGGCATGTAGAATTCGCAGCCGAGCGAGATGCCCGGGGTCGCGGCGATGAGCTGCGTGCCGGCGGCGAGACCGATGCCGCCTTCCCACAGCGTGCCGCCATAGCCGGGCAGGCCTGCAGTGTCGGCGATCGCCATGATGGCTTGCGCCTCGAACAGGCCGCCGGACTTCATCAGCTTGATCGAGACCGCATCGGCCGCCCGGCGGCGGGCGACGTCCATCATGTCGCGGCGGTCAAAGCAGCTTTCGTCGGCGAGAACGGGGGTTTCCAGCGCCGCCGCAAGCGCAGCCATGACGTCGAGAAATTTTCGCGGCACCGGCTGCTCGATGAAGGTCGGCGCAAACTGCTCGACATCGCGCAAGATTCCGATGGCGCCGAACGGCGCCAACGCCTGGTTGTAGTCGACGCGCAGGTCGACGGCGTCGCCGAACTCCTTGCGAATGGCTTCGAGATGGTCGAGGTCCTCGCGGTGCGGTTTGACCCCGGTCTTGACCTTGTAGATGACGTTGCCTTCGGGGACCATCTTGCGCATGCGTTCGAGGTCGGCGGCGAAATCGGGGTCGGCGATCGAGAAGGAGAGGGGAATGGTGTCGCGCACGCGGCCGCCGAGGAGGTCCGCGACCGAGAGTCCTGCCGACTTGCCGACGATGTCGAGCAGCGCCATCTCGATTGCGACTTTAGCCTCGGCCTGCCCGACCAGAGCGCGGTCGAGATCAGCCATCAGCGCGCGTACACGGCGCACCGGCTTGCCCACCACAATCGGTCGCAGATAGACGTCGAGCGCGGCGAAGGCCGCTTCCGGCGTTCCCGTGAACACCTCCCACGGCGCGGCTTCGCCCCAGCCGACGACGCCGTCGCTCGCGGTGAGCTCGATCAGCACGCGCTTGATGCTGCCCTTCACGTTGCCGACGCCCTGCAGGCGCGCCATCTTGATTGGACTCTCGATCAGGAACAGACGGAGCCGTTCGACGCTCGCCTCGCTCATGTCAGTCCTCCGTCGACGTGCCAGACCTGTCCCGTGACATAGGACGCGGCGGGAGAGGCGAGAAAGGCGATCACCGCCGCCACCTCCTCCGGCCGCCCGCGGCGGCCGAGCGGGATCAGCGCCTCGGTGCTGGCGATCTGCTCGGTCGATAGCTTGCTCTCGGCCGATCGGTCCTTGGCGATCAGGCCGGGCACGACCGCATTGACGGTGATGTCGTCTTTCGCGAGCTCGGCGGCAGTGAGCCGCACCAGCGTTTCCAGCGCCGCGCGGCTCGCCGCGGTCGCAGCGAACGGTGGGAAGCCGGGGCGGATGACATGGGCAACGAAGGAGGAGACCGCGACGATCCGCGCGTCGGTGCCGGCGCGCAGCAGGGGAAGTGCAGCCTCGACGAGGCGCGTGAAGGCGAGCGTTGATTCGTCCAACGCCTGGCGGAACTGGTCCGCAGACACGCCGATCGGACTGCCGCGGCGCGCGGAGCCGCCGACGCCAATCACGGCGTCCAGTCGTCCGAACGCGCGTTGCGCGGCTGAAACGGCCTCCGTTGCGGTTGCCGCCACGGCGAGGTCGCCGAGGCTCATGGCAATCTCGGCGCCTTTCGCGCTTGCCTCCATTGCAGTCGCGGCAAGGCCGGCCTCGTTC
>NZ_JAGWUA010000195.1 GCF_028868675.1 Bradyrhizobium sp.
GACGCGCCGGTCTGTCACGTCAGCTACTACGAGGCCGATGCCTACGCGCGCTGGGCGGGAAAGCATCTGCCGACCGAGATGGAATGGGAGGTCGCCGCCCGCGCCGGCCAGCTCAACGATGTCTTCGGCATCGTCTGGCAATGGACCCGCAGCGCCTACTCGCCCTATCCGGGCTATCGCGCCATCGAGGGCGCGCTCGGCGAGTACAACGGCAAGTTCATGGTCAACCAGCTCGTGCTGCGCGGCTCCTCGCTTGCAACCCCGAGCGGGCACAGCCGTATCTCCTACCGCAACTTCTTCTATCCGCACCACCGCTGGCAGTTCACGGGATTGCGCCTCGCCGACTACGACTGAGTTCTCATCGACGACAACGGCGCGCCGGAAAGCGCGTTCAGGAGAGTATCATGAATGTGCATGCCAGCGCCTTGGCCGAAGCGCACCTTCCTGACGAACAGACCACCGCCTTTGCCCGCGACGCCGTCGAAGCCCTGTCGCAGCAACCCAAGCGGTTGTCACCGAAATATTTCTATGACGCGGCCGGCTCCGAATTGTTCGAGGCGATCACGCGCCTGCCGGAATATTACCCGACGCGCACCGAGCTTGCGATCCTGAGGAAACGCGGCAACGAGATCGCCGCGATCCTTCCGCGACATGCCGCGCTGGTCGAGTTCGGCGCCGGTGCGACCACAAAAGTCCGGCTGCTGCTCGAACATTGCAGATTCGCCGCATACGTCCCCGTCGACATCTCCGGCGACTTCCTCCACGCCCAGGCGAGCGGCCTGCGCAGGGATTTCCCCTCGCTCGCCGTCCATCCGGTGGCCGCCGACTTCACCGCGCCGTTCGCGCTGCCGGCCGCAGTGGCGGACCTGCCCAAGGTCGGCTTCTTTCCGGGGTCGACCATCGGCAATTTCGAGCCGCATGAGGCCGGAGGCTTCCTGAAGAGCGCGCGCAATATCCTCGGCGAGCGCGCGCTGATGATCATCGGCGCCGATCTCGAGAAGGACGAGCGCGTGCTCCACGATGCCTACAACGATGCCGCGGGCGTCACCGCGAAGTTCAACCTCAATGTGCTGGTCCGCATCAACCGCGAGCTCGGCGGCAACTTCGACCTGTCGGCCTTCACCCATCGCGCGATCTACAATCGCGAGCACCACCGCATCGAGATGCACCTCGTCAGCCGGAAGAGCCAGACCGTGCGCATGCTCGGCACGAGCTTTGCGTTCCGCCCCGGCGAAACCATCCATACCGAGAACAGCTACAAGTACAGCCTCGATCGCTTCGCAGGCCTGGCGCGCGGCGCGGGCTGGCGGCTGCGCCAGACCTGGACCGACGCAGCGCAAATGTTCTCGGTGCACGCGCTCGAAGCGGCCGAGTGAGCCGTCGCCGCGCCGGTCCGCGGTTCAAACCTCGACTTCCTCCGGCTTGGACCGCAGCGAGACCGACTCCCAGATCGCGACCGCGATCATGATGGCCGTTGTCGCGATCGACAACCACAACGGCGAGAAATCGGCCGCAAAATAACTCAGCACCAGAAGAAGGACGATTCCGACGCCGTGCGAAAGCTGCAGGAAGCCGCGGATCGCGTGCTTGAACAGGATGGTGCCGACCAGGAACAACAGCGGCCCGCCGATCGCGCTGAGCACGGTCCTGACGTCCGAATGGCCGGTGGGGTGTTTGAGCACGAGTTCGTCCGACACCGCGGTGAGGATGATGCCGGCGACGATCGGCATGTGCAGATAGGTGTAGGCGAGCCGCGCCAGCCGGCCGGACTCGGCGGACTTCGAGATCTGTTCGGAGCCGGCTTCGGCGCCCTTGTGGAAATAGACCCACCACATCGCGATGCTGCCGACGAGCGCCGACAGGAAGGCGAAGATGTTCTCCGCGGTCCAGCTCAGCTCGGCAAAGGTCGCGCCATTGACGACGACGGCTTCGCCGAGCGCGATGATGATGAAGCCGGCGCAGCGCTCGGCCATGTGGCCGCCCTCGACCGCCCAGGCCTCGACCGAGGACGGACCGAGCCGGGGGACCCAGAAACGCAACGCCGGCGCGACGTATTCGAAGGCGATCGCGGCGGCCCACAGCCACAGCCGCGCTCGCCCCTCGGCAAAGCCGCCCAGGACCCACGGCACGGCGGAGACGCAGAGCCACGCCAGGATGCGAATCGCATTGTGCCGCACCAGGGTCCGGTGCGCCGGCGTCGCGATCAGCCAGAACGCCGTCCGCCCGACCTGCATGGCGGCATAGGCGACGGCGAACCACAGACCGCGCCCCTCGAACGCGGTCGGGATCGTCGTCGACAGCACGAGCCCGCCCAGCATCATCAGGAACAGCAGGATGCGGACCGGCGTCAGCTCGGGATTGAGCCAGTTGGTGACCCAGGCGGTGTAGACCCAGACCCACCACACCGCGAGGAACAGCAGCGTGACCTGAACCGCGCCGAGCGGCGTGAAGCGGCCGAGCAGCGTGTGCGAGATCTGGGTGACGGCAAAGACGAAGACGAGATCGAAGAACAGCTCCGCATAGGTGACGCGGCTGTGCTGGTTCGGCACGATGACACGAAACATCGCGCCGCGAGGATTGTCCGCAGCCATGCCCGCCCTCGTTTGCGAAGAGATCAGCCCTCCGGCACCCCGGTCTGCAGCGCCAGCGCATGAAGCAAGCCGCCCATCTGGCCGCGCAGCGACTGATAGACGATCTGGTGCTGCTGGACGCGGGACTTGCCGCGGAAGGATGCCGAGATCACGGTCGCGGCATAGTGGTCGCCGTCGCCGGCGAGGTCCCGGATGGTTACTTCGGCATCGGGGATCGCTGCCTTGATCATCGCCTCGATATCGTGGGCGTCCATTGGCATTCTGCTATCACTCCTTCAGTTGCCCCTGACATCGAGGCTCTCGAATCAGCGCCTGCGTCCCCGGGACCGGCCGTCCAAACTTAGCGTGATCGGCCTTCTAGGTCAGCCTTTCGCGCACTATACTCCCTCATTCAGCGGGATAAAGGCACGACAAGGTGCCGCGCGCGGACGATCGAGCGAAAAGGCGTGAAATCATGAAGCTTCCCGGCCCCGACCACCCCATCACCATCACTCCCAATCCCCGCCGCGTGCGGGTGACCGCCGGCGATGTCGTGATCGCGGACACCACGAGCGCGCTGACGCTGAAGGAGGCGAAGTATCCCGCCGTGCAATATGTACCGCGGGAGGACGCCGACATGGCGCTGTTGGAGCGTACCGACCGCACCACCCATTGCCCCTACAAGGGCGATGCCAGCTATTACAGCGTCAGGGCCAACGGCAAGACGGTGGACAACGCGATCTGGACCTACGAGACGCCATTTCCCGCGATGGCGGAGATCGCCGGCCGCCTCGCCTTCTATCCGGACAAGGTCAAGATCGAGGAAGTGGGGTAAAGCTCCAACAGAGATCGTCGAACCCGGCCATGACGAGGCCGATGGACGTCACGTCATCGCTACGCCCGGAAGATCGTGAGCCCGAGTATCAGCAGCACCAGGAAGATCACGACGAAGACGTAGAACAGGAAACGGGCGATGTCGGCGGATGCGGCCGAAAGGCCGGTGAAGCCGAGCAGACCGGCAACGATCGAGATCAGCAGGAAGATCAGCGCCCATTTCAGGATTGTCATGGCTTGCTCCGGACATCGGCGCCGTCTCCGGCGGCCGTCAGACGAACTCGTGGGCCCTAACGGCGAAGCAGGGCACGGGTTCCCAACGGGAACGCAAAGCCGGAGGCACGCAGGGCGAGCCGAAACCAACGACTCACGAGAGCGTGCGCGGCCGGAACTTGTTGGAATATGGTTCCGGCCAGGACGAGACCGGGGGCGATGATTTCAGCCTTGCATACGGCAACGGACGCGCACGGCCATACGAAGGCGACGCCCCGCAACGTCGCACTCGATCGCGCGCGCACGTTCCTGACGCTCGTCGTGCTGCTGCATCACGCCGTCATTCCCTACACCCATTTCGGCCACACCGATCCGGCGTCCTGGATCGGCTTCGACATGATCGTGCTGGCGACCGACAGTTTCTTCATGGCGATGTTCTTCTTCCTGTCCGGTTTGTTTGCTTGGTCGGGAATCGCCCGCAAGGGGCCCCAGGACTATCTGGCAGACCGCCTCCGCCGGCTCGGCATACCCTTCGCGATCTGCGCATTCACGATCATACCGCTCGCCTATTACGCGATCTCGCTGCGGCATCATCCCGAGATCGGCTTTTCGCAGTTCTGGTGGACTACGATCACGAAGGGCCCGTGGCCAAGCGGACCGATCTGGTTCCTCTGGGTCCTGTTCGCCTTCGATCTGGTCGCATGCGTTCTATGCCGGCTGTCGCCCCACCTGCTCGATCCCGTCAACCGCCTCTCGCTGCGCGGGCGGCGGCGCCCCGCGGAATTCTTCGCGGTCATGCTGGCCCTCACCGCCGCGTTCTATGTCCCCGGGCTGATGTACTTCGGACCAAGCGATTGGTTCGAGTTCGGTCCATTCTCGGTCCAGCACGGGCGCGTGATGCTCTATGCGAGCTACTTCTTCTTCGGCGCCGGCATCGGCATTGCGAATATGGAGCGCGGGCTGCTCGCAGCCGACGGCAGGATGGCGGAGGTCAGTTGGGAGTGGACGGTGCTGGCGATCGTTCCGTACTGCCTCTTGTGGGCGCTGATCTTCGTCAAGCGCGAAGTCCTGGGGAATCCATCGCCACTACCGAACTGGTACGAAGCCATTTACGCGGTCTGCGTCACCGTCTTCAGCGTCGCCATCATGTTTCTGATCCTGGCCTTTTTCCAGCGGTTCAGGCGATCGGGCTCGGCCAGGCTGCTCGACCCGATGCAGGCGGACGCCTACGGCATGTTCCTGGTGCACTATCCGATCGTGCTGTGGCTGCAGTATTGGCTGTTCGACCACGACTGGCCCGCGATCGCGAAGGCAATGATCGCGTTCGTGCTGACGGTGATCCTGAGCTGGGCCGCGACGGCGGTCTTGCGGATGCTGCCAGGCGCGAAGCGGGTGCTGTGAAGCACGCTGCTTCAACACGTCATTGCGAGCGACGCGAAGCAATCCAGCGTCTCTCCGCGGATAGATTCTGGATTGCTTCGTCGCGTAGCCTGTCATCGGGCCGCGCCCCGCGCGGACCCGTTGGCTCCTCGCAATGACGGAGAATGCGGTGACGCCTCAGGCCGCCTTGCCGCCCATGTAGTCCGGCAGCCAGCGCTCGAACGCGGTGCGCAAGCGATCGACCGCGACCGGCGTCTCGCCGGAGATCGCGACGGCGTCACCGCCGGTGGTGCCGATGCGCGCGCAGGGCACGCCGCAGCCGCGCATCTTGGCGAGCACGAGACCGGCCTGATCTTCGGGCACGGTGACGACGTACCGCGCCTGGTCCTCGCCGAACCACCAGGCGTGCGGCACGAGCGCGGCAGGAGCGGCCAAGAGCCGCGCGCCGATGTTGCTCGCCATCGCCATCTCGGCCAGCGCGACCAGCAGGCCGCCGTCGGACAGATCATGCACCGCGGTCGCGGTGCCCGCATGGATCATGCCGCGCACGACGTCGCCGTTGCGCTTCTCGGCGGCGAGATCGACCGGCGGCGGCGCGCCCTCCTCGCGGCCGCAGACGTCGCGCAGATAGACGGACTGGCCGAGCCAGCCATGGGTCTCGCCGATCAACAGGATCGCCTCGCCCTCGGCCTTGAATGCGAGCGAGGCCGACTTGGTGAAATCGTCGAGCAGGCCGACGCCGCCGATCGAGGGCGTCGGCAGGATCGCGCGGCCGTTGGTCTCGTTGTAGAGCGAGACGTTGCCGGACACGACCGGGAAGTCGAGCGTGCGGCAGGCTTCCGAGATGCCCTTCAGGCAGCCGACGAACTGGCCCATGATCTCGGGCCGCTCCGGATTGCCGAAGTTGAGATTGTCGGTGATCGCGAGCGGCTTGCCGCCGACCGCGGTGATGTTGCGCCAGGCTTCCGCCACCGCCTGCTTGCCGCCCTCGAACGGATCGGCCTCGCAATAGCGCGGCGTGACGTCGACGGTGAGCGCCAGGCCTTTCGGCCCATCCTGCACGCGCACCACCGCGGCGTCGCCGCCGGGACGCTGCACGGTGTTGCCGAGAATGACGTGATCGTACTGCTCCCAGACCCAGCGCTTGCTGCAGAGGTCCGGCGTGCCGATCAGCCTCTCCAGCGCGGCACCGATGCCGATCGGCGTGGCCACTTCGCGCGCATGCACCACCGGCAGCGCGGGCGAGGCCACATGCGGGCGGTCATAAAGCGGCGCCTCGTCGCCGAGCTCCTTGATCGGAAGGTCGGCCATGAGGTCGCCGCCGTGCTTGACGCAGAAGCGCTTCGTCGGCGTGGTGTAGCCGACGACCGCAAAGTCGAGCCCCCATTTGCGGAAGATCGCCTCGGCCTCCTTCTCCTTCTCGGGCTTGAGCACCATGAGCATGCGCTCCTGGCTTTCGGAGAGCATCATCTCGTAGGCGCTCATGCCGGTCTCGCGTGTCGGCACCGCGTCGAGATCGAGGTCGACGCCGAGGTCGCCCTTGGCGCCCATCTCGACGGCCGAACAGGTCAGCCCCGCCGCGCCCATGTCCTGGATCGCGATGACGCAGCCCTTCTCCATGATCTCCAGGCACGCTTCGAGCAAGAGCTTTTCGGCGAAGGGATCACCGACCTGCACGGTCGGCCGCTTCTCCTCGGACTTGTCGTCGAACTCGGCCGACGCCATCGAGGCGCCATGAATGCCGTCACGGCCGGTCTTGGAGCCGAGATAGACGATCGGCATGTTCACGCCGGAAGCCGCCGCGTAGAAGATCTTGTCGGCGTCGGCGAGACCGACCGCCATCGCGTTGACCAGGATGTTGCCGTCATAGCGGGTGTGGAAGCGCACCTGGCCGCCGACCGTCGGCACGCCGAAAGAATTGCCGTAGCCGCCGATGCCCGCCACGACACCGGAGACGAGATGCCGCGTCCTGGCGTGCTCGGGCGCGCCGAAGCTCAGCGCGTTGAGGCAGGCGATCGGGCGCGCGCCCATGGTGAAGACGTCGCGCAAGATGCCGCCGACGCCAGTGGTCGCGCCCTGGTACGGCTCGATGTAGCTCGGATGGTTGTGGCTCTCCATTTTGAAGACCACGGCCTGGCCGTCGCCGATGTCGATCACGCCGGCGTTCTCGCCGGGGCCCTGGATCACCCAGGGTGCTTTCGTCGGCAGGCCGCGCAGATGGATGCGGGAGGATTTGTACGAGCAGTGCTCGTTCCACATCGCCGAGAAAATCCCGAGCTCGGTGAAGCTCGGCACCCGCCCGATCAGCTTCAGGATACGCTCGTACTCGTCCGGCTTCAGCCCGTGGGCGGCGACCAGTTCGGGGGTAATCTGCGGTTCGTTCTTGAGCATGGATTCGTCGCTTTCGGCGGGACCTCGCCGTTCTTAGGAAGATCGGAGGAACGGGAAAAGCCCCAAATGACGCATTTTCCCGCTGTCCCACGATTTGCGGCCGGGGCCTGCAGGAACAGGAATTGCACGGCGGGGACGGATCGGATTTAAGGGCAAAACACCAGCAATTGAAGGCCTCATTCCTTGCACGACACCACCAAATCGGCATTTTCCCACCGCCCCGACCTGCATATCGGCACCGAGGGCGAGTTCACGGGTTGGCGGACCTGGAGCCGCGACAGCTTTGAGACTCACAATGGCCCCTTCTGGCATCGCCAGGAGCCGGACGGCAGCATCCGCTCCGCCTTCCGGGTCGAGAAAAAGCATCTCAACGGCTCTCGCAACGTCCATGGCGGCTGCTTCATGGCGTTCGCCGATTACTGCCTGTTCGCGATCGCCTCGCCGATCCTGCAGGGGCCGGGCGTGACCGTAAATTTCGCCTGCGACTTCCTCGACGCGGGACGCGAGGGCGAACTCATCGTCGGCACCGGCGAGATCACCCGCGCCGGAGGCTCGCTGATCTTCCTGCGGGGACAATTGACGTCAGGCGAGCGAACGCTGTTCACCTTCTCCGGCACCATCAAGCGGGTGAAGCGGAAGCCCCCGCAGCCAAACGCATAGCTCGCCGCCTTTCCTTTTTGCGCTCCCCCGCTATGACTGGTTCGGCGCGTCAACGCGCGGGGAGCCAATCAGGGTGCCGCAGAGCACAGCGAGGACGGGCCACGCAACGGCGGCCGCGACAACGTCCGACACGCCCACGACCGAGCGGCCCGCGCGCGGCTGGCGCGACTATGTGCTGCTGCTCTGCCTCGCCTGCCTCTGGAGTTCGACCTATCCCTTGACCAAGATCGGGCTGGGCTCGATCCCGCCGATCACCTTCATCTCGGCGCGCTCGCTGATCGCGACCGCCTTCCTGTACGCGATCCTGCGTTTTCGCGGGCTGTCGATCCCGACCGACGCGAAGGCCTGGAAGCTGTTCGCATTCCAGCAGACCATCAATTCGACCATCCCGTTCCTGATCATCACCTGGTCGCAGCAATATGTGCCGGCGTCCAACACCGTGGTGCTGGCCTCGACGACGCCGATCTTCGCCTTCCTCATCACCTGGGCCATCACGCGCCACGAGCCGGCGACCCTCCTGAAGCTCGCGGGCGCGATCCTCGGGCTCGCCGGCACCGCCGTGATCGTCGGCCTCGACGCGCTGCACAGTTTCGGCAGCGAGATTGTCGCCGAGATCGCGATCCTGCTCGCCACTATCTCGTTTGCCTGCGCCACGATCTTCGGACTTCGACTGTCCGACTACGATCCGATGGTGGTGGCGTGCGGCTCGCTGTTTTTCGGCGGCATGGTGCTGCTGCCGGCATCGCTCATCATCGACCGCCCCTGGACGCTGCATCCGACGACGGCGTCGATCACCGCTGCCGTGACCATGGGCATCTTCTCGAGCGCGCTGGGACTGATGCTGTTCTACATGTGCCTGA
>NZ_JAGWUA010000373.1 GCF_028868675.1 Bradyrhizobium sp.
CGATCCCGGCGTGCTGGTGCTGTCGAAATTCGCCGGCGCCGCCAACGAGCTCGACACTGCGCTGATCGTCAATCCGCATGACATCGACGGCATGGCGCGCACCATCGCGACGGCGCTGTCGATGCCGCTGACCGAACGCCGCATGCGCTGGGAAGCGATGATGGCAAAGCTGCGCGGCCAGACCATCCAGCAATGGTTCTCCGATTTCACCGACGCCTTGCAGGAATGCCAGCTCGACCGCAGCGAGCTTGCGCCCGTCATGGCCGACACCGCGATCTGGCCCCTCCGCACCGCCAGCAACAGCAACGCGCGGTATCACTAGACTGTGCTCGGGGGTAGCCGCCGTGCTTCACCCGCCCCTCACGGGGGCGGGTCGGCTCAGGTCCTAACCGGCTACATAGGTAACAGATCAGACCGGCGACATAGGTAACAGGTCAACTGGTCGGCAGGGAGGACCTTGCCGATGGGATGGACGGAGACCTGTGCGGTGGAAGAACGGATGCGATTTGTGTTGGCGGTGCTGGAACAGGCGGAGTCGTTTGCGGCGTTGTGCCGGCAATTCGGTGTGAGCCGCCGGGTTGGCTACAAATGGCTGGCGCGGTTCGAGTTGGAAGGGGTGGCCGGACTGTTCGATCGACCCCGAACACCGCGGCATCAACCGCAGCGCATGGCGGACGATGTCGCCGAGCGCTGCCTCGAAGTTCGCCGGAAGTATCCGACCTGGGGGCCGATCAAGGTCCGCGCCTATTTGATGCGTAAGTCAGGCCAGACGGAATGGCCAGCGGCGAGCACGATCGGCGAGCTGTTCGATCGCGAAGGGCTGACGGTGAAGCGCAAGCTGCGGCGGCGCAGTCCGCCGTCGAGCGCGCCCTTTGCCGATTGCCAGGCGGCCAACGATACCTGGTGCATCGACTTCAAGGGCTGGTTCCTGACCGGGGACGGCAAGCGGTGCGAGCCGCTGACGCTCACCGATGCCTGCAGCCGCTATCTGCTGCGCTGCCAGGCGCTGGCGCGGACCGACACGGAACACGTCTGGCCGGTGATGGATGCGGCGTTCCGCGAGTTCGGGCTGCCGAATTACCTGCGTTCCGACAATGGATCGCCGTTTGCTTCCCGTGGTGCCGGCGGGCTGTGCCGGCTGTCGGTCAAATTGATCAAGGCCGGGGTGATGCCGGAGCGCATCGCACCGGGCAAGCCGCAGCAGAACGGCCGCCATGAGCGCATGCATCTGACGCTGCTGCAGGACGTCGCCAAGCCACCGGCACCCAACATGCGCGAGCAGCTCGAACGCTTGCGCCGCTTCCAGCAAATCTACAACGAAGAGCGCCCGCATCAGGCGCTTGATAATGCCACGCCGGCCGATCGCTACCAGGCGTCGCCGCGCCGCTTCGACGGCGTTCTGCGCAAGCCGGACTACGGTGACGACCAGGACGTCCGCTCGGTCCGGCACAATGGCGACATCAAGTGGCAGGGCAGCACGATCTACATCAACGAAGCGCTGGTCGGCGAGCCTGTCGGATTGACCGAGGACGAGAATGGCTGGGCCGTCAGCTATGGCCCGATCCTGCTCGGCGCCATCGAGCGTGGCGGCGATCGTCTGCGTAGGCCCAAACGGAAAACAAGAGGCTGTGGACTTGAGGACAACGCTACGCGCTGCCCTCAGGGCCCACAGCACCAACAGCAACAGAAGAAGACCTG
>NZ_JAGWUA010000196.1 GCF_028868675.1 Bradyrhizobium sp.
AGCGACGGCGGCGGCGCGATCATCACGCCGGCCGCGCCCGCATCCATCGAGGCCCGCGCCAGCGAACGCATCGAAGCAAAGCCCGGCGCCGAGACGCCGACGATCACCTGCATTGTCTTGGCGCGCTTGACGAAGCCGACCGCGACCTGCTCGGCTTCGGCCGCGTCGAGCTTCGGCGCCTCGCCGAGAATGCCGAGCACCGTGACGCCGTCGCAGCCGACTTGCTCGTAGAACTCGACGAGGCGGTCGATCGAGCGCTCGTCGATGCGGCCGTCATCGCTAAACGGCGTCGGCGCGATCGCGAAAGTGCCCTTGGCTTCGGCGGTGAGTTTCATCCTCTGTCCTCTCGTTCGTCATTCCGGGGCGATGCGATAGCATCGAACCCGGAATCTCGAGGTTCCGGGTTCGGCTCTGCGAGCCGCCCCGGAACGACCGTAGATTAGAATCGCCGCGCCGACTTCTTGATCTCGTCCTCGGAAAAGAAGATCTCCTCGGCGTGATCGACGATGTCCTGGGCCTTCCAACCCGTGTGCGGCGGTTTCCAGCCTTCCATCTCCATCATCCGCATTTCGCGCACGCCGCGGGGCCCGGACACGCCCAGCACCTTGCCGGTCTGGTCGCCCGACAAATCGCTGACCATGTATAGCACGGCCGGCGCGATGCCGTCCGGCCCGAGCGCCGCACCCGGGTTCTCCTTATAGCGGGGCAGGTCTGCGGTCATGCGGGTCAGCGCGCCCGGCGCCAGCGTCCAGATCCGGATGTTGTACTTGCGGCCCTCGATCGCCAGCACGTTGGAGAGGCCCCAGATGCCGCCCTTGGCCGCGCCGTAGTTGGTCTGGCCGAAATTACCGATCAGGCCCGAGGTCGAGGACGTGTTGACGATGACCCCGCCACCGTTTTCCCGCATCCAGCGGAACACCGGCATGGTGCAGCAGAACGTGCCCTTGAGATGCACCTTGATGACCTGGTCCCAGTCGGACTCGCTCGCCTTGGCAAAGGTCTGGTCGCGCAAGATGCCGGCATTGTTGACCAGGATGTCGGCGCGGCCGAAATTCTTGATGGCGTCGTCGAACACCGACTGGCCGCCGGCCATGGTGGAGATGTCGGCGCCGTTGGCGACCGCCATGCCCCCCTCGGCCTTGATCGCGTCGACCACCTCTTGCGCCATCGACTTGTCGGCGCCGGAGCCGTCGCGGGGGCCGCCGAGATCGTTGACCACCACCGCCGCACCCTCGCGCGCGAACAGCTTTGCGTAGGCCTCACCCAGCCCGCCGCCCGCGCCGGTGATCAGCGCAACCTTGCCGTCGAGTAGTCCCATGGTGGCGTCTCCCCTGTTGTCGTCCCTCGTGTCCCGGACGCGATGCAGCGTGAAACTCTGCGTCGCAGAGCCGGGACCTATCTTTCCGCATCGACGTGGGCCCCGGCTCTGCGGCGCGTCATTGCATGCCGCGCCGCGTCCTGGGCGCGAGAGCTAACCGAGCACCGTCCTGCCGCTCTTGATCACGGTAACGCCGCGCGAATTCACCTTGGCCTCGAACGAGACCACGTTGCCGTCCTTCCAGAGGTCGACGGTCACGGTCTCGCCGGGATAGACCGGCGAGGAGAACCGCACCGCATGCTGGCGGAACGCCGCCGGATCGTAATCGGCATAGGTCTGCAGCACGGCGCGGCAGGTGAGGCCGTACGTGCACATGCCGTGCAGGATCGGCCGCGGGAAGCCCGCCTTTTTCGCAAACTCGGGATCCGAGTGCAGCGGGTTGCGGTCGCCGCAGAGCCGGTAGATCAACGCCTGATCCGGGCGCGTCGTGATGTCGACGGTCCTGTCGGGCTTGCGTGACGGCATCTGGTGCGGCTCGGGCTGCGTCAGGTTGGGACCGCCAAAACCGCCGTCGCCACGGGCAAAGCGCGAGGCGACCAGCGTCGCGAGTGGCTCGCCCTTCTCGTTCTTGAGCACGGTCTGGTGGCTGATCACCACACCCTTGTCCTTGCCCTTGTCGTAGACCTCGCGCACGGTAGAATCGGCGGTGATGTTGGCGGCGGTCGCGAGCGGCCGGTGGAAGGTGATGTCGCGCTCGCCGTCGACCACCAGCACGCGGTTGAGGTTCATCTCGCCGGGGCCCGCGCCCCAGGCCGCCACCGATGCGAAGGTCGGCACCACCTTGAGCGGCCGCGGCGTGAACACCGCCTCGTTGACGAAGGCCAGTTCCTTCTCGTCCATGGGATCGGTGCCCATGCCGATGCCGTAGGCGTAAAGCATCACCTCGCGGTCCGCGTAGGCATATTTCTGGCCGAGGTTCTTCAGGCCTTTGAGTTCTTCGTATCTGGCCGACATTGCTTTCGACTTCCTCCCGAGATCCTTATCCGCGAGCATCCACGAGCAGAGGCGCCCGTCGATGTACCCTCTCCCCTTGTGGGAAAGGGGAGAGGGTAAGACCTACACCGGCGTGAAAAACGGCAGCGGGGCGCCGTCGGTGGGCTTGAACACCACCCTCACCTGCTGGCCGATCTTCAGGCTCGATAGGTCGCAGTCGACGAAATTGGTCTGCACCGACGGCCCCTCCTTCAGCGTGACGTAGCCGATCGCGTACGGCCCGGTCGGCGACTTCCGCATCAGGCTGTAGGTATAGATCGTGCCCTCGCCGGACGCCTGCTCCCACTCCGTCTTGTTGGAGTAGCAGAACGGGCAGATCGAGCGCGGAAAATAATGAGCTTCGCCGCACGCCGTGCAGCGCTTGATCATGAACTTGCCGGCCTTCGCCGCTTCCCAGAACGGCGCAGTCTCGGGGTTGGTCACGGGTGCCGGGTATTTCTTGCCATCTGCCATCACACGCGCTCCAGGATTGCCGTCGAGGCGGCGTGGCGCACGCCCAGGAGTCCGCCGGTGCCGTGGGCGATGGCGAGATCGCAGTTCGGAACCTGCACCTTCGGATGCGCCTCGCCGCGCAACTGCCGGACGACCTCGATGATCTTGGTCATGCCGCCGCGGTTGACGGGATGGTTGCTACAGAGACCGCCGCCGTCGGTATTGAACGGCAGCTTGCCGACGCCGGAGATCAGATTGCCGTCGGCGACGAACTTGCCGCCCTCGCCCTTCTTGCAGAAGCCGAGATCCTCGATCTGCATCAGAACCGTGATGGTGAAGCTGTCGTAGATCGAGGCGTATTTGATGTCCTTCGGCGTGACGCCGGCTTCCGCGAAGGCGCGCGGGCCGGACCACACGCCCGCGGAGTAAGTGAGATCGAGATCCTTGCCGCCGCGCGGGCCCTTCATGGCCTCGCCATGGCCGATCAGGCGCACCAGCGGCTTCTTCAGGCTTTTTGCGATCTCAGGCGTGGTCACGATCAGCGCGCCGCCGCCGTCGGAGACGACGCAGCAGTCCATGCGATGCAGGGGGTCGGAGATCATTGGCGAATTCAGCACGTCCTCGACGGTGACGACCTCCTTCAGCATCGCGTGCGGATTGTATTGCGCGTGATGGGAGGCCGCGACCTTGATCCAGGCGAGCTGCTCGGAGGTGGTGCCATAGTCGTGCATGTGGCGCATGGCACACATGCCATAGGCATTGTGGGTGGTGGCGCCGTAAGCGGCCTCGAAATCGACCTCGGCGCCGGCGGCGCGCGGCGGCATCACCCCGGTACGCGGCTTGCCGGCGAGCGTGATCAGCGCGATCGAGCACTTGCCCGCAGCGATCGCTTCGGCGGCGTGCCCGAGATGGATGATGTAGGAGCAGCCACCGGTCTCGGTAGAATCCACATGGCGCAGCTTCTTGGTGTTGAGGCCGAGATAGTCGACCATCGGCCAGGCGCCGCCCGGGGCGTCGCCGGCGCAGAAATAGCCGTCGATGTCGTCCTTGCTGATTCCGGCGTCCTCGATCGCGCCCTTGGCAACCTCGCCGTGGAGCTGCGCTGTGGATTTATCCGGCGCATGCCGGGTCGGGTGCTCGTAGATCCCGGCAATGTAGGCCTTGCCCTTGATGGTCAATGAAGTCTCCACTGGCGCTTCTTGTTCAGGTTTTTTCTGACGCGCCGGGGCCGCCTTGGCAAGCGCGGAAATATTCCGCTCCGCGAGACGGCAGCGGCTTGGCGCAAGTGGAGCGGGAAACTCTCGTGTCCCGGACGCGCCGCTACTCCGCCGCGATCTGGCGCGGTGCAGGCGGCGGGCTCGCGAGGTCGGCGGCGAGCTGGATATAGCGGACCCTGGCGTCGGCGACCGCCTTCTCTTTGACCGGGCCGTAGCCGCGGATCCGGTCGGGCAGCGACAGCAGCTCCACCGCGGTGTCGTGCGTGGCCGCCGACAACAGGCCGAGCACGGTGGCGATGTCCTTCTCGTAGCCGGCGATCAGATCGCGCTCGAGCTTGCGCTCGGCGCTGCGGCCGAAGATGTCGAGCGGCGTGCCGCGCAGGAACTTGAACTTCGCCAGCACGCGGAGAACCCCGAGCATTCGCGGACCGAAGGCGCGCTTCCTCGGGCGGCCCAGCGCATCGAGGCCATTGCTGAGAATCGGCGGAGCGAAGTTGAAGGTGAATTTGTAGTCGCCCTCGAACTGATCGCGCAGCTGCTGCTCGAAGGCGCCGTCGGTGAAGAGCCGCGCGACCTCGTACTCGTCCTTGTAGGCGAGCAGTTTTGCGTAGTAGATCGCGACCGCGCGCGGCAGCGCCTCGCCATAACCGCCCTCGCTTGCGGCAGCGCGGACCTGATCGACCAGCTTGCGATAGCGCCTGGCGAGGCGTCCGCTCTGGTAGGCGGTGAGATGCCTGGTGCGATGCTCGATGATCTCGTCCAGCGTCATCGCGTCCAGGCTCTTCGGCAGCACGATCTCGTCCTGGCCTTTCAGCATGTCGTGAAGACGAGCGGGATCGGCGACCGCGAGACGGCCGAGCCGGAAGGCCTCCTTGTTCATCTTGACCGAGACGCCGTTGACCTCGATCGCCTGCTCGATCGTTTCTGCCGACAGCGGCAACAGGCCCCTCTGATAGGCGTAGCCCATCATCATCATGTTGGTGGCGATGCTGTCGCCGAGGAGTTGCTCGGCGGGACCGGTGAAATCGAAGAAGTCCGAATCCTTGCGCAGCGCAGTCTCCAGCACCGCATTCACCTTGCGGGTCTGGAAGTTGAAGTCGCGGTTGAGAATGAAGTCGGCCGTGGGAATGACGTGGCTGTTGATGATGCCGTGGGTGCGGCCGGAATCGCAGAGCGTGATCGTGTCCTTGGAGACTGCGACCACCTCGTCGGCGGCAAGCACGAGGTCGGCGGTGCCGGTGACGATGCGCGAGCACGTGACCTCGGCGGGATGGTCCGACAGCCTAACATGGCTGAGCACCGCTCCGCCCTTCTGCGCCAGCCCGGACATGTCGAGGATCATCGAGGCCTTGCCCTCGATGTGAGCAGCCATGCCGAGCAGCGCGCCGATGGTCAGAACGCCGGTGCCACCGACGCCGCCGACCGCGATGTTGTAGGGCTTGTCCAGCGCCGGGCGCGACGCAGGTTCAGGCAACTCGCCGATGTCGGCAAGCTCCGCCGGCGCGCGGTGCCGCGGCTGGCCGCCGTCAACGGTGACGAAGGACGGGCAAAAGCCCTTCACGCAGGAATAGTCCTTGTTGCATGAGGACTGGTTGATGGCGCGCTTGCGGCCGAACTCGGTCTCCAGCGGCTCGACCGAGATGCAGTTGGACTGCACCGAGCAGTCGCCACAGCCTTCGCAGACGGCAGGGTTGATCATCACCCGGCGCGGCGGGTCCTCCATCAGGCCGCGCTTGCGGCGGCGGCGCTTCTCGGCCGCGCAGGTCTGCACGAAGACGATGGCCGAGGTGCCCTTGAACTCGCGGCACATCTTCATGACGTTCTGCAGTTCGTCGCGGTGATATGTCTTGACGCCGGGTGCGATGCTGTCGGCCGGATAGGCGTCGGGAGCTTCCGAGACCAGATAAATCTCGCGGATGCCTTCGGCGTGAAGCTGGAAGGTGATCTGCTGCGGCGAAAGATCGCCGTCATGGCGCTGGCCGCCGGTCATGGCGACGGCGTCGTTGTAGAGGATCTTGTAGGTGATGTTGGCCTTGGAGGCGACCGACTGCCGGATCGCCAGAATGCCGGAGTGGAAATAAGTACCGTCGCCGAGATTGGCAAAAATGTGGTTCTCGTTGGTGAAGGGCGCGATGCCGACCCACGGCACGCCCTCGCCGCCCATATGCGTGAACGTCTCGGTCGACCGGTTCATCCAGAGCGCCATGAAGTGGCAGCCGATGCCGGCGAGCGCGCGGCTTCCTTCCGGCACCTTGGTCGAAGTGTTGTGCGGACAGCCGGAGCAGAAATACGGCGTGCGGGAGATCGGCGCCACGGCCTGCATCTGCGTCGCCTGCCGGCCGTTGAACCAGTCGGCCTTTGCGCGCAACATCTCGGCGATTTCGGGATTGAGATTGAGGCGAAGCAGGCGTTCGGTGAGCGAGGTCGCGAGCGACGCGACGGACAATTCGGCGGCGAAGGCCAGGAAGCGCCTGTCGTGCTCGTCCATCTTGCCGACGATGCGCGGACGGACGTCGTCGCGCCAGTTGAACAGCTCCTGCTTGACCTGGTTCTCGACGATCTCGCGCCGCTCCTCGACGATGAATATCTCTTCCAGCCCGACCGCGAACTGCCGGACGCCTTCCGGCTCCAGCGGCCAGGGCATGCCGATCTTGTAGAGACGAAGCCCGATCCTGGCGGCGATCTCCTCGGTGATCCCGAGTTCGCGCAGCGCCTGGCGGACGTCCTCATAGCTCTTGCCCGACGCCATGATGCCATAGCGCGCATTCGGCGAGTCCATCGTGACGCGATTGACCCTGTTGGCGCGGGCAAAGGCGATCGCCGCAAATCCCTTGTAGTCCTGCAGACGGCGGTCCTGCTCGAAACGGTCGTCGGGCCAGCGCAGATTGAGGCCGCCGGGCGGCATCTCGAAATCGTTGGGGATGATGAAGGGCTTCAACTCGTCGGTGAGGTCGATCTCGGCCGTGGTCTCCACGGTCTCCGTGATCACCTTCATGCCGACCCAGCAGCCGGAGTAGCGCGACATGGCGATACCCAACAACCCCATCTCGATCATCTCGTGGATGCTGGAGGGATAGAGATAGGGCATCAGCGCCGAGATGAAGGCGTGGTCGGACTGATGCGGAACGGTGGAGGACTTCGCGCCGTGGTCGTCGCCCGCCAGACACAGCACGCCGCCGTTCTTGGCCGAGCCCGCCGCATTGCCGTGGCGAAACACGTCGCCGCAGCGATCGACGCCGGGGCCCTTGCCGTACCAGATGCCGACCACGCCATCATATTTGGCGCCGGGCGAGAGGTTCAATTGCTGCGAACCCCAGATCGCGGTCGCCGCTAGGTCCTCGTTCACGCCGGGCTGGAACTTGATGTTGTACTGTTCGAGATGTTTTCTGGCGGCGAACAATTGCTGATCGTAGCCGCCCAGCGGCGAACCGCGATAGCCGGAGATGAAGCCTGCGGTGTTCAGCCCCGCGGCGCGGTCGCGCCGGATCTGGGCCATCGGCAGGCGGACCAGCGCCTGGATTCCGGTGGTGAAGACGTGTCCGGTCTCCTGGATGTATTTCTGATCGAGACTGATCGAACCCTGGTTGATGCCCATGCCGTCCTCTTTGCACCCTCTTAAACCCTTGGTCTCTTGGGTCTTTCCCACCCGCTCGTGTCAGCTAGGTGGGGCCGATCGTCCGCGCCAGACTATGTCGGAATTTCAAACCGCTGCATCACAAATCTGGCGCAAACATCGCACGTTCAAGAATTCGCAATTTCGTGGCCGGAAGGGCGCCGCCGCTTTCAATTTGTGTCAACATGGCGGGGGCATCGCGAAATGACGTAACGTGGGGCCATGGCGATTGGTCGCAGGGGAAAGCCGATGATGCGGGCGATTCTGGCCGGACTGATTTTGTGCAGTGCAGTCGCGCACGCCATAGCGGCCGGCGAGCCGTCGCCGGAGACGATCGCCAAGGGCAAGGCGCTGGTGGAGGCCGGCGACTGCGCGAGCTGCCACACCGCCGATCCGGCAAAGCCGTTTGCGGGGGGAAAGCGCATCGACACCCCGTTCGGCGGCATCTACTCGCCGAACCTGACGCCCGATCGTGACACCGGCATCGGAGCCTGGAGCGATGCCGACTTCACGCGCGCCTTGCGCTACGGCGAGGATCCCGATGGCTCGCATTATTATCCAGCCTTCCCCTATCCCTATTTCACCCGGATGACCAAGGACGACACCCTGGCGATCCGCAGCTATCTCGCCACGCTGACGCCGTTCAAGAACGAGGTGAAGCCGCCGGAGCTGCGCTGGCCGTTCGGCTATCGCGTGCTGATGCGGGCGTGGAACTACCTGTACTTCAAGCCGGGCCTGTTCGAGCCGGACCAGAGCAAGAGCGCGGAATGGAATCGCGGCGGCTATCTCGTCACCGGGCTCGGCCATTGCGGCGCCTGCCATACGCCGAAGAACTTTTTCGGCGCCGACAAAGACGGGTTGGCGTTCACGGGCGGAGAAGTGGCGGGATGGTTCGCGCCACGGCTCGATGGCGCCGCGCCCGGCGGACTGAAATCGTGGAGCGCCGCTGACATCGCCGAATATCTGTCGAGCGGGCGCAACGGCAAGAGCCACGCCGACGGGCCGATGGCCGAGGTCGTGGTCAACTCGACCTCGAAGATGAGCGAGGCGGATGTGCGTGCGATCGCGGTCTACCTCAAGAGCCTGCCGGCCGGGCCCCCGGAACCCGCGGTGACGCCGCCGCAGGACGCCGCAATGAAGGCCGGCCAGGCGATCTATGCGCGGCTGTGCGTGG
>NZ_JAGWUA010000197.1 GCF_028868675.1 Bradyrhizobium sp.
GGGACGAGCGCATATCCACTTCAGCAACCGACGATAGGGCGACACAGCGCTGCCCTACGCAACGGTGTGCGTGACCGCTGCGTATCCCCGACATGGGGAGTTCCCACCTTCAAACTTCCAGGAGATGTGTGTAGAGCTGCGGTCACTTTTCGGCATCGCAACTATCGCGGTTTCGAGAGACTTCATGAACACACCACTCAGGGCCTACAACGTGTCTATACAACGCCTCACTCGCGCACTGGAGCTGATCTCGAAGGAAGTCGGAGGAGTACATGTCCATACTGTCTCGGCCTTTTTGTTTGTCGCACGTCGCGGCAAATGCACTCAAAAGGATGTCGAGATCGAACTGGGCCTCAGCAACGCCGCGATCTCCCGCAACATCTCGTTTTGGACCTCCAGGCGCTACGACAGGGGGAAGGGGCTCGGCTTCATTCAAGCCGTCGAGAACGACTACGACCGACGCTTCAAAGAACTCACGCTTACTCCTCTTGGAGTAGCATTCTACAAGCGTCTATTGGAGGCGATTGAACGGTAAGTGAACACTGCTCATTAAGAACGAAAACGGAACAAGAACATTTGGCACGAGTGACAATATCCCCTCCACTAGCGTAAGGGTTAGCACTTGCACTAAGTTTCGGAACTGTCTAGAGAAAACCCCAGTGGGGCCACGTGGCGGAGTGGTTACGCAGCGGTCTGCAAAACCGTTTACACCAGTTCAATTCTGGTCGTGGCCTCCAACAATCAAATCAAACACTTAAGCTTTCGCCTTGAAACACGACGCGAACTGAGCGTGGCGTCGGCTTGGCATTCCAGAATGCCTATGAACGCTTGCGGCGCTGGAACTGCCGGCGGCGACCTTTGGGAGCAGGCCGCGGCGCAAGCTCGGGCATCGCGGCCTGCACCTCGCGAAAGCGGGTCAACATCCGCTCGAAGCTCGCATGGAGCGTCTCGGCGATGTCCAGGCGCCGCTGCAGGCTCGCCAGCACCAGCGCGGCGGCCTCGATCGTGGCAAGCCCGTCGCGACGCGGCTCGCGGCGCAGCCGGCCATAGCGCGAGGGACGCGCCGGATTGAGGATCACGCGCTGGCACTTCAGCATCCAGGGATTGCGCCACCATAGCGCCTTGGCCTGGCTCCAGGTCCCGTCGAGCAGCACCACGCCTTCGATGGCATTCAGAATGGTCCGCTGATTGTCGGCGATCTCGCCCTTGCGCGTCAGCGCGACGACGTCGCTGTCGGTGTCCAGATCGGCCGCCCGAACCGAGCCGAGATAGAGCACGGCCCAGCGCGCGGGATCGGCGACCGGCCGGCCCAGCGCCTTGGCAAGGCTCGGCCAGGACAGGCCGACCCGCACGCTCGCATTGGCGAAATGCGCCGCGGTCAACCGCGCGGTGCCGAGCGCCCTGTCCTGCTCCTGCGGATGCTGCAGGATGAGGAGCGCGATGCGGCTCTGAAGCGGCGTGACGCTGTCGCAGATGCAGAGCGGCAGCGGCTTCTGGCACCGCGGGCACTCGGCGACTGGCTCAGGCGCGGCGGTCGTGGCCTCTGATGGGACGGACATGGCGGCCGCTATACGCTTCGGGTCACGCGGCAACAACCCGGCATGCGTCTATTCCGCCGGCACGTGAACCGCGCGCGGTCCGGACCTTCGCCGCAGCCGGTCGATCAGGAGGTAGATCACCGGCGTCGTATAGAGCGTCAGGATCTGGGACACGAACAGGCCGCCGATGATGGTGATGCCGAGCGGCCGTCTCAGCTCGGTGCCGGGGCCGGTGGCGATCACCAGCGGCAGGCCGGCGAACAGCGCCGCCATGGTCGTCATCAGGATCGGGCGGAAGCGGGCCCGGCAGGCCTCGAAGATCGCCTCCGCCGAGGACAGGCCGCGCTGGCGCTCGGCATCGAGCGCGAAGTCGACCATCATGATGCCGTTCTTCTTGACGATCCCGATCAGGAGGATGATGCCGACGAAGGCGATCACCGTCAGCGGCGTATTGGTGATCTGCAGCGCGAGCAGTGCGCCGAGCCCTGCCGACGGCAGGGTCGAGATGATCGTCAGCGGATGGGCGAGGCTCTCATAGAGCACCCCGAGCACGATATACATCGCGACCAGCGCGCCCAGGATCAGGAGCGGCTGGCGGCCGCTGGTCCTGGCGAAATCGCCGGCATTGCCGTCGAAGCTGCCGCGGATGCCCTCCGGCATGTGCAATTCCTCCACCGCGCGCTGGATGTTTGATGTTGCGACCTGGAGCGGCACGTCCGGCAACAGGTTGAACGACACCGTGGTCGAGGGAAACGACTGCGAATGGAACACCGCGAGCGGCGCCAGCCCGCGCGCCGCATGCACCACGGCCGACAGCGGCACCTGCACGTCGTTGGCGCCGGCGACATGGATATGATCGAGATTGGACGGATCGACCTGGAATTTCGGGTCGGTCTCCAGCACGATCATGTACTGGTTGCGCTGGGTGTAGACGATCGAGATCTGGCGCTGCGAAAACGCGTTGTTGAGCGCATTGTCGATGTCCTGGACGCGGACGCCGAGCCGGGAGGCGGCCTGGCGATCGATCGTCAGGCTGAGCTGCAGGCCGCCGGGATCGCGATCGCTGGAGATATCGGTGATGCCTTCGACCGTCTCCATGCGCTTGGCCACGATCGGCGCCCATTGCTGCAACAGGCTGAGATCGGTGCTCGACAGCGTGTACTGGTAGTCGGAATCGCTCTGCCGGCCGCCGGCGCGGACGTCCTGGGCCGCGAACATGAACAGCCGGATGCCGGCCACCCGATAGAGGGCGCGGCGCAGCCGGTCGATGACGAGCGCGGTCGAGGTGTGGTCGCGCTCCTCCGGCGGCTTCAGGCTGATGAACATGGTGCCGCGGTTCGACGTCGCCCCGCCGGGACCGCCGCCACCGAGCACCGAGGCGATGCCGGCGACCGCCGGATCGGCCATCACGATATCGGCGAGTTGTTGCTGCAAGCCAAGCATGGACTGGAACGAGATATCGGCGGAGGCGCGGGTCGCCCCGATCACGAAGCCGGAATCGTCGGTCGGGAAGTAGCCCTTCGGCGTCTTGACGTAGAGTGTCACCGTCAGGCCGATGGTGGCGAAGAACACCAGCAGCGTCAGCAGTGGAAACTCCAGCACCGTGCGCAGCGTCCGGGCATAGAAGTCGACGATGCGCGACAGCGAGCCTTCGATCGCGCGGTCGAACAGCGTTGCGGTGCCCGACGTTGTCCGGCCGATGTAGTGCGCGCAGATCATCGGGGTCACGGTGAGCGAGACCAGGGTGGAGACCACGATGGCAAAGGTCAGCGTCAACGAGAACTCACGCAGCAGGCGGCCGACGATGCCGTCCATGAAGATCAGCGGCGTGAACGCCGCGACCAGCGACAGGCTGATCGAGACGACCGTGAAGCCGATCTGCCGCGCGCCCTCCTGCGCCGCCTGGAACGGCCGCATGCCCTCCTCGAGGTTGCGGAACATGTTTTCGATCATGACGATGGCATCGTCGACCACGAAGCCGACGGAGACCGCGAGCGCCATCAGCGACAGATTGTCGATGGAGTAGCCGGCGACCCACATGCCGGCGCAGGTCCCGGCCAACGCCAGCGGCACTGAAACACCTGCGGCAATGGTGGGAGTCATCCGGCGCAGGAACACGAACACCACGACCATGACCAGGATGGCGGTCGCAAGCAGCGTCCATTGCATGTCGAGCACGCTGGCGCGGATCGTGCCGGTGCGGTCGACCAGGGTGGAGACCTCCACGCCCGCCGGAATCCACTGTCGCAGGCTGGGAATCAGCGCCTTGACCCGGTCGACGGTATCGATGACGTTGGCATCGCCCTGCTTGGTGATCTGGATGATGACCGCCGGCTGCTTGTTGAACCAGGCGAACGACCGCGCGTTGCGAACGGAATCCTCGATGTCGGCGACGTCGGACAGCCGCAGGAAATTGCCGCTCGCACTCTTGATCAGGATGTCGCGGAATTCCTGCGCGGTGCGCATCTGCCGGTTCAGCCCGAGCGTCTCGCTCAGCCGCTCGCCGTTGAAGATGCCGACGGGACCGAGCGGGTTGGCATTGATGATGGCGGTGCGCACGTCGTCGGTCGATATGCCCGCATTGGAGAGCGCGACCGGATTGAGCGCGACGCGCACCGCGGGCTGATCGGCGCCGCTCACCGTGACGTCGCCGACGCCGGGCACCTGGGCGATGCGCTGGGCCAGCACGGTGTCGGCGACGTCATAGATGGCGCTGGCCGAGATGGTCCTGGAGGTGAGCGCCATGACGTAGACGGGGGCTGCCGCCGAATTGGCCTTGCGGAAGCGCGGCAGCGTCGGCAGGTCGCTCGGCAGGTCGGCGAGCGAAGCGTTGATGGCCGCCTGGACGTCGCGTGCGGCGCGGTCGATGTTGCGGCCGATGTTGAACTGGAGCTGGATGCGGCTGACGCCGAGCGTGCTGGTCGAGGTGATCTGGTTGATCCCCGCGATCTCGCCGAGCCGGCGTTCGAGCGGCGCCGCCACCGTGGCCGCCATCACCGACGGATCGGCGCCGGGCCGGGTGGCCGAGACGAAGATCGCCGGAAAATCGACGTTGGGAACGGACGCCACGGGCAGGAAGGCATACGCGACGACGCCGAGCAGGAACAGCCCGATCGACAGCAGCGTGGTGGCGACGGGCCTGCGGATGAACGGCTCCGAGATCGAGGCCATCGTTCACATGCCCTCGGTGGCGCCCGCCGCCGGCGTCTCCGGTTCGGGCGGCGGCAGCGCCCGCTCGAGCCGCCGATTGATCCGGTCGAGCGCGAGATAGATCACCGGCGTGGTGTAGAGGGTGAGCAACTGGCTGAGCAGCAGGCCGCCGATGATCGAGATGCCGAGCGGAAAGCGCAGCTCCGAGCCGGTGCCGCTCTCGACGGCGAGCGGCAGCGCGCCGAACAGGGCCGCCAGCGTCGTCATCATGATCGGGCGGAAGCGCAGCAGGCAGGCCTGCACGATCGCTTCCGTCGCCGGCAGCCCCTGCCCCCGCTCCGCGTCCAGCGCGAAGTCGATCATCATGATGGCGTTCTTCTTGACGATGCCCATCAGCAGGATGATGCCGATCAGCCCGATCACGGAGAGGTCCTGACCGAACAGCACCAAGGCGAGGATCGCACCGACGCCGGCCGACGGCAGCGTCGACAGGATCGTGATCGGGTGGATGTAGCTCTCGTAGAGCACGCCGAGCACGATGTAGATGGTGATGACGGCGGCGAGCAGCAGCCAGGGTTGGCCTGCCAGCGCCTTGGCGAATTCGGCGGCGTCGCCGGCATAGACGCCGACGATGCTGCCGGGCATGCCGATGCTGGTCTCGATCGTCTTGACCGCCTCGACCGCGTCGCCGAGCGCGGCCCCGGGCGCCAGGTTGAAGCTGAGCGAAACCGCCGGGAACTGCGCCTGATGCGAGATCGCCAGCGGCGCGGTGGTCCGCGTCAGCGTCGCGACCGCCGAGAGCGGTACCTGCGCGCCGGCGACGCCCGGCAGGTACAGCTTGCTCAGGATCGAGGGATCGCGCTGGTACATCGGCAATGCTTCCAGCACCACGCGGTACTGGTTGGCCTGGCCGTAGATCGTCGAGATCTGCCGTTGCGCGAAGGCGTCGTTCAGCGTGTCCGTCACGCCCTGCAGGCTGACGCCGAGCTGGCCGGCGCGCTGGCGGTCGACGTCCAGCTGCGCCCGCAAACCGCCCTCCTGGGCCTCCGAGGACACGTCGCGGAACAAGGGATCGCGCCGCATCTCGGCAACGAGCTTGCGCGCCCATTCCGACACCAGCGCCGCGTCGGTTCCGGTCAGTGTGTACTGATATTGCGAGCGGCTCGACTGGGTCGAGATCTGCACGTCCTGCACCGGCTGGAAGTAGACGGTCATGCCGGGGATCCCGGCCACACGCTGCTTCAGCCGCGCCACCACCACGGCGACGTCGTCGCGCCGCTCGCCGCGCGGCTTCAGGGTCATCACCAGCCGCCCGACATTGGTGGTCGGATTGACCGAGCCCGCGCCGATCACCGAGACGACGCCGACCACGTCCGGGTCGGCCTTGATGGTTTCGGCCGCCTGGGTCTGCCGGCTCTGCATCTCGGCAAAGGAGACGTCCGGTCCGGCCTCGGTCACCGCAGTGATCGAAGCGGTGTCCTGCAGCGGCAGAAAACCCTTAGGCGCGACGACATACAGGATCAGCGTCGCGGCCAGGGTTGCAAACGTCACGATCAACGTGGCGCGCTGGCGCTCCAGCACCCACAGGAGCGTCCAGTGATAGAACGAAACCATGCGGTCGATGAGCCGGCTCACCGCGGCGAGCCCCGGCACCACCAGCTCCTCGCTGGCGTGCCTGAGCAGGCGCGAGCACATCATCGGCGTCAGCGTCAGCGACACGATCGCCGAAGTCACCACCGCGATCGTCAGCGTCAGCGCGAATTCGCGGAACATCCGCCCGACCAGGCCGGACATGAACAGCAGCGGGATGAAGACCGCGATCAGCGACACCGTCAGCGAGATCACGGTGAAGCCGATTTCGCTGGCGCCGCGGAGCGAAGCCTGCATCGCGCTCTCGCCGTTCTCCATGTGGCGGACGATGTTCTCGATCATCACGATGGCGTCGTCGACCACGAACCCGGTGCCGATCGTCAGCGCCATCAGCGACAGATTGTCGAGGCTGAAGCCCGAGAAATACATGATGCCGAAGCTCGTGATCAGCGACAGCGGCAGCGCGACGCCCGCGATCATCGTGGCGCGCAGCGAACGCAGGAACAGCAGCACCACCAGCGTCACCAGCACCACGCTCAGGATCAACGTAAACTGCACGTCGTGGACGGAGGCGCGGATGGTGACGGTGCGGTCCGAGACCACGGTCAGGTTGACGCCGGCCGGGATCGCGCGCTGGACCTTCGGGATCTCCTCCCTGATCTGGCGGACGACATCGATCACGTTGGCACCGGGCTGCCGCTGGATGTCGATGATCACGGCCGGCGTGCCCTGGTACCAGCCGCCGGTACGGTCGTTCTCCAGCCCGTCGACGATCTGCGCGACGTCGCCGATCGTCACCGGCGAGCCGTTGCGGTAGGCGATGATGATGGGCTTGTAGGCCTCCGCCGCGGCGATCTGGTCGTTGGCGGCGATCGTATAGGACTGCTGCGCGCCGTGCAGCGCGCCCTTTGGTCCCGATACGTTGGCGCTGGCGATCGCCGAGCGCATATCCTCCATCGCGATCCCGTAGGCTGCGAGCCGGGCCAGATCGGCCTGGATCCGCACCGCCGGCTTCAGCCCGCCGAGCACGGTGACGCGCCCGACGCCGGAAATCTGGCTGAGCCGTTGCGCCAAAATCGTGTCGGCGATGTCGCTCATCACCCGGAGCGAGATCGTCTCGGAGCGCAGCGCCAGCGTCAGGACCGGCGCATCGGCCGGATTCACCTTGGCGTAGGTCGGCGGATACGGCAGGCTCCGTGGCAGCACGCCGGCCGCGGCGTTGATCGCGGCCTGGACGTCCTGCGTCGCGCCGTCGATGTCGCGGTTGAGGTCGAACTGCAGCGAGATCTGGCTGACGCCGTAGGAGCTCGTCGAGTTCATGGACGACAGCGCGGGAATTTGCCCGAGCTGCCGCTCCAGCGGCGCGGTGATCAGCGAGGCGATCACGTCGGGGCTCGCGCCCGGCAATTGCGTCGTCACCTGCACGGTCGGGAAGTCGACCTGCGGCAGCGCCGAGACCGGCAGCGCGAAATAGCCGAGCGCCCCGCCGATCAGCAGTGCGACGCCGAGCAGCGAGGTCGCGATCGGTCGGCGGATGAATGGTTCGGAGACGCTCATCCTGTCCGCGCCTTCCCGCCCCTCAGACGGCGCATGCCGGGATCATGGCTGCTTCTTCGCTCCATTGCCCTTCTGTCCGTCCTTGGCCTGTCCTTCGCCGGCCTGCGGCGTACGGCTGCGCTTGCGCGGCGCGAGATCGAGCGATGGCGTCTGGTCGCTGCGGCCGATGATCACCCTCGAGCCGTCCGACAGGTTGGCGAAACCGGTCGTGACGACGCGATCGCCCGCCGACAGGCCGCTGGCGATGACGGCGTCATGCTCGTTCTGCTGCGTCACCGTCACGGGCTTGGCCGAGACGAGGTCGCCCTCGCCGATCACGTAGCTGAAGGTCCCGACCGGGCCGCGCTGCACCGCCGATGTCGGCACCACCAGCGCCTTTTCGATCGTCTCGACCTTGAGCCTGACGTTGACGAACTGGCCCGGCCAGAGCTGGTAGCCGGCGTTGGGGAATTCGGCCTTCAGCTTCAGCGTGCCGGTGGTGGGATCGACCTGGTTGTCGATGCCGCTCAATTTTCCGGTATCGATCACCGTGATTCCATCATTGCCGAACACGTCGACCGGAAGCGGGCCCTTGGCGGCTGCGGCGTTCACCCGCATGATCTGCTGCTGCGGCAGGCTGAACTGCACCGCGATCGGCTGCAACTGGGTCAGCACGACGAGACCGGTGGTGTCGGAAGCGTGGATGATGTTGCCCTGATCGACCTGGCGCAGGCCGGCACGGCCCGAGATCGGCGCCACGATCCTGGTATAACCGAGCGTGGCCGTCGCATTGTCGATCGCGGCCTGGTCGGCCTTGACCAGCGCCTCGGTCTGGGCGACCAGCGCGCGCTGGGTGTCGGCCTGCTGCTTGGAGCCGGCATTGGACGCCGCGAGCTGCTCATAGCGCGTCAGATCGATGCGCTGGTTGGCGAGTTGCGCCTGGTCCTGCGCCTTCTTGGCGACGGCCTGGTCGTACTGCGCCTGGTA
>NZ_JAGWUA010000198.1 GCF_028868675.1 Bradyrhizobium sp.
TAGCGCGAGGGATTGTACATGTCCTCGACATAGGCCTGCGGCAGCACGTATTTGCCCGGCGAGACCGCGCGCACGACGTAAGCCACCGTGAACACGGACTTGTCATCGGAGGCGCGGTCGATCGCCGCGGTGAAGCGGTCGTCGCGGAACTCGGTATCTTCGGGCTCCTCGCCGTCCTCGATCCAGTCGAGCGTGCCGCTGTCGCCGGAGGAGACCAGTTTCGGATTGTCGATCTCGAGGCCCGCAGGCAGGTAGTCGGACACCATGATGTGTCCGTATTCGGGCTTGGCCTCGGTCACCTTCAGCACCACGGCAAAGCGCTCGTTCTGCTTGACCTTGCTGATGTCGGCCGGCTTGCCGTCGAGCGTGAAATAGCCGCGCTCGATCTTGAAGCCGTTCGACGCCGCCGGCTCCGGTGTGACCGGCGAGCCCGACACCGAGACCACTGCCTGCACCGGCGCATCGCCGGTGTTGGTGATCTTGAGCGGCTTGCCGGTCATCTCCGCGGCCCTGTAGCTGCGATAGAGCGCGGTCTTGACCGCCTGGCCATCGACGTCGAGCGACAGGTTCTCCTTGGCGAGCGCGCGCGCCGCCAGCACCAGCCACGCATTCTCCTGCGTCGAGGTGTAGGGCGTGAGCCCGCGCGCGGCCTCGACGCGGTTGACGGCCTGCGTCAACGTCGGACGCGGCGCATTGCCCTCGCTCGCGAGCGAGACGAGAGCTGCCGCATCGCGGAGCTGCGAGCCGTAGTCGGTGCGGCCGAACTCCAGCGCGGGTCTTGGCGCGAGGCTGTCGAGCGCCGCGCCATAGACCCGCTCGGCGCGGTTGCGGTCGCCGACCAGCGCAAGCGCCGCCGCCAGTTGCGATTTGGCGATCGGGGTCGCGAGATTGCCGAGCTTGGTGTCGGCGAGATAGCGGAGATCGCCGATCGGCGCCGCGCCGTTGCGGGCGAGCACGTAGAGTCCATAGGCGAGATCGCGTCCGCCGTCCTTCTCCGGCTCATTGGCGTTCACCACCGAGTTGCGGATGCGGTCGAGCGCGCTCTTGAACAGCACGTCCGGCACGACAAAACCCTTCTCGCGGGCGCGGGTCAGAAAGTCGGTGACATAGGCATCGAGCCAGGCGTCCTCGCCGCCGGCCGACCACAGGCCAAAGGAACCGTTGGAGCCCTGCCGGGCCAAGAGCCGTTCGATCGCGTCCTTGATGCGCTGGTCGACCTCGGTGTCCATGGCCAGATGCGCGCCGGCCGCGAGTTCGTTGACGTAGAGCAGCGGCATGGCGCGGCTCGTGATCTGCTCCGAGCAGCCATAGGGGTAGCGGTCGAGCGCCTTCAAAATGGTCGCGGCGTCGAGCGCGGTCGAAAGGCTCGCCGAGATCGAGACGCTGCCGGTGCCCGGCACGAGATCGGAGAACATGTCCGAGGTCAGCGTCAGGCTCTCGCCCTTCGCCAGCGTCCGGATCGAGCGCCGCGCCAGCACCTGCGTCGCCGCCTTGACGTCGAGCGCGTAGTGACGCGCCAGCGTCAATCCATTCGGGCCCTTGATGTCGACGTCCAGCGTCGCCTGTCCCGCAGCGGTGGCATCGAGCGCCAGCGACAGCGAGTTGCGCTGCTTCGCTGCGAGCTTGATCGTGCTCGCGGGATTGCCGGTCATCTTCACGGGCCCCGCCGTCTTGACGCTGACCGTGTAGTCGCCGGCAGTGCCCTCGACATTGTCGATCTCGAGATTGACCGCGCCGTGATCGCCATTGAGCAGGAAGCGCGGCAAGGTTGCCGTCAACACCACGGGATCGCGGATCACGACGTCGGTATTGGCGCGACCGAGCTTGGTCGCAGTCCAGGCCACCGCCATCACGCGCGCCGTGCCCGCGAACTCCGGAATGTCGAACGAGACCTCTGCGGTGCCGTCGGCGGCGACCGTGACGATGCCGGAATAGAGCGCAAGCGGCTTCTGTGTCGGTGGCGAGCCCTGCAGTTCCGCGCCGGCATCGCCGCCGGATTTGATCTGGCCGCGCGTGCCTTGCATGCCGTCGATCAGCTGGCCGTAGAGATCGCGGATTTCCGCGGTCAGGCGGCGCTGGCCGAGATAGTAATCATCTGGCGCCGGCGGCTTGTAGTTGGTCAGATTGAGGATGCCCACATCGACCGCGGCGACGACGATCTTGGCGTCCTCGCCGGGGTTGAGTCCCTCGAGCTTGACCGGGATTTTCAACTGCGAATTCGGCCGGATAAGCGCCGGCGGCGCCAGCTTCACGGAGAGTGTGCGGGCCTGCTTGTCGATGCCGAACCATTTCAGCCCGATCGCGCGTCCCGGCATGCGCTGCGCGGCCGCATCGAGCGGCCGGCGCAAGGTCGCCACCACATAGGCGCCAGTGCCCCAGTCCTTGCCGATCGGAAGCTTGACCTGCGCAACGCCTTCCTTGACGTCGAGGCTCTGCGTGGTCAGCAGGCGATCGCCGAGCACGTTGATGGTGAGCTTGCCGGCGCTGCGCGCGTTGACGGTCACCGTCATGGTGTCGCCGGAGGCGTATTGCGGCTTGTCGATCGAGGTCTCCAGGAGGTCCGGCGTGTCGGCCGAGCCGTCGGAATACCAGCCGACGTCGAACTGTACCGAGGTGATCGGACCGTCCGCGTCGATCGACTTCACGTCGAGCCGATAACGCCCGGGCCGCGGGCTGAGCGAGATGCGCGCCGGCTTGTCGGCGGCAACCGCGAGGTCGCCGTCGGCGACGCGCGATGTCGACTTGACCGGCTCGTACTCCCAGTAATTGTTCTGGCGATACCACTGGTAGCGCGACTCGATCTTCAGGAGCTCATAGCGCAGCCCGTCGCGCGCCACTGTCTTGCCCTCGGGCGAGACGAAGGCGACGTCGAACTCGGCCTTGTCGCCTTCGGCCACGCTTCTGTCGCCGAACAGCGGCTTGACGCCGATCATCGCGCCGGCGGCCGCGATCGGCAGCACCAGCTTGCGCTCGACCGCACGCCCGCCCGTCTCCGCCATGCGGATGAAGATCTGCGCCTCCTGCGGACGCGTCGAGGCCGGCTGCTTGTCCAGCGTCACCGGGAAGGTCGCCACACCGTTGGCATCGGACTCCGGCAGGTTCTCCAGCGGCGTGCGCTCGTTGCTGGTGGTCTCCTCGTCGGCGACGCCGAACTCGTATCCGGCAAATCCCGGCCGCTCGGCGGCGGGCGCCACCAGCATGTCCCCTTCGAGCTGCAGGCCCGAGGCCGGCGCGCCATAGAGGAAATGCCCGTCGACCTTCAGCTCCACCGGAGCCTGAGCCTTGATCAGCTTGTCCTTGGTGCTCAAGTCGAATTCGATTCTGTCCGGGACATAGTCCTCGACCATGAAGGTGGTCTCGCCGACGGACGAGGCCTTCGGGTCCGTGAACGCGCGCACCCGCCAGGTCCCTGTCGGCACGGCGGAATTGAGCGGGACCGAGAGGGAGCGTCCGCCCGCGCCCTGGTCGGCGAGAACGGCACGGCGGAACTCGACGCCATCGGGCCGCTCCACCACCAGCGTCAGCGGGCCGCCGGTGACGGCGTTGCCCTGCCCGTCGCGCAAGAGCGCGGTCAGGTACACGGTCTCGTTCGAGCGGTAGACGCCGCGCTCGGCATAGACGAAGGCGTCCGCGGTCGCCGGCACCACACGACCGGCGACGCCGCGATCGCCGAGATCGAAGGCCGAGGTCTTGAGGCTGAGGAAGGCGTAGTCGGCTTTTTCGCCGCCGACGGTGAGCAGCGCCGGCGACAGGCCGCCCTCGCCGCGTGCGAGCCCCGCCTCGAACAGCACGTGGCCGGATTCGTCGGTCCTGCGGGTGGCGAGGATCTCGTTGTTGCGCGCGACCAGCCGCACTTCGGCTTTCGCGACCGGGTCGGTCGAGGCGAGCGAATTGACGAAGACGTGGATGCCGTCATTGCCGGAATAGGCAGTGACGCCGAGATCGGAGACGATGAACCACTGGGTGGCGAGCTGGTAGTCGTCGTCGCTGCCGGGGCCCTTGGCGGCCGCCGTCATCACATAGACGCCGGGCAGGAGGTCGCCGAGCGCCTGGTCGACCGGAAACGCGGTGGTGACGTCCTGGTTCAGCGTCATGGCGGTCGCAAGCTCGCCCGACCAGACCTTGACGCCGCGCTCGTCGCCGAGCTCGGTGAGCTGGTAGCGCGAGATCGTGCGCTGGAAATCGCTCTCGACCACCGTGTTGATCAGGTTGCGGTCGCCGATCCGGAACACATTGATGGTCGCCGCCGGGGTGTTGACGCTGACCAGGGGGATGCCGCGCTGGCCAGTCCGCGGCAGCACGTAGGCGCGGCTGGTGAAGCGCACGAACGGCTTGCGGTCGCGCACATAGATGTTGAACTCGGCCGATTTCGGCAGGCTCTCCTTCACCGTCGACGGCAGGCCGGCGCGCAGATTGATGTTGTAGCGCTCGCCGTGCTCCAGTCCGTCGACGCAGAGCTGCTTGCCCTCGGCCGACAGTGCCGGTTTGTCCTGGCCCGCCAGCGCGAGGAACGGGGTGAAATCGATGCGCTTGGCGAGTTCCTCGGAGAACTGGAAGCAGGCCCGCGGGCTCGCGGAATCGGAATCGACGGTGTAGTCGAGCAGCCGGAAGCCGTGCTCGTCGCGCAGCTTCTCATATTGCCCGCGGACGTCGGCGACCTCGCGCATGTCGAGCGACAGCCGCAGCGCATCCAGCGCCGGCCGCCACAATTTGCGCTCGGCGAGCGCCCGGCCCAGCACCGCCAGCGCCTCGGCCTCCTCGCCCGCATTGCCGGCGCGCTGATAGGCGATGTAGGCCGCAGTCGAGGCCCGCTCCAGCAGGAAGGTCTGCTCGCTCGAGCTCTTCGGCACGATCTGGAAGATGACGCGGGCGAGCCGCAGCCAGTTGCCGGCATCGTCCGGCGTGGTGGCGGCGATCTGGCCGAGGATCGACAGGCCCGTGCGGTAATCGTTGCGCTTGAAGGCTGCGTCGGCGTCGGTGCGCAAGGACGCATTGCTCTTGGCCACCGGGCCCGCCTCGCTCCTGATCTGGGCCTCCAGCTTGATCGCGGAATCGGCGAGATCGTCGCGCTTGAAGGCCTTGTCCGCGGCCAGAGCCGTCGTCAGGCCAAGCAGAACCGTTGCGCAAAGAGCTGCAGCGCGAACCAAACCGATCATGATGGACTCCCGGGACCGCGGACGAGCGCCGCGTCAGCAATGACGTGCGAAGAAAAGGTGACGGACTCAAGGCGATGGAACCAGAATGGCCGAACGTCGCATTGCGCCATGACAAGTCAACCCGAACCGAGGTGCGGCGGCCGTTCAGGATACCGCAAGGCGGCGCCAGGCACCGGCCGGCAGACCGGCGGCGCGGCCAAGGGACGCCGCGCCGGAACCCGTGGACACCGACGCTCCGCTTTGTCGCCCGGTTGCGGAAAACGGTTCGGTCCAGGCTTGGCGGCGGGACGGATTTTTCATATTGCCATGGTACAAGGTCGGCCGGGCGCCACGCCCAAGCCGGTCTCTCCGGTCCCGTAGCTCAACTGGATAGAGTAGCGGATTTCTACTCCGCGGGTTGCAGGTTCGAGTCCTGCCGGGATCGCCACCGCTCACGCGACATGGCAGCAGCCACCCCGAATAAGTCTTGGACCGGAAACGACATCGGATAGACACCTCTCCGACGACCCGCGGCCGTGCGTGTCATCGGAGTTGCTCCAGTTCACCGTCGCGAACGCTGGAACCACGCCTTCGCCTGGTCGCGCATCACTGCATCCCCGAACGGCGCCACAACGGCGAATAGCCGGTGCGCATTATTAAATGCGCATAAACAAAATTAAATGCAGAACTTCCATCATTTTAAATCTTAATCTCACTCGGCAACGCTGCACCAGATACCGCTGGATTCAACTTCTCAACTCTTTTCCGGTTTCCAACTTTTCCCAGTTGCTATATACATGAATTAATAACGCAGATTATCTCTATCGTTGGAGTTGCAGCGATGAAGTATTTAAACTTTGCATTAGCGGCTGTCTTTCTTGCGTCCGCCGGGTCCGCGAAGGCCGACGTTCTGATCGCTAGTCTCAATCAGATATCGTTCACGCCTGTAAAGACCTGCTCCTCACCATGCGTGACCGCTCCGACCATCACCACGGTCGGCACGGTGCAGGCGACTGACGAAGCCGGATACGTCGACGTCCTGGTGACGCTCGTCAACGGGGCAACCTTCATCAATACCGGGGGCCGCATGCGCCATTCGTCTACAATGTCGGCACGCCCACCCTTGCCACGAGCGTTACTCCCGCGCCTGTCTACAGTCCGAGTACGAGCGGCTTCATCGCTGATACATCGAATCCCGTCGAGGAGACGCCGTACGGCAACTTCTCGAATGGAATCCGCTATGTGGACGTCGATTCGCTCGGCAATTTCGCTGACCATCAAAATGGTGGAGGCCACGGCAATCCCGGCCCGCTGGAGTTTCACCTCGCCGGGCTGACGGTGAACGATTTCAAAGCAAATGCCGGCGGATATTTCTTCGGCGCGGACGTGATTGCTTGCACCGGCATTGCCGGCGTGGAGTGCAACACGGGCGGCGTTGCGGCAAACCATATCACGATCGTCTCCCACACGGTGCCCGCCGTCCCCGAGCCGTCCACGTGGGCGATGATGACCCTCGGCTTCCTGTGTATCGGCACGGTCGCTTATCGGCGCCGCAACGCGCGTGCCGCGGCCTAATATTCAGCCTGGCCGCTGCTGCTGAGAGACCGCCCAGCGCCGATTTTATTGATTACTTGGCAGTCCGGAGGGATCGACCGGGCCGTCAGCGCCAAGCTGACGACCCTTTGCCGGTTCTTCCTGGTCAAAATGTTCCGTATCGCATTCGGGCGTTCGCCGTGCCGCGCATCGGGTGAAGCTTATGCTACTGCGCGCCCGCATGCCTCGCGAAGCCGCGTTCACACCATGCGAATTGCCGTCACTTGCCTTGCGCCGTGACCGCATCTAGCCGGTAGCCCTCGTGGCAGCCGATGCAGGCCGAGAGCTGCGCGCCGAGGGAGGTCAGCACCTGTTCGCGGCTCGCGCCCGAGTCCGCCGCCCTTGCGATGTCATCGAAGCGCCGGTGCAGGCCGAGCCCGAGTTCCTTGAATTCGAGCGGCAGCTTGGCCATCAGTGCCGGATTGACGTCGGCCGCCGCCGCCATGCCGCTCGCGCGCGCCGCCTGCGCGACGCGCTTCATGTCGCCCGCATTCACGCCATCGACGATACCCTGCACCGAACCGAGAACGCCGCGCATTTCGGCCAGCACGAGATTGCGCTCGTCGGCCGTCAGCAAGACGGCCGTGCGCCCGTCGGGCGCGATCTGCGTCCGGCCGCGAACGAAGAAGACGACGGCGACGGCGGCGGTCGCCAGCCAAAGGGCGATGGCGACGACCGACAGGATGCGGGGTCTCATCGAGGCATTCTCCGGTAGCGGTTTCCGACCGGTCGACCGGTCCAGCTCGGAGAAAAGCTACCGGGCGAGCCGCACGCGCGATTTGCGCCAAGACAAGTTCAGGTCAAGACGAGTTGGGCCGGCAAACGGAACGCGGCGGTGACGGCGGCGACGGCCAGCCACCACGATTGCATCTACCGCCGCGACTGCTCCCATCGCCTGCCGAACACCGGCGTCCTCGTCTCGATGGCCTCCCAGTCAAAGAAATTGTGATAGCCGGACCAGGCGTGGACCTCGGCATTGCAGACCCGGCATTTGAAGCTGCCGGAATGCTTGTCCGCGTGCTTCTCCCTGGTCGCGGTGTAGTTCATTCCGCAACCCGAGCAGGTGAATTCCTCGGTCGTCCAGATGCTGTTGGCCATGCCTGAAAATACGCCCTCTGACTTGCCCGCCATCGTAGGGTTCGCCGCTTTCATCCGCGTGAATCGCTCGCCTCAAATCCGGTTAACGGCCGTTAGCGAACGCTCTGCCCGCACATGCGGCAACTTGCGCACTGGCTGCGAGGATCGCCTCAGCCCCCGCGCACCCATTTGGCGATCTCGATCAGCGGCGCGACCCAGACGTCGCGCGCGGCGGCGAGATGGTCGAGCAACGCGTTCAGCGTCGTCGGCTCGGAGAACAGATGATGCGTTCCCGATCCGATGCCGTGAAAGACCGCGATCAGCCATCCGCCGCGATCGCGCGTCTCGTCGACGGCGTCGACGAGCGCGGCGAGCGGCAACCCGTCGGCTTCCAGGCAATCGAGGTTCATCAGGTCGAGATCGGCGGTGACGGTGATCGGCTTGTCGGTTCGCCGGCCGCGCGCGGCGACGAAATCCGACCGGATCAGCTCGGCGATGGCCGCCCTGTTGCGCCCCTGCCCGAGATGCGTGTCGTAGCAGGTACAGGCAAAGGTCCGCTCCGGTCGGCCGTCGATCAGCGTCAGAAAGGCGTTGGCGACCCGCACCTCCTGCTGGAAACGGAGCGGCGTATAGCGCCTGAGGTCGAAGGCCGGGTCGAGCCAGTCCCAGCCGGGCCGGCCCCGGCAGGGATGGAACAGGGTATGGTTGCCCAGCTCATGGCCGCGCGCGGCCAGCGCGCGCCAGGGCAAGGGATCGCGGCTCGGGGCCGTCGCGATATGGAGATAGAAGCTGCCGCGCAGGCCGCGCGCCTCGAGTGCAGGTCCAGCGAGTTCGTGATGGACCGGCAGCGCATCGTCGAAGGTCAGCGACACGGCACATCGGCGTCCGGCCGGCCAGCGCGGCTGTTCTGAGCGGTCCAGCGATGCCCCCTTCCCGATTGCCCCGCCGGCGACAAACCCACCGACTCTGTGAT
>NZ_JAGWUA010000199.1 GCF_028868675.1 Bradyrhizobium sp.
CGGACCTGCTCACCGATCTGTGAAATCACGAGCTGCGCCTGCGGCAGGATCGCACCCATGGCGTGGAAATTGTGGACCATGCCGTCGTGGCAGACGTGCTCGACGGTGACGCCGGCGGCGAGCAGCTTGCGCGCATAGGCATTGCCCTCGTCGCGCATCGGATCGAATTCGGCGGTGTGGATGATGGCCGGCGGCAGTCCGGCGAGCCGGCTCGTGCGCAGCGGCGAGATGCGCGGGTCGGCGGCATCGACGCCTTCAGGCAGATAGTCGGCAAGATCGGCCTCGATGGTGACGCGGTCGATCAGGTGATTTTCGGCGAATGCCTCACGCGAGGGCGAGATCGCTTCGAAATCCAGCACCGGACAGATCAGGCATTGCGCGACGATCGAGAGCCCGGCGTTTCGTGCCGCCTCCTGACAGACCACGGCAGCCAGGGTCGCCCCGGCGGAATCGCCGCCGACCACGAGCCGATCGGCGTCGATGCCCAGGGTATCCGCCTCTCGCGCGACCCACTCGGTCGCAGCGATGGCGTCGTCCACGGCGGAGGGGAACCTGTGCTCCGGTGCGAGCCGGTAGTCGACCGAGACGAGGCGGCAGCCGGTTGCATGCGCGAGCGCGGCCGCGATCCGGTCATGGGTCTGGATGCTGCCCGCGACTAGCCCGCCGCCATGAAAGAACACGAATCCCGGCGCCTGCGCCTCGGTGCCCGCGGGCGCATAGAGCCGGTAGGCCAGCGCTCCGCCGGGGCCGGGCAGGGTGCCGTCGGACGTCGCCACATCAGGCGCCTCGGCGCGCGCGAATTGCATCAGTTTCGCCAGCGACTGCCGCCGTGCCTCGACGCTCGGGCGAATCCGCCCGCCGGGCGCAGCCGCGGCCATCATGGTCAACAAACGCTTAGCGAGCGGATCGAGCGGCATATCGGCTCCATGCAACGAGCGGGATTATACCCAAATCCTGAATCGAACCAGTACCCCCCTTGCGCGCCGCGTGCGCAGCAAATCCTTTAGAAGTTGAGACAATAGTGGCGGCGAATTACGGCATCACGCCCAGGGGAGGCCGGCCATGGCCGAGATCGCAAAGCCCGTCGACTATTCGCCGAGCTGGACTTTCTTCGAAGGCCGATGGCAGGCGGGCAACGTACCGATCATGGGGCCGCGCACGCACGGCGCCTGGCTCGGCTCGGTCGTGTTCGACGGCGCGCGCGCCTTCGAAGGCGTGGCGCCCGACCTCGACCGTCACTGCGCCCGCGCCAACCAGTCCGCGATCAATTTCGGGCTGAAGCCGGTGGTCGACACCGACACCTGGCTGTCGCTGGCGCGCGAAGGCATCGCGCGCTTTGCGGCAAACGCCGAGCTCTACATCCGCCCGATGTACTGGGCGCAGAACGGCTTTGGCGGCGGCGTGCTGTTCGACCCCGACACCACCAACTGGTGCCTGTGCATCTACGAAGCGCCGATGCCGAAGCCGGTTGGCAATGCGATCACGCTGTCGCCGTTCCGCAGGCCGACCGCCGAATGCGCGCCGGTCGACGCCAAGGCGGCCTGCCTCTATCCCAACAATTCGCGCGCGCTGATGGAGGCGGCCTCGCGCGGCTTCCAGAATTGCCTGATGCTCGACATGCTCGGCAACGTCGCGGAGTTCGGCAATTCCAACGTGTTCATGGCCAGGGACGGCGTCGTCTATACGCCGGTGCCGAACGGCACGTTCCTCAACGGCATCACGCGGCAGCGCGCGAACGCGCTGTTGCGCGGGGCGGGCGTCACCGTGGTCGAGAAGACGCTGCGCTACGCCGATTTCCTCGCCGCGGACGAGATATTCTCCACTGGTAACTTCGCCAAGGTCGCCCCCGTCATCCGTATCGACGACCGCGAGCTGAAGCCCGGACCGTTCTTCACCAGGGCGCGCAAGCTCTACTGGGACTTTGCGCACGCGGTGAAACTCGCGGCGTAAGCCTCACGCGCCGTCATTGCGAGGAATGAAGCGACGAAGCAATCCAAAGTCTTTCCGCGGAAAGATTCTGGATTGCTTCGCTGCGCTCGCAATGACGATGCCTCGGTCAGCCGCGCCGCCAGAACCGGCTGAACTGAAACGCCTGCGTCGAGTTCCAGGGCGTGTGATGGATCTCCGCGCGCGTAGTGACGAGCTCGAACACCGGCCCGAGCTCCGCCGCGAGACTTTTGCCGTCATAGCGCTGCACCGGCAGGCCACTGCATTTCTCCGGGCCATTCAGCGCAAAGGTGCCGATGATGACGGCGCCGCCGGGGTGCACGGCCGTCTCCAGGCGCTGGCGATAGGCCGCCCGGTCGCGCGGATCGGTGAGGAAATGAAACGCCGCGCGGTCGTGCCATACATCGTACGATCTCGCCGGCCGCCACGTCGTGACGTCGGCCACGATCCAGTCGACCTTTGCGGCCGCCGCGCCAATGCGCGCCTTCGCTGCGTCGAGCGCATTGGCCGAAAGATCCAGCACCGCGATCGACCGGTATCCATCGCCGAGCAGGCGATCCACCAGCCGCGAGGCGCCGCCGCCGATATCGACGATGGCGGCGTCATGATTGGGATTGGCTTCCCGGATCAGGTCGAGCGAGATCGCCGGGCTGTCCTGAAACCAGCTCACCTCGTTCTCGCCCTTGGTGGCGTAGACGTTTTCCCAATGCGCGCTGCGCTCGGACATGGTTTGCACTCCGCTTTGCGCGCGACTCTATCACCAATGGGGCCGGGTTGCAGGCCTCGAGGCCATCACGGCCCGTAAAGCACGAGCTCGGTGTCGGTGAGATCGGTCGGCCTAGGCCGGTGCGGGCCCTTGAAATATTTGCGGCCGCGCCGCTCGGTGTAGAGGCCGACAAGACCGGAGATGCGGCCGTTGCCATCGACGATCACGGAGATCATGCCGTAACGAAGCAGCAGCCTGCCGATGTGGCCGGCGCAGGCGGCGTAGTCGGCGACGTCGCGGCAGTAGATCAGCCGCATCGCCGGCAATGCGATGCGGCCGCGCCGCATGCGGGCCGACTGCAGGACGAAGGGGAACACGCCCTGCAGCGTGCGGCAGACGAGGCTGAGGCAGCCGTAGCGCGCATGCCGTTTCAGCAGCTCGGTCTCGGCCGCGTCGAGACCCCCGATCTCTCCGGCGTCCGCCGCAACGGTCTCGATCGTCGTGCCGCGTGGCGCGCGCGACAGCAGCGGCAGTGAAAAGAACAGGCCGCGACCATAGGACTGGAAGCCCTGCATCTCCACCAGAGGCCAGGTCCGGCTCGCCGGGCTGATATTGAGATAGGTCACTTCCTCGTGCCGCTGCGCGATCCTGGTCAGGAGCGGCGCGTAGCTGCGGAAGGCGGGCTCGACATACCAGCTCGACAGGTTGCACCGGACGGCGGTCTCGTCGCCGTTTCGTCGCATCGTGTAGAGCAGCAGCAGCACGCCGACCGGCGCGCCATCATTGTCGAGCATGTAGCCGAAGCGCGGATAGCCCTCCGGCACGGCGCGCTGTGCCTGCCGGCGCAGGCCCCCGATCCAATAGGCATGCGAGCGGCCGAAGCCACGCGTCAGCAGGTCCGCAATCGCCTCGGCGTCGGACTCCCTGATCTCGCGGCATCGAACCATGGTCTGCGCCATGTTGGTCGCCCGTGGACGTGAAGGCCGGTTCGGCCTAGCGCCAGCCCTCGACATGGATGTCGGTCGCGACGTGCGGGGCAAGGCCCAGGATATCGCGCACTCTTGCGGGCCAGGCGGACAGGTCGGTGCCGTGGGTGTGGAACATCGCAACCGCGAGGCGGTCCATGCCGAAGGCGACGCAGCCGGTATGGGCGGGCTCGCCGCCGGCGTCCTGGATGCCCCAGGTGGTGCCGAAATGCTCGCGGTGATAGTTGAAGCTCATGCAGGCGGTCGGCTGCTCTTCCGAGCGCAGCGGAATGAGGAGCTCGAACTTGAGCTGCTGCTGCTTCTGGCTCACCGCCTTCATCTGGCCGACGCGGCCGAAGAAGGGGTCGCTGGCATAGTCGACGCGGAAGGTCAGGCCGAGGTCGCGCGCGATCGCTTGCGCGCGCACCATCCAGCGCTCGCGAAAGGCCGCGACGTCGTCGGGATTGCCGATGCAGACATATTCGCGCATCCGGAACGACTGCAGCCGGTCGAGATGACGCGACGGCTCGCGGCGGAAGCAGTCGGCGGCGACGTCGAAGCGCAGGCCGCCCTTGGGCAACCGGCCGCGGCTCGCCGCGATCGGATAGACGGGATAGCAGGCTGCCGGCGACAGCACGAGATCGGCCGGCGACAGCGACGTGGTCCAGTCGCCGCCGGCGTCGAAGCGGCTCACCGCGGCGTTGATCTCGCGTTCGCTGCCGTGCAGGCCGCAGACGCAGCCGAGCAGGTTGGGAAAGCTCTTGAGATAGCCCGACTTCTCGAGCTGGGTGCGGCTCATCACCGGCGGAAAGCGCATCACCTCGGTGTCCGGCTCGCGATGCCGGGTGATCAGCGCAGCGAGCCGCTCCACGACGTCCTCATAGAGCGCGGTGCGGGCATAGACGCCGTCGGCGCCCATGCGGTGGAACAGCGTGTCGGCGAGATGGTCGAGCGGATCGACGGCCTCCGGCGCGGTGCCGGGCGAGGTGGGAAGGACGGCTACGTTCATGGGTCGGCTTCCTGTGATCGGCTGGTGTTCTTATTGGTCGCGGAGGCTCGCCGGCACGCCGCTCATCAGCGTCGAGGTCGCGGCGTTGGCGAGGATGCGGTCGTTGTTGATCATGATCGGAGAGGAAAGGACGTCGCGCAGATGACGGCCCATGGTGAACTCGCCGTCGTTGCGATATCCGGACAGGCCGGTTGCGCGCATCGCATGCATCACGGTCTCGACGGCGAGCTCGGAGGCCTGCACCTTCAGAAGTGTGATCGAGGACTGGAAGTCGAGCGAACCGAGCGCCCGCTCGTCGTGCTCGGCATGGGCGAAGAGGTCCATGTTGGCGGCAATGACGGCACGAAGTTTCGCCAGCGAGATCTTGGCCTGGGTGAAATGCGCCGCGGCCGGCGGCATCTGTCCGCCGGAAGCGCGCGCCGCCTTGCGGATGAACGCCTGCGCGCGCTCGACGGCCGCGGCCGCGATACCGGCCCAGGCCGACGACCAGGTCAGATGCGCGAACGGCGTCATGGTCTGGGCGTGGATCTTGTCATAGGATTCCGGGAAGATGCGGTCGTCGGGGCAATCGACCTTCAGCTCGAAGCCGACCGAGCAGGTGCCGCGCATGCCGAGCGTTTCCCAGCCCAGCGTCCGCTTCAGCGAATAGTCGTCCTTGGCGAGCGCCAGCAGCACCTGGTCGGAGGAGGCCGCGTCGTTGGCGCGGCGAGCGATGGTGACGAGACCGTCGGCTTCGGCTCCGTAGGAGATGACGGTGGCGTCGCGGGAGAGCGAGATCATGTCGCCGGCATGCCCGACCGCCGCGGCGCTCGAGCGGATGTTGCCGCCGTTCTGGCCTTCGGTGGTGGAGGAGGCGACGAGCCATTGGTCGCGGCCGACCCGGCGCATCATGGTTTCCATCCAGGGAATGCCGTGGCCGTGCCGGACGATGCAGGCGACCTTGGTCTGGTGCATCGCGTAGATCATCGCCGTGGAGGCGCAGGCGCGACCCAGCGTGTAGCAGACGTCGGTGATGTCGTAGATCGACGCGCCGAGGCCGCCGAACTCGACCGGGATCATGGCGCCGAGCAGCTTCTGCTCGCGCGCGGCGTCGAAGGCCTTCCTGGGGAAGCACGCGTCGCGATCGACCGTCTCGGCTTCGGAAGCGGCGGCCGCGGCCATCCTGGCCGTGCGCTCGGCCAGCGAGGGACCGCAGTCGGGCAGGATCGCCTGGGCATCGACGGGTTGAAGGGTCGCTTCGCGCAGGTTCATGATGGTCCGCCTCCGTTTCGTCGTTCGAGATCGAGCGGCATCGCAATCGACGCCGATGATCATCCGACCCTGTTTGCTTGGCTGCGGAGGCTAGGGATTTAATTCAAATTCGTCGATCAAATAGAGGGTGAACGAAGTCCAATTCCGAACGAACAGTTAAATTCCGGTTTGCGGCCGTCTGCAGATTCTCGACATCGCGTTAGAGATTCGGAGGAGGCGTTAATTCTAATCAACGTGAGTCATCGCTTCCTGACGAAGGTCGAGCTATGGTGCCGCAGATTTCAGGATCGGCTTGACGATCTAGCGCCGTCACCCGGCGCGGACGGGCCTCGGAACCATGCGGGATGTTTCAGATGCAGGCGCTCGACATCGACGTTCAGGATCGTATCGTCAGGCTGGTGAAGAACATCCTCGAACAGAACTCGCTCGAGGCGGACGTGCAGCCGGCCGCGCGCCTCGTCGACATCGGCCTGACCTCGATGGACATGGTCAATCTCATGCTGGGCGTGGAAGCCGAGTTCGACTTCACCATCCCGCAAGGCGAGATCACGCCGGAGAATTTTCAGTCGGTCGAAACGCTGCAGCGCATGGTCCTCGGCCAGTTGCGTCCGGTGCGGGCGGCTTAATCGACGATCCGGCTGTCACAGCAATGACGTCGATCGGGGTCCCGAGATCCCCGTTCCCATCCTCCCGCAAAACTGGCATAGCTTGCCCCCGGCACCGCGCATCGCGGACGGGATGGGACAGGCATGACGCAGGCGGTACTGGGCATCATCGGCGGTTCCGGCATCTACGATCTGCCGGGCCTTCAGGACGCTCACGAAGAGGTCATCAGGAGTCCCTGGGGTGAGCCTTCGGCGCCACTCCGGCGCGGCACGATCACCGGGCTGCCGATCGTGTTCCTGCCGCGGCACGACAGGGGACACCGGCTGTCGCCATCCGACATCAACTATCGCGCCAATATCGACGTGCTGAAGCGCGCCGGCGTCACCGACCTCGTGTCGCTCTCGGCCTGCGGCTCTTTCAAGGAGGAGCTTCCGCCCGGCACCTTCGTCCTCGTCGACCAGTTCGTCGACCGCACCTACAAGCGCGAGAGTTCGTTCTTCGGCAGGGGCTGCGTCGCCCACGTCTCGATGGCACATCCGGTGTCGCCGCGGCTGCGCATCCACCTCGCCGCGGCTGCCGAGGCGGAAGGCATCGCGATCGCGCGCAGCGGCACCTATGTCTGCATGGAGGGGCCGCAATTCTCCACCTATGCGGAGAGCATCACCTACAAGACGTCAGGCCATTCCGTGATCGGCATGACCAACATGCCCGAGGCAAAACTCGCCCGTGAAGCGGAGATCTGCTACGCCACGGTCGCCATGGTGACGGATTTCGATTGCTGGCATCCCGATCACGATGCCGTCACCGTCCAGGACATCATCCGCGTGCTGACCTCGAACGCCGACCGGGCGAAGGCGCTGGTGGCCCGGCTGGCAAGAGACTTTCCCCGTGAGCATGAGCCGTGCCCGATCGGCTCCGATCGCGCGCTCGATACCGCGCTGATCACCGCGCCGGAGGCGCGCGATCCCGAGCTCCTGAAGAAGCTCGATGCGGTGGCAGGGCGCGTGCTGCGGGCGTGACCGGAGAGGCGAAGCGCGATGAAGGTCGACGGCCGGCACTATCGCAGTATCTGGCTCGAGCCCGATGGCCGCTCGGTCGGGGCCATCGATCAGCGCAGATTGCCGCATGAGTTTGTCGTCGCGAAATTGACGTCCTGCGAAGAGGCGGCGGATGCGATCCGCACCATGCTGGTGCGCGGCGCGCCGCTGATCGGCGCCACCGCGGCCTTCGGCGTGGCGCTCGCGATGCGCGAGGACGCCTCCGATGCCGGACTCGATCGCGCCTACCGGACGCTGGTCGTGGCGCGTCCGACCGCGATCAATCTGAAATGGGCACTCGAGGAGATGCGTACGACGCTTGCGCCGCTCAGCCGCTTCGAACGGACCGAAGCCGCCTATGCGCGTGCCGACGAAATCGCCGAGCAGGACGTCGCGATCAACCAAGGCATTGCCCGCAACGGCCTGCCGCTGATCGAAGGCGTCGCCGCGCGCAGGAAACCGGGCGAGCCGGTCAACGTGCTGACCCATTGCAATGCCGGCTGGCTCGCGACCGTCGACTGGGGAACGGCGACGGCGCCGATCTATCTCGCGCACGAGCGCGGCATCAAGGTCCATGTCTGGGTCGACGAGACCCGGCCGCGCAACCAGGGCGCCTCGCTCACCGCCTGGGAGCTCGGCCATCACGGCGTGCCGCACACGATAATCCCCGACAATACCGGCGGGCACCTGATGCAGCACGGCATGGTCGATCTCGCCATCGTCGGCACCGACCGCGTCGCCGCCAATGGCGACGTCTGCAACAAGATCGGCACTTATCTGAAGGCGCTGGCCGCGCACGACAACGACGTGCCGTTCTATGTCGCGCTGCCGTCGCCGACGATCGATTTTGCGATCGATGACGGCATCAGGGACATCCCGATCGAGCAGCGCGCCGCCGCCGAGGTCACCGACATGACCGGCCGCACCGCCGACGGCCGGCTGGAGACGGTACGGATCGTGCCCGAGGGCTCGCCGGTTGCGAACTACGGATTTGACGTCACGCCCGCCCGCCTCGTCACCGGGCTGATCACCGAACGCGGCGTGCTGAAGCCGGATCGCGCGTCGCTCGCAGCCGCGTTTCCGGAGCGGATCGCAGCGGAGTGAGGGGACGTTCTGATTGCCAAGTTCGTCGCTTCGCTCCTAGGAAGAAAGTGGGTGGGTACCGGTCTAAACTCAGTCAGAGTGGCTCACCCATTTTCATCTAAGGCGGGTCGGCCCCTCGGGCCGGTCGGAACTCGCAATGACGA
>NZ_JAGWUA010000200.1 GCF_028868675.1 Bradyrhizobium sp.
TTCCGCAATACGCTGATCATCATGACCTCGAACCTCGGTTCGGAATTCCTGGTGAACCAGCCGGAGGGCGAGGACACCTCGGCCGTACGCGAGCAGGTGATGGGGATGGTGCGGGCGCATTTCAGGCCCGAATTCCTCAACCGCGTCGACGAGATCATCCTGTTCCACCGCCTGCAGAAGAGCGAGATGGGCCGGATCGTCGAGATCCAGTTCGCCCGGCTCGAGAGGCTGCTGACGGATCGCAAGATCACGCTGACGCTGGACGGCGCCGCGTGCGACTGGCTCGCCGCCAAGGGCTGGGATCCGGCCTATGGCGCGCGTCCGCTCAAGCGGGTGATCCAGCGCCATCTGCAGGATCCGCTCGCCGAGATGATCCTGGCCGGCGAGGTCAAGGACGGCGATGCGGTTGCGATCTCGTCGGAAGGCAATGTGCTGACCTTCAACGGCAAGGCGCCACGGACGGCGGAGATCGCCCCGTTCGAGGCGCCGGTGTCGCGGCGCAAGCTGAACTGATCAAAACGCCCATTTTCGACGTAACGATCGCCCCGGAGAGGCCTCACCACTCCGGGGCGAGGCTTCTTCCGCGCCTGATGTTGCTTTAAAGCTACCTAAATACCGGAATGAAGTTGCTTTTCAGATTTTGTCGCCGACGCTGGCAGGATCGGGTTCGAGGCCATCATTGTCCTCGCCATCTTCAAGCTCGGAGAGGATGTCGACGAGCTGTCGGACGCGGCCCTGGGCCAGCGGCCGGAGGTCGTTGATCATCGGCTCGTCATTGACGAGCCAGGCCCGGGCCTCGGCGAGCTCCTCGGCGCTCGCGCCGGTTCCAATAATCTCTGCGATGGTCACGTCGTCGGCCCCGGGGATGGCCCTGGTCACGTCGTCGCGTGAGAGGTGCGTCATGGGCGTAATACCAGCCTTCGGAAGCTCTGACTCTGTTTTGAAAACTGGCACGGGCGTGATTCATTTCTGGCCGACCGGATTGATTCGGGAGGTCTGCGATGGGCGGGGCGGTCGGTCTACGGGAGGATTTCGGAGCGGATGAGCTGCGTCGGCTTGCGGCGCGGGCGAAGGATGCCGCGCAGGCGCGACGGTTGCTGGCGTTGGCGGCGGTCCGCGACGGGATGAACCGCACCGAGGCGGCGCGGATCGGTGGCATGGACCGGCAGACGCTGCGGGATTGGGTCCACCGCTTCAACCAGCTCGGTCCTGACGGACTGATCGACATCAAGCCGACCGGTCGGCCGCCGAAGCTCTCTGATGAGCAGCAAAAGGCGTTGAAGCAGCTCGTCGAGGCCGGTCCCGACCCGGAGAAGGATGGTGTCGTGCGCTGGCGCTGCGTCGACCTCAAGCGCGTTCTCGGACAGCGCTTCGGTGTCGACCTGTCGGAAGTGAGCTTGGGGCGCGTGCTCAAGAAGCTCGGCTTCTCGCACATCAGCGCTCGGCCGCGGCACCCCGTTCAGGATCCGGAGGCGATCGCGGCATTTAAAAAAACTTTCCCACGCAGATCGCGGCGATCGTGAGCAAACTCGCCCCGGAAACGCCGATCGAGGTCTGGTTCCAGGACGAGATGCGGGTCGGCCAGAAGAACAGCCTGGTCTACCAGTGGGCCAAGAAGGGATCGCGGCCGCGCCAGCCCAAGGATCAGCGCTACGAAAACGCCTATTTGTTCGGCGCCGTCTGTGCAAGCCGCGATACCGGTGTCGCCCTCATCATGCCGCAGGCCGACACCGAGGCCATGCAGGCGCATCTCGACGCGATCGGCCGCAGCGTCACGGCCGGCGCGCATGCTCTGCTGATCCTCGACAAGGCCGGATGGCACACGACGCGCAAGCTCAAGCCCCCGGCCAACATCACCCTCGTCCCTCTGCCACCCGCCTGTCCGGAACTCAATCCAGCCGAAAACATCTGGCAGTACCTGCGACAGACCTATCTCGGCAACCGCGTGTTCGCGACTTATACCGATATCCTCGACGCTTGCCAGGACGCCTGGCGAAAACTTCTCGCCGAAACCGGCCGCATCACCTCGATCGCACAGCGCGATTGGGTCACTGTCGGTCAGTCATTGTGAAGGCTGGTATGAGCCGTCTCGGCACGCTGACGACGAACGCGCAAGGCTATTTGCGCATTCCGATCGGCGTCTTGCTGTCGGTGGTGCTGCTGGGCGAGACCGTGCCGTCAAACCTCGCGCTGGGTCTCGTGCTGGTCATGGCCGGCGTCGCCGCCATGACGGTGCCGGGCGAGCGGCTGAAGGGACGATGGAAGTCGAAATAACCTACGCCGCGCGGTCGAGATGGGCGACGAGGCCGGCGAACAGGCCGCGGCCGTCGGTGCAGCCCATGATGTCTTCGACGTGGTTTTCCGGGTGCGGCATCATGCCGAGCACATTGCCCGCATCATTCACGATGCCGGCGATCGAATGTGCCGCGCCATTGACGTTATGGCGCTCGTCGACCACGCCATCAGGCGAGCAGTAGCGATAGAGCACGCGCCCCTCGCCTTCGAGCCGCTTGATGGTTTCTTCATCCGCCTCGTAATTGCCTTCGCCATGCGCCACCGGCACGCGGATCACCTGGCCGGCATTATAGCCGCGGGTGAATGGCGTGTCGGAGCGTTCGACCCGCAGATGCACGTCGTGGCAGATGAATTTCAGCCCGGCGTTGCGCATCAGCACGCCCGGCAGCAGGCCGGATTCGCAGAGGATCTGGAAACCGTTGCAGACGCCGAGCACGAGCCCACCCTTCGCGGCATAGGCGCGCACCGCGTCCATGATCGGCGCGCGGGCGGCAATGGCACCACAGCGCAAATAATCGCCGTAGGAGAAGCCGCCTGGCACCACCACGAGATCGGTGCCGGCGGGCAGCGACTTCTCGGCGTGCCAGACCATCGCCGGCTCCCGGCCCGAGATGAGCTTCAAGGCGCGCGCCATGTCGCGCTCGCGATTGATTCCGGGAAAGACGAGGACGGCTGATTTCATTGCGCTGGCATATCGTCGAGTTCGAGTCGGTGTTCGATGCGGTCGAGACGACCCTCGTGCCGAACCAGCGTCGCGTGGATACCGGAAATCTCCTGGAACACGCTGGTTATTTCCTGCCGAATGCCGTTCTGCGACGTCCGCGAAGCCTGCATTTCCTGCTTGAGTTCATCAATCTTGCCGTCCACTTGCGCCAAGCGCGCCTGGACTGATTTCAGAACCTCGAAGATCAGCTCCGCCGTCACGTCGGCCATTTGCATATCCTCAAGCCTTAAGCTCGATAGCGTAGTTCTCGATCACGGTGTTGGCGAGCAGCTTGTCCGCGGCGCTCTTCAGCGCGGCTTCGGCCTTGGCCTTGTCGGCGCCGGCGAGCTCGATGTCGAACACCTTGCCCTGGCGGACGTTGGCGACGCCGTCGACGCCGAGCGACTTCAGGGCGCCTTCGATCGCTTTCCCTTGCGGATCGAGAATGCCCGACTTCAAGGTAACGGTGACACGTGCCTTCACGTCAAAACCCTCTTCTCAGCTCTTCACCAGCACCGGGCCCGTGCCCTGCGGCCGCTCGTTCTCCATGAGGATGCCGAGGCGTTTTGCGACTTCGGTATAGGCTTCCAGCAGCCCGCCGAGGTCCCTGCGGAAGCGGTCCTTGTCGAGCTTCTCGTTCGACTTGATGTCCCAGAGACGGCAGGAGTCCGGCGAGATCTCGTCGGCGACGATGATCCGCATCATCTCGTTTTCGAACAGGCGCCCGCACTCCATCTTGAAGTCGACGAGGCGGATGCCGATGCCGAGAAAGAGGCCGGTGAGGAAATCGTTGACGCGGATGGCCAGCGCCATGATGTCGTCGATCTCCTGCGGCGTCGCCCAGCCGAAGGCGGTGATGTGCTCTTCCGACACCATGGGGTCGTTGAGCTGATCGTTCTTGTAGTAGAACTCGATGATCGAGCGCGGCAGCTGCGTACCCTCCTCGATGCCGAGCCGCTGCGACAGCGAGCCCGCGGCGACGTTGCGCACCACCACCTCGAGCGGGACGATCTCGACCTCGCGGATCAACTGCTCGCGCATGTTGAGGCGGCGGATGAAGTGGGTCGGCACCCCGATGTCGTTGAGGTGCTGAAACAGGTACTCCGAGATCCGGTTGTTGAGGACGCCCTTGCCCTCGATCACCTGATGCTTCTTCGCATTGAACGCGGTGGCGTCGTCCTTGAAGTGCTGGATCAAGGTACCGGGCTCCGGACCTTCGTACAGAACCTTCGCCTTGCCTTCATAAATGCGACGCCGACGGCTCATGGGGATGTACCGTGTCTTGTTGAAATCCATGAATTTGGTGTGCTCCGGTTGACTAGGATTACGACCCACGATGGAGCTGCCGTGAACGGCCAGGAACCCATGGAAGAACCCATGGAAACAGAACAGGAACCGGGCCTCGAGGCAACCTATCCGATTGGCTGATCCAGCACAATCGATCCCACCTTCCGGCACCGATTTATACCGTCTCGCCTGCGGCTTAACGGCTCGTTGTTTTGCCGATTCGCACCCCTTATCTAGGCATCCGCCAGGACCCTCGCAACGAGGGCCCGGTGTCCATTAAGCGAGGATTTGGAACTGCGGGCATGACCACATTCGACAAGCGCGAGGAAGGTTTCGAGAAGAAATTCGTCCTCGACGAAGAGCAGAAGTTCAAGGCCGAGGCCCGCCGCAACCGGTTGCTCGGCCTGTGGGCGGCCGAACGGCTCGGCATCACGGGCGAGGCCGCCGCGGCCTATGCCAAGGAAGTGGTCGCAGCCGATTTCGAGGAAGCCGGCGACGGCGACGTCCTGCGCAAGGTGCTGCGCGATTTTACCGCCAGGAACGTCGCCATCGCCGAGCAGACGATTCGCGATAAGATGAACGAACTCACGGCGATTGCGGTCGCGCAGGTGAAGGCGGGGAAATAGGAAATGGGCAAATAGGGAGTGGCGAATGGCGAATAGGCCTCCCTATTCGCTACTCGCAATTCGCCATTCGCCCGCTCAGCCTTCCCTGAACCCATATTCCGGCACGTTGCCGCTGGCGCCGTAGTACTTGTACGGCAGGAATTTGCCGCTCATGGTGATCCTGACGCGATCGCCCTTCGGGTTGGGCAGGCGCTCCATCACCATGTCGAAGTCGATCGCCGACATGATGCCGTCGCCGAATTCTTCCTCGATCAACGCCTTCCAGGCCGGCCCGTTGATCATCACGAGCTCGTAGAAGCGGTAGATCAGCGGATCGGTCGGCGGCATCTGCACGCCCTGCCCGCGCATCGGCGTCTCGTTCAGCATGGAGACCTCCGACTTCGAGAGTCCGAACAATTCGCCGGCGTTCGCCGCCTGCGGCTTGGTCAGTTTCATCTGGCCGAGGATGGCGCCGACGATCAGCACCTCCGAATAGCCGCCGATCTTCTCGCAGATGTATTTCCAGCTCCAGCCCTTCTCGCGCTTGATGTCGAGCAGCTTTTCGGTGAGGTCGGAACGTTTCATGTCAGGGTCTCCTTCTCTGAGCTACCGGCTGCGCGATCCCTCGCGCTCGTTTGCAGGGGGCGAGCTGCAAGATTTGCGCCGCGAGGGGCGCGAATGGACGCCCGATGACAAGCTCCAGCATGGCGAGGGAGCACAGGCACGGCGCGCCGTTGCCGATCCTACGAAACCGACCCGCTCTGCGACACCATCGCCTGCAGCCGCTCCAGCTCCGCCGCCAGATCGCGCTCGACGTCGGCCGCCTGCATCTCGATCACGCGATAGTCGCGCGCCTCGAGCCAGGCGCGGCGCGCGGCACGGTCGATGAGGATGGTCTCGCTCTCGCCGACGTTCGAGAGCTCGATCGCGATCCGGTGCACAAACGAGACGAAATCCGGAATATGCCGGCCGACCGGGGTCTGGCGCTTGAACTGGCCGGCGAAGCGGCGGTCGCGGGTCAAGGCCTGCCATAGCAGGCGCTCGGCATCGGTCGGGTTGCGGCGGAGGAGCCGCGCGAGCCCGCGCACCATGCCGCTTTCGGGCGGGGCACCCTGGCCGTGCTCGGCGAGCAGTGCCCGCAGCCGCGTCGCCTGCTCGCCGTCGAGCACCCCGCCCTTGGCCGGACCTTTCCGCCCCTCCGCGATCGCCATGACGACCCCGTGCAGCGTGTGCATGTCCTGCTTGGTCGGCTCCATCCGCGTGAAGATGTTGCGCAAGTTGACCAGCATGGTGTCGCGCTTCTCGGCCGGGCGCAGGAACTCGACCTTGTCGAGCTCCCGCACCAGGTTCTCGAAGAAGGCCTGGATCTGGTGCTGGGAGGCGCGCTCGGAGCGCTCGGGCATGCCGTGGGGCAGCCCGCCCCGAGTCATCTGCTTGAACCATTCGTAGCCGACCAGCAGCACGGCCTGGGCGAGGTTGAGCGAGGCAAAGCCCGGATTGACCGGAAAGGTGACGATCCGGTTGGCGAGCGCGACCTCCTCGTTGGTGAGCCCCCAGCGCTCCCGGCCGAACAGGATGCCGGCCTTGCCGCCGGAGGCGATGTGCCCGGCGATCTCCGTCGTCGCAGCCTCCGGCCCGACCACCGGCTTGGCCTGGTCGTGGGCCCGGGCCGAGGTGGCGAACAGCAGGTCGAGATCGGCGACCGCCTGCTCGACGGTGTCGAACAGTTCCACCCGCTCCAGGATGTGGTCGGCGCCGGCCGCGGCGCGCCGGGCGCTGACATTGGGCCAGCCGTCGCGGGGGTTGACGATCCGCAGCCGGGTCAGCGCAAAGTTGCCCATGGCGCGCGCAGCCATGCCGATGTTCTCGCCGAGTTGCGGCTCGACCAGAATGACGACGGGACCCTCGAGGCTCAGGCCGGCCTTGCTCCTGTCAGTGCCCGAACCGGTCATCTCGCCTCGCTTTCTCGCTTTGCTCTCAAGGCTTTGCCCAGGCGATCTCGGGGATCGAATTAGCCGCAGGCGGTCGATCGGGATCGTCTGCCTGTGGTTTGTCCGTGGTTCGCCTGTCTTGGCAAAATTCTCAAGCGAAATAACGGGGTTAGATTCGAACCTTGAATCTCGTGCGAAACCTCGGGCCGAACCGGCGGGCCGGTCTCGCCGCCTTCGCTCATCTTCCGGATGCTGGATGGGCTAAAAGTGCATAATCACTTGGCTTTCGCCCGCCATTTCCCGGTGCTATGAGGCGGCGGATATTCCCCCTTTTCCGCCCCAGGCACCGTTCCCAAGAGGCTCTTCCGATCATGGCAAAAATCAAGGTGACCAACCCCGTCGTCGAGCTCGATGGCGACGAGATGACCCGGATCATCTGGCAGTACATCAAGGACAAGCTGATCAATCCGTATCTGGACATCAACTTGATGTATTTCGACCTGGGGATGGAGTACCGCGACAAGACCAACGATCAGGTCACCATCGACGCGGCCGAAGCCATCAAGAAGGTCGGCGTCGGCGTCAAGTGCGCCACCATCACCCCCGACGAGGCCCGGGTGAAGGAGTTCGGCCTGAAGGAGATGTGGAAGTCGCCGAACGGAACCATCCGCAACATCCTGGGCGGGGTGATCTTCCGCGAGCCGATCATCTGCAGGAACGTGCCGCGCCTGGTTCCCGGCTGGACCAAGCCGATCATCATCGGCCGCCACGCTTATGGCGACCAGTACCGCGCGACCGATTTCAAGTTCCCGGGCAAGGGCACGCTGTCGATGAAGTTCGTCGGCGAGGACGGCACCGTGATCGAGAAGGAAGTCTTCAAGGCGCCCGGTGCAGGCGTCGCCATGGAGATGTACAACCTCGACGATTCCATCATCGACTTCGCCCGCGCCTCGCTCAACTACGGCCTGATGCGCGGCTACCCGGTCTATCTCTCGACCAAGAACACCATCCTGAAGGTCTATGACGGCCGCTTCAAGGACATCTTCCAGGACATCTACGACCGCGAGTTCAAGAAGGAATTCGAGGCCAAGGGCCTGACCTACGAGCACCGCCTGATCGACGACATGGTGGCCTCGGCGCTGAAATGGTCCGGCGGCTACGTCTGGGCCTGCAAGAACTACGACGGCGACGTGCAGTCCGACACGGTCGCGCAGGGCTACGGCTCGCTCGGCCTGATGACCTCGGTGCTGCTCACTCCCGACGGCAAGACGGTGGAGGCCGAGGCCGCCCACGGCACGGTGACGCGCCACTATCGCGAGCACCAGAAGGGCAAGGAGACCTCGACCAACTCGATCGCCTCGATCTTCGCCTGGACCCGCGGCCTTGCGCACCGCGCCAAGCTCGACAACAATCCGCAGCTCGCAAAATTTGCCGATACGCTGGAGAGGGTCTGCGTCGAGACCGTGGAGGCGGGCTACATGACCAAGGATCTCGCGCTCCTGGTCGGCGCCGACCAGCGGTGGCTGTCGACCACCGGCTTCCTGGACAAGGTGTCGGAGAACCTGACCAAGGCGCTCGCGGCCTGAGCACCGGCACGCCCCGCGCCAGCGGGGACGTCCCGTCCTCCGGGCTCCGTCAGACGGAAGTCTCGTCCGCGCTCCCCGGCTCGGCCTGCGCGAGCTCGGCGATCGCGAGGTCGCCGGACTCGCCGAGGCGCGCCCTCGCGGTATCGTGGACGTGGGCGGCAAGCGTCGGCATGCGCGCGATCAGCGCGTGAAAATCCTGGGCGTCCAGCACCAGGAGCCGGGTCTTGCACATCGCCCTGACCGTGCCGCTGCGCTTGGTCTTGTGCAGCAGCGCGATCTCGCCGAAGAAGGTGC
>NZ_JAGWUA010000022.1 GCF_028868675.1 Bradyrhizobium sp.
ACCGGCTCGGCGGGATTCCCCGCCAGGACGAGTTTCGGTGAACGCGGTCTGAGGGCGCCCCCCGTCAAAGGCGGACCTGAAGCAAGCCGTAACCAAGCCTTAACCAATCGAAGCGTCTTGACCCTGGATATGACCGAACCGCGCACTGGTTCCACCGACGCCGAGCTGCTGGCCGAGCCGCGGCTCGTGGTCGAGCCGGGCGTGGCGGCGCGGGTGTCCGCGGTCGCGACCCCCGTGCTGCAGGGAATGGGCTACCGGCTGGTGCGAATCCGCATCTCCGGAGAAGCCGGCTGCACCGTCCAGATCATGGCGGAGCGGCCCGACGGCTCGATGCAGATCGAGGATTGCGAGGCGATCTCGCGGGCGCTGTCGCCGGTGCTCGACGTCGCCGACCCCATCGATCGCGCCTATCGGCTGGAGATTTCCTCTCCCGGCATCGACCGGCCCCTGGTGCGCCGCTCCGATTTCGAGCGCCACGTCGGTCACCTCGTCAAGGTGGAGATGTCGGTCGCCCATGACGGGCGCAAGCGCTTTCGCGGAATCATTGCCGGCGTCGAGGGCGAGCGCGTGCGCGTCAGGCGCGACGACGTCAAGGCCGGCGAGGATGGCGACGTGGCTCTGGCGATGGAGGACATCGCCGAGGCGCACCTGGTCCTGACCGACGAATTGATCGCGGAATCCATGCGCCGCGGCAAAGCCGAGGCACGCGAAATGCGCCGGGATCTGGGGCTCGAGCCGCCGCTGGCGCCGCATGCCCGGACCGCAAAGGGCAACAAGCCGAAGAAGAAGCCGGCCCCGAAGAACACCAAGCAACATCGCCTTGCCGCCGAACGCGCGCGGCGCGGCGAGATCGAGCCTGACGAAGGAGACTAGCCATGGCAGTCAGCGCCAACCGTCTAGAATTGCTGCAGATCGCCGACGCCGTCGCGCGCGAGAAATCGATCGACCGCGGCATCGTCATCGCCGCGATGGAGGACGCCATCGCCAAGGCGGCGCGCGCCCGCTACGGCAGCGAAACCGACGTCCACGCCGAGATCGACCCCAAGAAGGGCGAGCTCCGGCTGTCGCGCCACATGCTGGTCGTCGACACCGTGGAGAACCATTCCAACCAGATTTCGCTGGCGGACGCGCAGCGCGCCAATCCCGGCGCCCAGGTCGGCGACACCATCGCCGATACGCTGCCGCCGCTGGAATATGGCCGCATCGCCGCGCAGTCCGCCAAGCAGGTGATCGTGCAGAAGGTGCGCGAGGCCGAGCGCGACCGGCAGTATCAGGAGTTCAAGGACCGCATCGGCGACATCGTCAACGGCGTCGTCAAGCGCGTCGAATACGGCAGTGTGATCGTCGATCTCGGCCGCGGCGAGGCCATCATCCGCCGCGACGAGATGCTGCCGCGCGAGGTGTTCCGCAACGGCGACCGCGTCCGCGCCTATATCTTCGACGTCCGCCGCGAGACCCGCGGTCCGCAGATCTTCCTGTCCCGCACCCACCCGCAATTCATGGCAAAGCTGTTCGCGCAGGAAGTGCCGGAGATCTATGACGGCATCGTCGAGATCAAGGCGGTCGCCCGCGATCCGGGCTCGCGCGCCAAGATCGGCGTGATTTCCCGCGATTCCTCGGTCGATCCGGTCGGCGCCTGCGTCGGCATGCGCGGCTCGCGCGTGCAGGCGGTAGTGAACGAATTGCAGGGCGAAAAGATCGACATCATTCCCTGGTCGCCCGACATCGCGACCTTCGTGGTCAACGCGCTGGCGCCCGCCGAAGTGTCCAAGGTCGTCATCGACGAGGACCGCGAGCGGATCGAGGTCGTGGTGCCCGACACCAACAACCAGCTCTCGCTGGCGATCGGGCGCCGCGGCCAGAACGTCCGTCTCGCCTCTCAGCTCACCGGCTGGGACATCGACATCCTCACCGAGCAGGAGGAATCGGAGCGCCGCCAGGCCGACTTCGAGAACTCGACCCGCGTCTTCATGGAATCGCTCAATGTCGACGAGGTGGTCGGTCAGTTGCTCGCCTCGGAGGGCTTCACCTCGGTCGAGGAGCTGGCGCTGGTCGACGTCAAGGAGATCGCCGGCATCGAAGGCTTCGACGAGGAGACCGCGCAGGAGCTGCAGAGCCGCGCCCGCGAGTATCTGGAGCGGCTGGAGGCGGAGCTCGAGGCCCGGCGCAAGGAACTCGGCGTCGAGGACGCGATGAAGGACGTGTCCGGCGTCACCTCGAAGATGATGGTGAAGCTCGGCGAGAACGACATCAAGACGGTCGAGGATCTCGCCGGCTGCGCCACCGACGATCTGGTCGGCTGGACCGAGCGCAAGGAGGGCGGCGAACCCACCAAGCACGTCGGCATGCTCGACGGCCTCGACATCTCCCGCGAGGACGCGGAAGCGACGATCATGCAGGCCCGCGTCAAGGCGGGCTGGATCACCGAGGCCGACCTCGCCAAGCCGAGCGAAGAGGCCGCCGAGGCGGCCGAACAGCAGCCGGCCTAGGGTGTAGGGAGATGTCGCCCGGATGCTCGCTCAGGCCAATCCCGATCTCGACCATGGGCCGCGGACCGAAAAGTCCGCGACCATGCGCATGTGCGCGGTCAGCCGCGAGGTGCAGCCGATCGACGAGTTGATCCGCTTCGTCGTCGCGCCGTCGGGCGAACTCGTTCCGGACCTGAAGCGCAAGCTGCCGGGACGGGGCATGTGGGTTTCCGCCTCTCGCAAGGCGGTTGCGGAAGCCGTGCGCCGTCACCATTTCAGCAGGGCCTTCAAGCGCGATCTGCGCATCTCGCCGACGTTTCCTGACGACCTGGAAACGCTCCTGGTACGGAGCGCGACGGAGGCGCTTGCGATTGCCGCCAAGGCCGGCCAGGTGGTGGCCGGGTCCAGCAAGGTGGAAACCGCCCTCCGGGACGGCAAGGTCGAGGTCCTGATCCACGCGGGCGACGGGGCCGAGGACGGAATCCGCAAATTGGACGCGCTGGCACGGCAAAATGACGGAAATCGCGGCGGGAAGCCGCAAATTGCTGTCGTCACCGCATTGAAATCGGCAGAATTGGATTTGGCACTTGCCCGGTCAAATGTGATACATGCTGCGCTGCTCGCGGGCCCGGCGAGCAGGACATTCCTGTCACGTAGCCAGATGCTGGTCCGATACCGGATGGCGGACGATGACAAGACTGCCGGAAACCGCGGCCAGGATTTCTGAAGACAACACGACCAGTACGACGGTGCGGCAACGCACAACGCTAACAGATCAAGATTGGGACTGCTGAATGGTTGATACCAAAACTCCTGGCGACAAGACTTTGAGTGTCCAGACCAAGACCTTGACGCTCAAGCCGCGCGTCGAGACGGGCACCGTGCGCCAGAGCTTCAGCCATGGCCGCAGCAAGCAGGTGGTGGTCGAGAAGCGCGGCAAGCGCCGGATCGGCGATACCGCGGCTCCCGAGCCGCATGCGCCGGAGCCGGCCGCAGCCAAGGCCGCGCCCCCTGCCGCCAAGCCGCCGCTCGGCCGTGCCGCGCCCGCGGGGCAGCCGCTCCGCGCCGCCGGCTCGGGTGTCGTGCTGCGGACGCTGACCGAAGACGAGCGCTCGGCCCGCGCCAGCGCGCTGGCGGATGCCAAGCAGCGCGAGATCGAGGAGCGCCGGCTGGCGGAAGAGGAAGCCAAGCGCCGCGCCAGCCGCGAAAGCATCGAGCGCGCCGAGCGCGAGGCCGCCGAGGCTCGCCGCAAGGCCGAGGAGGAACGCCACCGCCACGAAGAAGAAGCCCGGCGCAAGGCCGAAACCGAGGCCAAGAAGCGTTTCGGCGACGGCGAACAGCCGCAGCAATCGGCGGCGCGGGCCCCTGCGGCCCGGACGACCACCGCAACACCGGCCGCGACCACACCGCGCCAGGCGCCGGCCGGCCGCGCCCCCGCGGTCGCCGCCGAGGCCGACGAGGAAGAAGCTCCGCGCCAGATCCGCCGCGGTCCGGGCGGCGCCATGCGTCCGGCGGCAGCCCCCAAGACCACCCACAAGCCGGGCCCGCAGAAGGAGCGCGGCCGCCTCACCGTCGTCACCGCGCTCAATGCCGACGACGTGCGCGAGCGCTCGATCGCCTCGTTCCGCCGCCGCACCCAGCGCCTGAAGGGCCACGCCTCCAACGAGCCGAAGGAAAAGCTGATCCGCGAAGTCACGATCCCGGAAGCGATCACCATCCAGGAACTCGCCAACCGCATGTCCGAGCGCGCGGTCGACGTCATCCGCCTGCTGATGAAGCAGGGCGCGATGCACAAGATCACCGACGTGATCGACGCCGACACCGCGCAGCTGATCGCCGAAGAGCTCGGCCACACCGTCAAGCGCGTCGCCGCCTCCGACGTCGAGGAAGGCCTGTTCGACACCGTCGACGATTCCACCGACACCGAGCCGCGTTCGCCGGTCGTGACCGTGATGGGTCACGTCGACCACGGCAAGACCTCGCTGCTCGACGCGCTCCGCCATGCCAACGTGGTCTCCGGCGAAGCCGGCGGCATCACCCAGCACATCGGCGCCTACCAGGTGTCCTCGCCGGAAACCGGCAAGAAGATCACCTTCATCGACACGCCCGGCCACGCCGCGTTCACCGCGATGCGCGCCCGCGGCGCCAAGGTCACCGACATCGTCGTGCTGGTGGTCGCGGCCGATGACGGCGTGATGCCGCAGACGGTCGAAGCCATCAACCACGCCAAGGCGGCGCGCGTGCCGATCATCGTGGCGATCAACAAGATCGACAAGCCCGACGCCAGGCCGGAGCGCGTGCGCACCGAGCTCCTGCAGCACGAGGTGCAGGTCGAATCGCTCGGCGGCGACGTCGTCGACGTCGAGGTGTCCGCCAAGAACAAGACCAATCTCGACCGGCTGCTCGAAATGATCGCGCTGCAGGCCGAAATCCTCGACCTGAAGACCAATTCGCAGCGTCCGGCCGAGGGCACTGTGATCGAGGCCAAGCTCGACCGCGGCCGCGGCCCGGTCGCGACCGTGCTGGTCCAGCGCGGCACGCTCCGGGTCGGCGACATCATCGTCGCGGGCGCCGAGATGGGCCGCGTCCGCGCGCTGATCTCCGACCAGGGCGAGACGGTGAACGAGGCCGGCCCCTCGGTGCCGGTCGAAGTGCTCGGCTTCAACGGTCCGCCGGAGGCCGGCGACCGGCTCGCGGTGGTCGAGAACGAAGCCCGCGCCCGTCAGATCACCAGCTACCGCGCGCACCAGAAGCGCGAGAACGCGGCGGCCTCGATCTCCGGCATGCGCGGCTCGCTCGAGCAGATGATGTCGCAGCTCAAGACCTCGGGCCGCAAGGAGTTCCCGCTGATAGTCAAGGCCGACGTGCAGGGTTCGCTGGAAGCCATTCTGGGCTCGCTGGAGAAGCTCGGCACCGACGAGGTCGCAGCCCGCATCCTGCATGCCGGCGTCGGCGGCATCTCGGAATCCGACGTGACGCTCGCGGAGGGCTTCAACGCAGCGATCATCGGCTTCAGCGTCCGCGCCAACAAGGAGGCGGCCGCGGCCGCCAAGCGCAACGGCATCGAGATTCGCTACTACAACATCATCTACGACCTCGTGGACGACGTGAAGAAGGCGATGAGCGGCCTGCTCGCGCCCACCTTGCGCGAAACCATGCTGGGCAACGCCGAGATCCTGGAGATCTTCAACATCTCCAAGGTCGGCAAGGTCGCGGGCTGCCGCGTCACCGACGGCACCGTGGAGCGCGGCGCCAACGTGCGCCTGATCCGCGACAACGTCGTCGTGCACGAGGGCAAGCTATCGACGCTGAAGCGCTTCAAGGACGAGGTGAAGGAAGTGCAGGCCGGCCAGGAATGCGGCATGGCCTTCGAGAACTACGGCGACATGCGCGCCGGCGACGTGATCGAGTGTTATCGAGTGGAGACGATCCAGCGCTCCCTGTAAGTCCAAGCCTTACCGAAGCGCGCGGATCTTTTTGAACTGAAAATGCGAGCGTGCGATGGCCGGACCCGGGTCCGGCCATCCACGTCTCATTCGCTACAACAGGAACGGTGCCAATTGCCTGCGGCTGGGACGCGGGCATGACGAGGTGATTTTTTCGACAATGTCCCGTCACCAACAGAAGAAGGGTTCCGCGCCCGGCGGCTCGCAGCGACAATTGCGGGTCGGCGAGGCGGTTCGCCATGCCATGGCCGATATTCTGGCGCATGGCAGTGCGCATGATGCGGACCTCGAAGGCCACATCATCACCGTGCCGGAGGTACGGATGTCGCCGGACCTGAAGCTTGCGACCATCTACGTGATGCCGCTCGGAGGCCGCGACACCGAGCGTGTGATCGCGGCGCTCGATCGCAACAAGAAATTCCTGCGCGGCGAGGTCGCGCGGCGCGTTAACCTGAAATTTGCACCTGATATCCGCTTCCGCGTCGACGAGCGATTCGACGAAGCGGAACGGATCGAGAAATTATTGCGAACGCCTGCGGTGCAACGAGACCTGACGAGCGAGCAGGACAGAGATCGGGAAGAAGAACAATGATTGCGAACCCCGCTCACGGCGCGATCGGCACCGAAGAGGCCGATTCGCGCGACGTGCAGCAGAATGATTTCGGACTGCGCAGCGACACGACGCCGCATGCCGAGGCGCGCCGCGTCAACAATGATCCGCGCGCCAGGCAGCAGAAGAACAATCAGCCGCGGCGCGACCGCCGCGACGTGCACGGCTGGATCGTGCTCGACAAGCCGATCGGCATGACCTCGACGCAGGCGGTGGCCGTGGTGAAGCGCCTGTTCCAGGCCAAGCGCGCAGGGCACGCCGGCACGCTCGATCCGCTCGCTTCGGGCGGGCTGCCGATCGCGCTCGGCGAAGCCACCAAGACGGTCCCCTTCGTGATGGACGGCCGCAAGCGCTACCGCTTCACCGTGTCCTGGGGCGAGGAGCGCGACACCGACGACATCGAGGGCCGCGCGGTCGCGACCTCGGATCGGCGCCCCACCCGCGAGGCGATCGAGGCGCTGTTGCCGCGCTTCACCGGGGTGATCGAGCAGGTCCCGCCACGCTATTCGGCGATCAAGGTCCAGGGCGAGCGCGCCTACGATCTGGCGCGCGACGGCGAGGTCGTGGAGCTGGCCCCCCGCCCGGTCGAGATTCACCATTTGTCCCTTATAGATCAACCGGATGGCAACCTGGCGGTGTTCGAGGCCGAATGCGGCAAGGGCACCTATGTCCGGGCGCTCGCCCGCGATATGGGCCGGATTCTCGGCTGTTTCGGCCATATCTGCGCGCTCAGGCGAACCCTGGTCGGGCCTTTCGGCGAGAACGACATGATTCCGCTGGATCGGCTGGAGGCTTTGTGCCATAGAGCCGCGTCCGGCGAGGGCAGCCTCGCCGACGCGCTTTTGCCCGTTGAGACCGCGCTGGACGACATCCCGGCACTGGCCGTCACTCGGGCTGATGCGGCAAGGCTCCATCGGGGCCAAGCCGTTTTGTTGCGCGGACGGGATGCGCCCAATTGTAGCGGCACAGTCTATGTCACGGTGGCAGGCCGGCTTCTCGCGCTTGCCGAAGTCGGCAATGGCGAAATCATCCCCAAGCGTGTGTTCAACCTGACCGGACTGACTGCCAGTCCCGGTCGCAACGAGAGAAATTGACGATGTCGATTACCGCCGATCGCAAAGCGGAAGTCATCAAGACGAGTGCCACCAAAGCCGGCGATACCGGCTCGCCCGAGGTTCAGGTCGCGATCCTTTCGGAACGCATCAACAACCTCACGAGCCATTTCAAGACCCACGTGAAGGACAACCATTCGCGTCGCGGCCTCCTGAAGCTGGTGTCGACCCGCCGTTCGCTCCTCGACTACCTGAAGAAGAAGGACGAGGCGCGGTACAAGGCGCTGCTCGAGAAGCACAACATTCGTCGTTAAGTGTTGCATGCGCGCGCCGGTGGCGCGCGTTTTTGCTCGTAGTTTCGAACGAAAGCGCTTTCATCAAGGTTTTTGATCGAGGCTATGCGCGCAGGTGCGGGCCCGTGACGGCTCGCAACCAGGGGCATGATCCCGAAGGCCGAAAATTGGATCTTCGGAACGCGATCATGCCGACTGACCAGTCCAGCAGCAATCCGGCCGCTGGGCGCAACGGGCAAGGTGCCCGTATGACCCGAAAGGATGGACGCCATCCGAAATTCGAAAACCATGGCAGGATCGCCGGACGCTGATCATCCGTTCCGATCAGCGTCCCGCAATCTTGCGCATGGTTTTTGTTTTTCAAGGCGTCCCTCTTTCGAGAACCCATGAAAGAAGACCTCTATGTTCAATAAGCATTCAGTCGAGATCGACTGGGGCGGACGCCCTCTCAAGCTCGAAACCGGCAAGATCGCACGCCAGGCCGACGGCGCCGTCGTCGCGACCTACGGCGAGACCGTGGTGCTCGCCACCGTGGTGGCCGCGAAGGCGCCGCGTGAAGGCGTCGACTTCCTGCCGCTGACCGTCGACTACCAGGAGAAGACCTACGCCGCAGGCCGCATTCCCGGCGGCTATTTCAAGCGCGAGGGCCGTCCGACCGAGAAGGAGACGCTGGTCTCCCGCCTGATCGACCGTCCGATCCGTCCGCTGTTCGTCGACGGCTGGCGCAACGAGACCCAGGTGATCGCCACCGTGCTGTCGCACGACATGGAGAACGATCCCGATATCGTGGCGCTGGTGGCGTCGTCGGCTGCACTGACCCTGTCGGGCGCTCCCTTCAAGGGTCCGATCGGCGCGGCGCGCGTCGGCTTCGTCAATGACGAATACGTGCTCAATCCGACGCTCGACGAGATGGCCGACACGCAACTCGACCTCGTCGTCGCCGGCACCGCCGATGCCGTGTTGATGGTGGAATCGGAAGCCAAGGAACTGAACGAAGACATCATGCTCGGCGCCGTGATGTTCGGTCACCGCCACTTCCAGCCGGTGATCAACGCGATCATCGAGCTCGCCGAGAAGGCCGCCAAGGAGCCGCGCGAGGTCACCGCGGTCGACAATTCGGCCCTCGAGAAGGAAATGCTCGGCATCGTCGAGCAGGAACTGCGGGCCGCCTACGCGATTCCGGTCAAGCAGGATCGCTACGCCGCGGTCGGCAAGGTCAAGGAAAAGGTCATCGCCCATTATTTCCCCGAGGGGCAGGAACCGAAATACGACAAGCTGCGTGTCGCCGCCGTATTCAAGGAGCTGGAAGCCAAGATCGTTCGCTGGAACATTCTCGACACCGGCAAGCGCATCGACGGCCGTGACGTCAGGACGGTGCGCAACATCCTCGCCGAAGTCGGGATGCTGCCCCGCGCCCACGGCTCGGCGCTGTTCACCCGCGGCGAGACGCAGGCGATGGTCGTGACCACGCTCGGCACCGGCGAGGACGAGCAGTACATCGACGCGCTGTCGGGCACGTACAAGGAGACGTTCCTGCTGCACTACAACTTCCCGCCCTACTCGGTCGGCGAGACCGGCCGCCTCGGCGGCACCAAGCGCCGCGAGATCGGCCACGGCAAGCTCGCCTGGCGCGCGATCCACCCCGTGCTGCCGCCGCACCACGAGTTCCCCTACACGATCCGCGTGGTCTCCGAGATCACCGAGTCCAACGGCTCGTCCTCGATGGCGTCGGTCTGTGGCGCCTCGCTCGCGCTGATGGACGCCGGCGTGCCGCTGAAGCGGCCGACGGCGGGCATCGCGATGGGCCTGATCCTCGAGGACAAGCGCTTCGCGGTGCTCTCCGACATCCTCGGCGACGAGGACCATCTCGGCGACATGGACTTCAAGGTCGCCGGCACCGAGGGCGGCATCACCTCGCTGCAGATGGACATCAAGATCGAGGGCATCACCGAGGAGATCATGCGCGTGGCGCTCGGCCAGGCGCGCGAGGGCCGCATCCACATCCTCGGCGAGATGGCAAAGGCGCTCACCGCTGCTCGCGCCGAGCTCGGCGAATACGCGCCGCGCATCGAGACCTTCAAGATCCCGACCGACAAGATCCGCGAAGTGATCGGCACCGGCGGCAAGGTAATCCGCGAGATCGTCGAGAAGACCGGCGCCAAGGTCAACATCGAGGACGACGGCACCGTGAAGGTCGCCTCCAGCGACGGCGAGGCGATGAAGGCCGCGATCAAGTGGATCAAGTCGATCGCCTCCGAGCCGGAGGTCGGCCAGATCTACGACGGCACGGTCGTCAAGGTGATGGAGTTCGGCGCCTTCGTGAACTTCTTCGGTTCCAAGGACGGCCTCGTCCACATCAGCCAGCTCGCGGCCAACCGCGTGCAGAAGACCTCCGACGTCGTCAAGGAAGGCGACAAGGTCAAGGTCAAGCTGCTCGGCTTCGACGACCGCGGCAAGACGCGGCTGTCGATGAAGGTCGTGGACCAGCAGACCGGCGAGGATCTCGAGGCCAGGCAGAAGGCGGAAGGCGAAAAGGCCCCGCGCGAGGCCGCCGGCGAGTAAGGCTCTCGCACCATCCGGAAAACACGAAGGGCGGCCTTGCGGCCGCCCTTTTTGCTTGTCACGCGCGCCTAAAGCGCGATGAGATTGGGATGAATCGTCATCGCGCTTTAGGTTATTGTTTGAGCATGATCTTTTCGGAAAACCGCTTCGCACTTTTCCGGATCATGCTTTAACGGCTCAGGCGATCTCGAAGCGGTCGGCGTTCATCACCTTGGTCCAGGCGGCCGCGAAATCCCTGGCGAACTTCTCCTTGGAATCCGCGGACGCATAGACCTCGGCAAAGGCCCGGAGCTGCGAGTGCGAACCGAAGACGAGGTCGACGCGCGTGCCGGTCCATTTCGCCGCCTTGGTCTTGCGGTCGCGGCCCTCGTAGACGCCGTCGGCGTTCGGAGGCAGCCATTCCGTACCCATGTCGAGCAGGTTGACGAAGAAGTCGTTGGTCAGCTTCCCCGGCGTCTTGGTGAAGACACCGTGCTTGGATCCGCCGACGTTGGCGCCGAGGACCCGCAGGCCGCCGACGAGAACCGTCATTTCGGGACCCGTCAGCCTCAGCAGTTGCGCCCGGTCGATCAGCGCCTCCTCGGGCTTCATGAACTGCGTCCGCTTGCTGCTCACATAGTTGCGGAAGCCATCGGCACGCGGTTCGAGCGGGGCGAAGGACGGGGCGTCGGTTTGATCCTGCGAGGCATCCATGCGCCCCGGCATGAAGGGTACCTTCACGTCGATCCCGGCATCCTTGGCGGCTTTTTCGATCGCCGCGGAGCCGCCGAGAACGATCAGGTCGGCAAGCGAGACCTTCTTGCCGGACGCCTTCTGGATCGCCTCGAGCTTCTGCAGCACGGTCTTGAGCTCGGCCGGCTGATTGACCTCCCAGTCCTTCTGCGGCGCGAGACGAATACGCGCGCCATTGGCGCCGCCGCGCTTGTCCGAACCGCGGAAGGTCGACGCCGACGCCCATGCGGTCGAGACGAGCTGTGCGACCGACAGGCCCGAGGCCAGGATCTTCTCCTTCAGGGCGGCGACATCCTGCTCTCCGATCAGCGGATGATCCACATCCGGGATCGCATCCTGCCAGATCAGAACCTCCTTCGGCACCAACGGGCCGAGGTAGCGTGCGCGCGGACCCATGTCGCGATGGGTGAGCTTGAACCACGCGCGCGCAAAGGCGTCCGCGAACTGATCCGGGTTCTCCATGAAGCGCCGCGAGATCGGCTCATAGGCCGGATCGAACCGCAGCGACAGGTCCGTCGTCAGCATGGTCGGCACGTGCTTCTTGCTCTTGTCGAAGGCATCCGGGATCGTGGCTCCCGCCCCCTTCGCCCGCCATTGCTTCGCGCCCGCCGGGCTCTTCGTCAGTTCCCATTCATAGCCGAACAGGTTCCAGAAGAAGTTGTTGCTCCATTTCGTGGGCGTCGTGGTCCAGATGACCTCCGGACCTCCCGTGATGGCATCGGCGCCGACGCCGGTACCATGCTTGCTCTTCCAGCCGAGACCCTGATCCTCCAGGGCTCCGCTTTCCGGAGCCGGTCCCACCAGCGACGGATCGCCGGCACCGTGAGTCTTGCCGAAAGTGTGACCGCCGGCGATCAAGGCCACGGTCTCCTCGTCGTTCATCGCCATGCGGAAGAAGGTTTCGCGGATATCCCTGGCTGCCGCGACCGGATCCGGATTGCCGTTCGGCCCTTCCGGGTTGACATAGATGAGGCCCATCTGCACCGCACCGAGCGGTTCGGAGAGCTGGCGTTCGCCGCTGTAGCGCTCGTCGCCGAGCCATGTTCCCTCGGGGCCCCAGTAGAGCTCTTCGGGCTCCCAGACGTCGGCGCGGCCGCCGGCAAAACCGAACGTCTTGAAGCCCATCGACTCCAGCGCGACGTTGCCGGCGAGAATCATCAGGTCGGCCCAGGAGATTTTCCGGCCGTACTTCTGCTTGATCGGCCAGAGCAGCCGACGTGCCTTGTCGAGGTTGGTATTGTCGGGCCAGCTGTTGAGCGGCGCGAAGCGCTGTTGACCCGCGCCGGCGCCGCCGCGGCCATCGGTGATGCGGTAGGTGCCCGCACTGTGCCAGGCCATGCGGACCATCAGACCGCCATAGTGACCGAAATCGGCCGGCCACCACTCCTGGGAGTCCGTCATCAAGGCGGTCAGGTCCCTGATGACCGCGTCGAGATCGAGCGTCTTGAACTCCTTGGCGTAGTCGAACGCCTCGCCCATCGGGTCGGACAAGGTGGAATTGCGATGGAGAACCGAAACATCCAGTGCATCGGGCCACCAGTCGCGGTTCGTGTGCGGACGTTTTCCGCCCGGGAACGGGCACTTGGTCGTGTCATCCATCATCGTCTCCTTGGTGGTTTCGCGAGCTTCCGCCCGAACCGGGTGGCGCAATCTACGCAGCGCATTCGATCAGGTAAAATTGACTTTAGTGATTGCTGCGATAGGATTTCCTGATGATCAACGTCACGCTCCGGCAGCTGCGGTATTTCGATGCGCTGGCCCGTCACGGCCATTTCGGGCGCGCCGCGGAGGCCTGCTCGATCTCGCAGCCGGCACTGTCGATGCAGATCAAGGAAATGGAAGAAGCGCTCGGCGGCCTGCTCCTGGAACGCAGCGCGCGGCAGGTTGCGCTGACGCGGTTTGGCGAGGAACTCGCCAAGCGCGTTCGCGACATCCTGCGCTCGGTCGATGAGCTCGGCGACTTTGCACGGGCGTCCTGCGACCGCTTCACGGGGCGCCTGCGCATCGGGATGATCCCGACGATCGCGCCCTATCTGCTGCCCAGGATGACCAAGGACCTCGCGCGCCTGCATCCCGAGCTCGACATCCGCGTGCGCGAGACCGTGACCCCGAAGCTGATCCAGGAGCTCGCCGACGGCCGGCTCGACACCGCGATCCTCGCACTGCCGGTGTCCGAGCCCTCGCTGACGGAGGTGGCGTTGTTCGAGGAAAACTTCATGCTGGTCCGGCCGGCGTCCGACGAGGGCACGCCGGTACCATCCAGGGAAATGCTGCGCGAGATGAGGTTGCTGCTGCTCGAGGAGGGGCACTGCTTCCGCGACCAGGCCTTGTCGTTCTGCAAGATGCAATCGCCGCCGCGGGAGATGCTGGACGCGAACTCGCTCTCGACGCTGGTCCAGATGGTCAGCGCCGGAATCGGCGTCACCCTGATTCCTGAAATGGCCGTGCCGGTGGAGACACGCTCGGCGTCGGTGTCGCTCGCGCGTTTCAAGAACCCGCAGCCGTCGCGGACCATCGGCATGGTCTGGCGCAGGACCTCTCCTCTGGCGCGGCAGCTCCTTCAGATCTCCGAGGTGGTGTGCCTGTCGGCCGGCAAGCAGCGTGGACAGCGGACGCCGGCGCCGCGCGTTGCGCGGGGCTGACGCGTCTGCCGCGGGTACGCCTTCATCGAGCCATGGAATGGCTTCAGAAGGAAGTACGATCGGTGGAAGATGAAGGAAAGCCCACGATGATCAAGCTCTACTGGTCGCCCCGCTCCCGCTCGTTCTCGACGATCTGGCTGATGGAGGAAACCGGCCTGCCCTATGAACGCGTGCTGACGGACATCTCGACCGGCGCGCAGAAGTCGTCCGGCTACCTGAAGATCAATCCGATGGGCAAGGTGCCGGCATTGACCGACGGCGAGGCGGCGCTCGGCGAGGCGGCGGCGATCATCGCCTATATCGCCGACCGCTATCCCCAAACCAAGCTCGCCCCGCCGAGCGACGACCTGAAGCGCGCCCGCTATCTGCAATGGCTGTTCTTCTCGCCGAGCTGCATCGAGCCGGCGCTGATCCAGCTCTTCACCAAGATCGAGGTGCCGAGCTCGACCGCGGCCTGGGGCAGCGCCACGCAGGTGTTCGACGTGCTCGACGCCGCGTTGGCCAAGGGGCCATGGATTCTCGGCGAGCAATTTTCGGCCGCCGACATCGTGATCGGCTCGAGCCTGAACTTCGCCGTGCGGCTGTTCAAGATGGTGCCGTCGCGCCCGTCGTTCGAGGCCTATATCGCGCGCTGCGCGGCGCGTCCGGCGTTCCAGCGCGCCGAGAAGATCGCGGCGGGGTAAGCCGGGCCTATTCCGCCTTCAGGTCGTCCGGCTTCGGCATCAGGATGATGTTGTAGCCGGAATCGACGTAGTGCACTTCGCCGGTCACGCCGCCCGACAGGTCGGACAGCAGATAGAGCGCGGAGCCGCCGAGCTCGTCCAGCGTGACGCCGCGGCCGAGCGGCGAGTGCTTCTGCTGGAACGCGAACATGGCGCGGGCTTCGCCGATGCCGGAGCCGGCGAGCGTGCGCACGGGGCCTGCCGAGATCGCATTGACGCGGATGCCGCGCGGCCCGAAATCGGCGGCGAGATAGCGCACCGAGGCTTCCAGCGCCGCCTTGGCCACGCCCATCACGTTGTAGTTGGGCATCGCGCGCATCGACGCGCCGAAGGTCAACGTGATCATGGCGCCGCCCGGAGGCATCATGTCGGCGGCGCGCTTGGCCACTTCCGTGAACGAGAAGCAGGAGATCAGCATGGTGCGCGAAAAATTGTCGCGGCTGGTGTCGGCGTAGCGGCCCTTCAGCTCGTTCTTGTCGGCGAAACCGATCGCGTGGATGACGAAATCGAGCTGGCCCCATTTCGCGCGCAGCGTTTCGAACGCGGCGTCGACGCTGTCGAGATCCTCGACGTCGCAGGGCAGCACCATCTCGACGCCGAGCGACTGCGCCAGCGGCTTGACCCGCTTGCCCTGCGCCTCGCCCTGGAAGGTGAAGGCGAGCTCGGCGCCGTGGGCATGCAGCGTCCTCGCCATGCCCCAGGCGATCGAGTGATCATTGGCGATGCCCATGATCAGACCGCGCTTGCCCTTCATCAGTTCCTGCATCTCACGACCACTTTCTTTCTCGTCATGCCCGCATGCAAAGACGTGGATGGCCGGGACATCTAGCGCGAAGACGCGCTTCGCGCTCTTACCCGGCCATGACGACACAATTAGAATTTCGTCGGCAACGACGTCACGCGTCCAGCCGGCTGAACACCAGCGTGGCGTTGGTGCCGCCGAAGCCGAAGGAGTTCGACAGCACGGTGCCGACCTTGGCGTCGTCGATCCGCTTGCGCACGATCGGCATGTCGGCGAACACGGGATCGAGCTCGTGGATATGGGCGCTCTCGCAGATGAAGCCGTTGTTCATCATCAGCAGCGAATAGATCGCCTCCTGCACGCCGGTGGCGCCGAGCGAATGTCCCGTGAGCGCCTTGGTGGCCGAGATCGGCGGGCACTTCTCGCCGGTGCCGAATATCTTGCGGATCGCCTCGATCTCCGGCGGATCTCCGGCCGGCGTCGAGGTGGCATGCGGATTGATGTAGTCGACCTTGGTCTTCACCGTCGACATCGCCATTCGCATGCAGCGCTCGGCGCCTTCGCCCGACGGCGCGACCATGTCGTGGCCGTCCGACGTGGCGCCATAGCCGACGATTTCCCCGTAGATGCGGGCGCCGCGCGCCTTGGCGCGCTCGAGCTCCTCCAGCACCAGCACGCCGGCGCCGCCGGCGATGACGAAGCCGTCGCGATTGACGTCATAGGGCCGCGAGGCGGTGGCGGGCGTATCGTTGTACTTGGAGGACATCGCGCCCATGGCGTCGAACAGCACCGACAGCGTCCAGTCGAGCTCCTCGCAGCCGCCGGCGAAGATGACGTCCTGCTTGCCCATCTGGATGGTCTCGTAGGCGTTGCCGACGCAATGGTTCGACGTCGCGCAGGCCGAGGAAATCGAATAGTTCACGCCCTTGATCTTGAACCAGGTCGCAAGCGTAGCCGATGCCGTGGACGACATCGCCTTCGGCACCGCGAACGGCCCGACGCGCTTCGGTCCCTTGGTGCGGGTGATGTCGGCGGCCTCGACGATGGTGCGCGCCGACGGGCCGCCGGAGCCCATGATGATGCCGGTGCGGACGTTGGAGACCTCGTCGGGCTCGAGGCCGGAGTCGCGGATCGCCTGCTCCATGGCGATGTGATTCCACGCGGCACCCTGGCCGAGGAAGCGCATCGCGCGCCGGTCGACGACCGTCGCGGGATCGAGCGTCGGTTCGCCCTGCACCTGGGAGCGGAAGCCGAGCTCGGCATACTTGTCCGCCCGTGTGATACCCGACCTCGCCTCGTGAAGGCTCGCAAGCACTTCCTGGCTGTTGTTTCCGATGGACGAGACGATACCCATCCCGGTGACCACAACCCGCCTCATGACCGCCTCGCCCTGATCGTTGTCTTCTCTACGTGATGCGCTTGACGTGATCCGCCTGGCTCAACCCAGGCTCGTGCCCTGCTTGAACAGGCCGACCTTCAGATCCTTGGCCCGATAAATAATCTCGTCATCGACCGAAAGCCACCCGTCGGCGATACCGAGCACCAGCTTTGAGCGCATCACCCGCTTGATCTCGATGTTGTACACAACCTTGCGGGCTTCCGGCAGCACCTGGCCGCCGAACTTCAATTCGCTCAACCCCAGCGCGCGGCCGCGCCCTTCACCGCCGATCCAGCCGAGGTAGAATCCAACCATCTGCCAGAGTGCGTCCAGGCCGAGACAGCCGGGCATGACGGGGTCGTTCTTGAAGTGGCATCCGAAAAACCAGAGGTCCGGCTTCACGTCGAGCTCGGCGCGCACCCGCCCCTTGCCGAATTCGCCGCCGGTATCGGCGATTTCCGTGATGCGATCGAACATCAGCATCGGCGGCAGCGGCAATTGGGCATTCCCCGGGCCGAACATCTCGCCGCGGGCGCACGCCAGCAAGTCCTCATATTCGTAACCGCTACGCCTGTTCAGCATCCAAAGGCCTCTAATTCAAATTACGATGGGTCGTTTTTTGCGAAATGGCCCCGTTGGTTACGGGAAAACACGCTCGCCGTTGCCGGGCGCGAGAACCGCATGACCGATCGGGGTCGCGGGCCGGGCCTCGAGCGGGACCGCGGGCTCTCTAACATAGCCCCTCCCGGCGGCAAAGCGCCCTCAAGAGGTAAATGAAAGCGGACGAGCCCGGTTCCCCACCGGATCGGGAAACGCACCAGTTGCGAGAAACTTGCATCTGGATCCTGTCCCCCTTATATTCGGATTAGATTTTGTCAAAACCCGCGTGCCCTGAAATCTGGAAATGAGCGAGAACGCTGCGACGACATACGACGGAACCGCCCATTCTGCGTCTCTCCTTTCCGGACGCCAGCCGGCCCTGACCGGTTGCCCATGGCACGACGTCAACGAGATGCTGCAGGCGGCCGGGCTTCGCCCGACACGTCAGCGCATGGCGCTCGGCTGGCTGTTGTTCGGCAAGGGCGCGCGGCATCTCACCGCCGAAATGCTTTACGAGGAAGCGACGCTGGCCAAGGTTCCGGTGTCGCTCGCGACCGTCTACAACACGCTCAATCAGCTCACCGATGCAGGCCTGCTCCGCCAGGTGAGCGTCGATGGCACCAAGACCTATTTCGACACCAACGTCACCGCGCATCACCACTATTATCTCGAGAACAGCCACGAACTGGTCGACATCCCCGATCCGCATCTGGCGCTGTCGAAGATGCCCGAGGTGCCCGAGGGCTACGAGATCGCGCGCATCGACATGGTCGTGCGCCTGCGCAAGAAGCGCTGAACTTCCGCTCGGACGTCTATAGTTCTTGATTGCCATTCCCGGGCGCGCGTAGCGCGAGCCCGGAATGACCCTTCGGGTCAGTTCACCTGCTCGTCGGCGTAGACGCCCCACAGCCGCTCCTGCTGGATCCAGCCGTCGAACCCGCTGCCCGCGATGTGGCACCAGCCGGCGCCGCATTTCTTGACCTGGGCGACCACGCCGGCCTGCAAACGCGCGGCAACAGGCGCGTCCGGATCGGCGCGATCGTACAGCGGCGCGAGATCGTCCTTGTGCTTCATGGTAACGACCGCGGTGCGGCGGCCAGACAGCAGCGAATGATAGACCCAGCCCTCGGAACCTTCGGAATCGCGGACCCGGCGCCAGTTCTCGAATTCGGCGGTGATTTCGACCGGCAGGCCCGCGCGGGTGTAGACCCACGCAACGTCATTGTCCTTGGTCGGGCCGGCCCGGACGTTCACATGATCGGATTTCAGGCTGACATAGCGTGGCACCGGCAAGCCGCTGGCCGTCTGGACGCTATCCTTGGCCGAATGTCCGGCGCTGACGGTGGCGCCGAGCCACATACAGACGAGCGCGACCAACACACAAAAACGCCCCAACGCCATCGACCCGTCTCCTGTCGGAAACCCAACTCCGCCGAGCCGGATTCCCTCAAGCCATGTCCAAACCCTGTGCCAGGCGTCCCTCTACCCCCACCCCATGGGGGTTTCCGGGCCTCTGCCGTGGTTCTTGTCTTGGCCCGGCCTTCTGCTAGAGAGGACGAGCGCTTGAGAAACCAAGCTGACCCGGATTTCCGGCCGGAAATGTCGGGAGAAGCACCAGGAAACGCCGGGGACGACGCGGCAAGGGCAGTGTCGAACAACCGGGTTAATGAGGTCTGAACGGTAAGCCTTTGACGACAGAGGCGGGCCTGAAGTCCTCATGAGAGCAGGACATGTCGGCAAAGAAGAAGCCCCTCGTCGTCGTGACGCGCAAGCTGCCGGACTCGATCGAGACGCGCATGCGCGAATTGTTCGACGCCAGGCTCAATCTCGACGACACCCCGATGTCGCCGGACCAGATCGCGGACGCCGCGCGCACCGCCGACGTGCTGGTGCCGACCGTGACCGACCACATCACGGCCGACGTGGTCAACCAGCCCGACTGCAAGCTCCGCCTGATCGCGAATTTCGGCAACGGCGTCGACAATATCGACGTCGAGGCGGCGCATGCGCGCGGCATCACCGTCACCAACACGCCGAAAGTCCTGACCGAAGATACCGCCGACATGACCATGGCGCTGATCCTCGCCGTGCCGCGCCGGCTGATCGAGGGTGCATCCGTGCTGACCGAGGGCAAGCCCTGGGCAGGCTGGTCGCCGACCTGGATGCTCGGCCACCGCATCGGGGGAAAGCGCCTCGGCATCATCGGCATGGGCCGCATCGGCCAGGCGGTGGCGCGCCGGGCACGCGCTTTCGGCCTGCAGATCCACTATCACAACCGCCGGCCCGTCGCGCCGAAGATCGCCGACGAGCTGGGCGCGACCTATTGGGAAAGCCTCGACCAGATGCTGGCGCGGATGGACATCATCTCGGTGAACTGTCCGCATACGCCGGCGACCTTCCATCTGCTCTCGGCGCGGCGGCTGAAGCTGATCCGGAAAGACGCCTATGTCGTCAACACCGCGCGCGGCGAGGTGATCGACGAGGAGACGCTGACCAAGCTGATCGAGAGCGGCGACATCGCCGGCGCCGGCCTCGACGTCTACGAGCACGAGCCCGCGGTGAGCCCGAAGCTGGTGCGGCTCGCCAGGGCGGGAAAGGTGACGCTGCTGCCGCATATGGGCTCGGCCACCATCGAAGGCCGCGTCGAGATGGGCGAGAAGGTGATCATCAACATCCGCACCTTCCTCGACGCCCACAAGCCGCCGGATCGCGTGCTGCCGGGCATGCTGTAAGGCGCTGCGCGAGCCGCAGCGCTACTGTGCGTGGGCGCTCAGGTCGCTCACCACAGGCCCGTCGCCGTTGAGCGGATTGGCCGGATCGCGCGCGTAGCGCAGCGTCTCGAAGCGCATCGCGCGCGCATCGACCATGAGGAGACGCCCGACCAGGCCTTCGCCGAAGCCGACGATCTCGCGGATCGCCTCCAGCGCCATCATCGAGCCGAGCACACCGGCGAGCGCGCCCATCACGCCGGCTTCCGCGCAGGCCGGCACCGTGCCCGGCGGTGGCGGTTCCGGAAACAGGCAGCGATAGGTTGGATTGAACTCGCCATCGGCATTCTTCTCATGCGCGCGGATCGTGGTGAGCGAACCGTCGAAAGTGCCGAGCGCCGCCGTGATCAGCGGCTTCTTCGCAAAGAAGCAGGCGTCGGAGACCAGATAGCGGGTCGAGAAATTATCGGAGCCGTCGAGCACGAGATCGTAGCCGCCGATCAGCTCCAGCGCATTGTCGGCATTGAGCCAGGCGGCATGACCGACGAAGGCGACATGCGGATTGAGCGCCTCGATCCGCTCGCCGGCGCTCTCGACCTTGGGCCGGCCGATGTCGGGCGTCGCGTGGATCACCTGGCGCTGCAGGTTGGACAACGAGACCACGTCGTCGTCGACGACGCCGAGCGTGCCGACGCCGGCAGCGGCGAGATACATCAAGGCCGGCGCACCCAGGCCGCCGGCGCCGATCACCAGCACCGACGCCTGCTTCAGCGCGGTCTGGCCCGGCCCGCCGACATCGCGCAGCACGATATGGCGGGCATAGCGTTCGAGTTCATCCGCACTCAGCACCAGTTGACTCCTGAACCACCCGAAGATTGTTTACGACCAACGAGATGTGCTTCAATGGCACCAGTTCAATGGTCTGGCTGGATTTGTCATGAGATCGATGCTCGCGGCAACATTGATGTTCGTGACCGTGTTCGTGACTTGGGCGAGCGCCGACGCCCAGATGACGACGCCCACCGTTCCCGGCGCCAGACCGAAGCCGGTCCAAACCATCCCGATCCGCCCCTCGCTGCAGACGCCGGCCGAGACCGCCGACGCGATGGCGCAGGCGCAGCGGCTGGCGCTGCAATCCGACCTCGCCTGGGTCGGCGAATACAACGGCGCGATCACCGGCGACGTCAGCGAGCGCATGGTCAACGCCATCAAGGAGTACCAGAAGGCGAAGGGCGGCAAGCCGACCGGCGTGCTCAATCCGCAGGAGCGCGGCGTGCTCGCCGAGACCGCGCGGCGCAAGCAGGACAGTGTCGGCTGGAAGATCGTGACCGAGCCGACCAGCGGCGCGCGGCTCGGCATTCCCGGTAAATTGGTGCCACAGCAGTCGACCGACGCCCAGGGATCGAAATGGACCTCGCCGACCGGAACGGTCCAGGTGCTCTTGACCCGTCGCAAGGAGGCGAACCCGACGACGGCAAGGCTCGCCGAGCAGGAGAAGAAGAACCCGGCCGGCCGCAAGGTCGACTACGCCGTGGTCAGGCCCGACTTCTTCGTGCTGTCCGGATTGCAGGGCCTGAAGAAGTTCTACGTGCGCGGCACCTTCCGGGGCGACGAGGTGCGGATCATGAGCATCCTGTATGACCAGGCGACCGAGAATACGGTCGAACCGGTGGTGATCGCGATGTCGAGCGCGTTCAACGCGTTTCCGACGGGCGCGCAGGTCGGCCCGGCGCCGCGCAAGACGGTCGAATACGGCACCGGCGTCGTCGTCAGCGAGGATGGCGCCATCGTCACCGACCGCATGGTCACCGACGGCTGCCTGACGATCGCGATCGCCGGCCACGGCCATGCCGACCGGCTCGCCGAGGACAAGGAGCACGATCTCGCACTGCTGCGCGTCTATGGCGCGCGCGGCCTGAAACCGCTCGACCTCTCGGGCGGCGGCGCGCAGACGAGCGTCGACGTCGTCGGCATCGCCGATCCGCAAAACCAGGGCGGCGGCAGCGCCGTGACCAGCCTCAAGGCGACGGCGGCCGCGGTCAATGGCGGCGACGCCGCACTCTCGCCGCCGCCCGCGGTCGGATTTTCCGGCGGCGCCGTCATCGACGGCGACGGCAAGTTCGCCGGCATCGCGCTCCTGAAGCCCGTGGTCGTCGCAGGTCCCGCCAGTGCGCTGCCGGCGGCGCAGGCCGTTCTGGTCTCGGCGGACGCCGTCCGCAACTTCCTTGGGGCGAACGACGTCAAGGCCAACGGCAATGCGACCGACGCGAAAGCCGCATTGGTGCGCGTAATCTGCGTGCGCAAATAGGACGAGAGCGCGAGCATGAAGCGTCTTCCGATCCGCGTCTCGATCGCCGCCGTAGCCGCGCTGATGGCCGGAGCGGCGTGGGCGCAGTCGCCTGCGCTGCCGACGCCGAAGGTCGAGGAGGTCATGGTCAAGACTTCACTCCTGACACTCAACGACGGCAATCTCACCGGAAACTACAATGTGCTCTACGCCAAGATGGCGACGCCGTTCCGCGAACGGTTTTCGTCCGACGCGCTGAAGCAGGCGTTCAAGAGCTTTGCCGGGCATCACATCGACGCCATCGCCGCCATGTCGATCGTCTCGACCAGCGAGCCCAGGATCGACGAGCAGGGCACCCTGATGCTGCGCGGCTATTTCGACACCACGCCCTCGCGCCTGACCTACGAGCTCGATTTTGCCGTCTCGGAAGGCGAATGGAAGCTGATCGCGATCGACGTCAAGGTGCGGTCGGTCACCAGCAGCGCCAGCGCGACCGACCTGGTCGCACATACCGCGGCGGATATCGGCGGCGCGGAACGCAAGCACTGACGGTCGACGCGCAGCCCCGCGCTCGCCTCCCCGACGGGCTGCGGCATGCAATGCCGCTGCGCGGAGCCGGGACCTACGCGCTGCCACGCAGGATGGGCCCCGGCTCTGCAGCGCACCGCTTCGCGCTGCGCTGCGTCCGGGGCACGAGAATCAATCCAGCCTGAACCTGATCCCGCCGCGCGCGAGCCCGCCGGAGATTCCGATCGGCGTGCCGTCGGCGCGCCAGCAGGCCGCGCCGGTCATGCGGCCGTCATCGTCGAATTGAATGGCATTCATGCCGCCCGCGACCGTGGCAACGGCCTCGACCCGGTGGCCCATGGCTGCGAGCTTCGCGCGCACGCCGTCCGGCACCGCCTGCTCGACCTCGAGCGCGTTGCCTTCGGTCCACACCCGCGGCGCCTCGACCGCCTCCTGCACGCTCATGCCGTGATCGATCAGGTTGATCAGTGCCTGCATCGCGCTCGGGAAGATGCGCTTGCCCCCGGGCAGGCCGAGCGCGAATTTCAGGCTGCCATCGCGCAGCGCCATCATCGGCGACATCGAGGTGGTGACGCGCTTGCCCGGCGCCAGCGACAGCGCGTGGCCCGGCCGCGGATCGAACAGATGCATGTAGTTGTTGGCGATGGTGCCGAGACCCGGGATCAGGATCTTCGCGCCGAACAGATTGTTGATGGTCTGCGTGGTCGCGACCACGTTGCCAAAGCTGTCGGCAGCCGTCATGTGCGTGGTATGGGCACCCTCGCCCTGCGTCACGCCCGCGCTCCAGGCCTGCGCCCGCGCGGGATCAATCGCGCGGCGGCGCTCTTCGGCATAGGCTTTTGACGTCAGCCGCTCGACAGGCACCTTGACGTAGTCAGGGTCGCCGCTCGCCGCGGCGCGGTCGGCGAAGGCGATCTTCAGCACCTCGGCGAGATAGTGAATGGTCTCGGCCGAGCCGAACCCGAGCCTTGCGATGTCGTAGCCCTCCAGGATGTTCAGCATCTGGGCGATGTGCACGCCGGAGGCCGCCGGCGGCGGCGGACCGAGAACGGTCCAGCCGCGATAGTCGGCGCGGATCGGTTGGCGCTCGACCGTCCTGTAGTTCGTGAGATCGGCGCGGCGGATGAAGCCACCGGTCTTCTCCATGTAATCGACGAGGATGTCGCCGAGCGGCCCCTGGTACAGCGCGGCCTCGCCATGCTCTGCGATGTGGTGCAGCGTCTGCGCATATTCCGCCTGCACCACGCGCTCGCCGACCCTGAGCGGCTCGCCGTCGGGCAGAAAGATCGCCGCGATCGGCTTATCCTTGCGCATCTCGGCGGCGCTCTCGCTGATGCATTCGTGCAAATACGGCGTCGTCGCGAAGCCGCGCGCGGCGTGCTTGATCGCGGGCTGCATCACGTCGGCAAGACTCATGGTGCCGAACCGCCGCAGCGTCTCGCACCAGGCCTTCAATGAGCCGGGCACCGCGACCGCGCGCGGACCGGTGCAATTCTCGTCTCCGACGGTATCGAACACGTCGTGAGCCGCGCCCGGCCTGGAGGTGTAAGTGTCCTCCCGCACCGCTGATGGCACCGTGCTCTGCCCGTCGATGAAGCGATGGCTGCCGTCGGCGAGCCGGATATGCGCCATGCCGCCGCCGATGATGCCGACCATCATCGGCTCGACCACGGTCAGCGTGAACAGGGTTGCGATCGCAGCGTCGATGGCATTGCCGCCGGTCGCCAGCATCTCGGCGCCGGCGCTCGAGGCCAGTGGATGGTTGCTGACCACCATGCCGCGGCTCGCGACCGCCGGCTGTTTCTGGCACGCGAAAGTCGTCGCCGCGCGTTCGCGCCAATCCCCGCTCATCCCGGTCCTCCCCCTTGTTCACGGTAACCTGCACAATATACGTAGGACTACGACCCCAGTAGTCGTCCGGATTAGCCGAAAGCCCATATTCCGCCATCATCGTTACCGCTGATTCGGACATCCGCGATCCCCTTTGGATCGGGCCGGGCACGTCCTGAGCGAGAAGGGCTCAGCATCCACTGCGATGCACGTTCGCGTGGCGTACTCGAAGACCCAGGCATTCCAAAGGATTGACCATCTATGCACACGATCGTACTGGCCACCCAAAAGGGTGGCAGTGGCAAGAGCACGCTCGCCATCGGCTTGGCGGTCGCGGCCAGGCAGGCCGGCTATTCCGTCCGCCTGATCGAGACCGACCCGCAGGGCACGCTGTCCAACTGGCAGCGCCGCCGCAGCGATGCCGAGCCCGTCGTCGAACCCATCTACCATGCCTCCGACATCGAGCCGCGGCTGAAAATGCTGGCCGACGGCGGCCTGCAGCTCGCAATCGTCGACACCGCGGCCGGATTGAGCGCCACGACCACGGCCGCGATCCGCCATGCCGATCTGTGCCTGATCCCGGCTCGTCCGAGCATCACGGACATCGAGGCCACCACCTCGACGTTGAGCGTCGCGCGCGCCTGGAGGCGGCCGTTCAGCTTCGTGCTGAACCAGACGCCGATCCGCGGCCAGCGCATCGACAACGCCACCGACAGGCTTGCGGAGGAAGCCGCACTCGATCTCGCCGACGTGCTCGCGCGCCCGCTGATCGCGATGCGCAACGATCACCAGGATTCGCTCGCCGCGGGCCTCGCGGTCGGCGAATTCGCGCCCAACGGCAAGTCGGCCAGCGAGCTTCGCGAGCTGTGGCGCTGGATCGAATCCCGGCTCAATCTGTCGGCTGCGACCGGCTTGTCGATCGCCGAGGAATTCCCGGCCGCGACCGACATGCTGCCGGCGGTCGCCGCGCTTTCGTCGGGCGACACGACACGGCCGTCCTGAGTCCCAGTCCCACCTCCTCGCCTCACGCCGGCGAGGAGCAAGAGCGACGAAGCAATCCGGCCCGCCAGCCCGGCCGGATTGCTTCGCTTCGTCTTTGCCGTGGTCCTGTCACTTCTGACATTTCGGGCACCAGAAGGTCGAACGGCCGTTCTGGGTGAAGCGCCGCACGACGCCGCCGCAGCCGGCGGTCCTGCACGGCTCGCCTTCGCGGTCATAGACGCGGAAGGAATGTTGGAAATAACCGAGCTCGCCCGAGGTCTGGCGATGGTCGCGCAAGCTCGAGCCGCCAGCCCTGATCGCATCGTTCAGCACGACATGGATCGCCGCGACCAGACGTTTGGCATGATCGGTCGGCTCGCCCTTCCTGCCGGCGAGCGCCGCGGCCTGCCGCTTCGGCGACAGATGCGCGCGAAAGAGCGCCTCGCAGACATAGATGTTACCGAGCCCCGCCACCACCCGCTGGTCGAGCAGCGCGGCCTTGAGGCTGGTCTTCTTGCCCGCACAGGATTGCGCCAGCATCGCGGCATCGAACGCGTTGCCGAGCGGCTCGGGGCCGAGCCCGCGCAGCAGCGGCTCCCGGTCGAGCGCGTCGCGCGCGATCACCTTCATGTAGCCGAAGCGGCGCGGATCGTTGAACACGACGTCCGCGCCCGACGACATCCGGAACAGCACATGATCGTGCGCGGCATCCTTGCCGCGCGGATGATGGAATTCACCGGGCGAATTTTGGTCATCCGCCTTGATCACGCGAAACGAGCCGGACATGCCGAGATGCATCAGGAGCACGTCGCCCGAGGCGAGGTCGGCCATGAGATATTTTGCGCGGCGGCCGAGCCCGGTGACGGTCTGGCCCTGCAGGCGCTTCACGAAGTCGGGCTGGAAATGAAAGCGCAAGTCCGCCCGGCGAGTCTCGGCCTTGAGGATCCTGGCGCCTTCCATGACGGGCTGCAGGCCGCGGCGGACGGTCTCGACTTCGGGCAATTCGGGCATCGGCGGGCATTCACCTTATGAGGGCGGTGTGATAGCGCCATTGCGGCGGGCGCGCTATGGTCCGCCTCGTGGAGTTGAGTGATGGATCGGCCGGGCGAAACCACGCATTTTGGCTTTAGGGACGTACCTTTAGGCGACAAGCAGACCCTCGTGAACGGGGTGTTTCACAGCGTCGCCTCGCGCTACGACCTAATGAACGACCTGATGTCGGCGGGCCTGCACCGGGTCTGGAAGGACATCATGATCACCCAGCTCGATCCGCCGCGAAGCGACCGGCCGTTCGCGCTGCTCGACGTCGCGGGCGGCACCGGCGACATCGCCTTCCGCGCCGCCAAGGCCGCTGGCCCCGGCTTCCGCGCCACCGTCTGCGACATCAATCCGGACATGCTGGCGGTCGGACGCGAGCGTGCCGAGAAGCGACATCTCGAGACTCAGGTCTCCTTCGTCGAGGGCAATGCCGAGGCGCTCGCCTTTCCGGACCACAGCTTCGATGCCTACACGATCGCGTTCGGCATCCGCAACGTGCCGCGGATCGACCTCGCCTTGCGCGAAGCCTATCGCGTGCTGAGGCCGGGCAGCCGCTTCCTGTGCCTGGAATTCTCCACCGTCGAGATGCCCGGGCTCGACCGGCTCTACGACCTGTTCTCGTTCAAGGTGATCCCGCCGCTCGGCCGCATGGTGACGGGCGACGCCGAATCCTATCAGTATCTCGTCGAGTCGATCCGGAAATTTCCGAAGCCGAACGCCTTTGCCGACATGATCAGGGACGCCGGCTTCTCGCGCGTCGGCTGGCAGACCCTGTCCGGCGGCATCGTGGCGCTGCATACGGGCTGGCGTTTGTGATCTCGGCCATCACCCACAGCGCGCGGCTCGTCCGCGCCGCGTTCGTGTTCGCGCGCGAAGGCGTGTTCGGCGTGGTCGATCCGAGCCTGGTGCCGCCGCCCGGACAACTCGCGCTGCGCCTGGCTCGGCTGATCGAGCGGCGCAGCGCCGGGCACGGGCCGCGGCTGTCGCGTGCGCTGACCCGCCTGGGCCCGGCCTATCTCAAGCTCGGGCAGTTCCTGGCGACGCGGCCGGACGTCGTCGGCGTCATCATGGCGCGCGATCTCGAAAGCCTGCAGGATCGACTGCCTCCGTTTCCGCAGGCCGAGGCGGAAGCCGCGATCGCGACGTCGCTGGAGCGCCCGCTCACGAACGTGTTCGCGAGCTTCGGGCCCGCGGTCGCGGCCGCCTCGATCGCGCAGGTGCATCGCGGCGAGGTGTTGCGCGACGGCGTGCGCCAGCCGGTCGCCATCAAGGTGCTGCGGCCCAACGTCGCCGCGCGCTTCCGCCGCGATCTCGCCGATTTCTTCTTCGTTGCGCACAAGGCCGAGGCCTATTCGGCCGAAGCGCGCCGCCTGCGCCTCATCGAGGTCATCAACACCATGTCGCGCTCGGTCGCGATGGAGATGGATCTGCGGCTGGAGGCCGCCGCGCTCTCCGAGATGGCGGAGAACACCCGCGACGATCCCGACTTTCGCGTGCCTGCCGTCGACTGGGACCGCACCGCGCACAACGTGCTGACGTTGGAATGGATCGACGGCATCGCGCTGAACGACCATGCACGGTTGCAGACCGCCAATGTCGACCTGCCCGATCTCGGCCGCAAGATCATCCAGAGCTTCCTGCGGCACGCGCTGCGCGATGGCTTCTTCCATGCCGACATGCATCCCGGCAACCTGTTCCTCGACGACGCCGGGCGGCTGGTCGCGGTCGATTTCGGCATCATGGGCCGGCTCGGCTTGAAGGAGCGCCGCTTCCTCGCCGAGATCCTGCTCGGCTTCATCACCCGCGACTATCGCCGCGTGGCGGAGGTGCATTTCGAGGCGGGCTACGTGCCCTCGCACCATTCGGTGGAAAATTTTGCGCAAGCCATCCGTGCGATCGGCGAGCCGATCCACAATCGCACGGCCGAAGAAATCTCGATGGCGAAGCTGCTCACCCTGCTGCTCGAGGTCACCGGCCTGTTCGACATGACGACACGGCCGGAGCTGATCCTGCTGCAGAAGACCATGGTGGTGGTCGAGGGCGTGGCGCGCAGCTTCGATCCCAGGCTCGACATCTGGAAGATCGCCGACCCCGTGGTGCGCGAATGGATCGAGCGCAATCTCGGTCCCGTCGGCCGTGTGCAGGGCGCGATCGCGGGCACCGGCGACCTCGCGCGCGTGCTGATGAACCTGCCGGAGATCGCCTCCCGCGCGGTCGTCGTGCTCGGGCAGCTCGAAACCATGACGCGGGAGGGACTGCATCTGTCGCCCGAAACCATTGCGGCGATAGGTCGCACCGAAGGCCGCAAGCACCGCTGGCGCACCGTGGCGCTCTGGATCATCGCCGCGACTTTCATCGGGATTTTGATCGCCGTTCGAAATCTTTGATTGCGATGCAATCAGATGTTTGATATCATTGCTGTCAATTCGCGTTGGAGGGCGTCATGGCCAGCCTGACCATCCGCAAGCTCGACGAGGGCGTCAAAACCTATCTGCGGCTGCGTTCGGCAAAGAACCGCCGCTCCGTCGAGGAGGAAGTTCGGGTCATCCTGCGCGAGCTGATCGAGGGCCGCGAGGAGCCGTTGGCGGCGCCCGCGCCGCAGCAGCCTGCCTCGTCCCCGCCGGCCACGCCACAGCGCGCCGGTGCGCTTGCCGAGGCCAGCGTCACCCTGATCATCGGCGGCGGCATCGCCGCCTACAAGTCGCTCGACCTGATCCGACGGCTGAAGGAGCGGCGGATCGAAGTCCGCTGCGTGCTGACCAAGGCGGCGCAGCATTTCGTCACGCCGCTTACGGCAAGCGCCCTGTCGCATGAGCGGGTCTACACCGACCTGTTCGATCCCCAGAGCGAGTTCGATGCCGGGCATATCCGGCTGGCGCGCGACTGCGACCTGATCGTGGTGGCGCCGGCCACCGCCGATCTGATGGCCAAGATGGCAGGCGGCCATGCCGACGACCTCGCCAGCGCCATCCTGCTCGCCACCAACCGAAAAATCCTGCTCGCGCCCGCGATGAACCCGCTGATGTGGAGCAATGCCGCCACCCGCCGCAACGTGGCGCAGCTCCAGCGCGACGGCGTGATCCTGGTCGGTCCCAATGCCGGCGAGATGGCGGAAGCGGGCGAAGCCGGCACGGGGCGGATGGCGGAAGCAATCGAGATCGCGGCGGCCGCCGATCGGCTGCTGCGACCGCCGGTGCCGCGTCCGCTCGCGGGCAAGCGCGTACTGATCACCGCCGGCCCCACGCATGAGCCGATCGATCCGGTGCGCTACATCGCCAACCGCTCCTCCGGCAAGCAGGGTTTTGCCATTGCCGCGGCAGCGCAAGCCGCCGGCGCCGAGGTGGTCTTGGTGAGCGGCCCGGTCGATCTCGACGACCCCGCGGGCGTCGCGGTGAAACACGTGGAATCGGCGCGCCAGATGCTGGAGCAGGTGGAGGCATCGCTACCCGTCGACATCGCGATCTTCGCCGCCGCGGTCGCCGACTGGCGGGTCGCCAGTGAAGGTGCGCAGAAGCTGAAGAAGACCGCGGCTGGCATGCCGCCGCTGCAGCTCGTGGAAAACCCCGACATCCTCGCCACGATCTCGAAGCTGAAGGACAAGCGGCCGCCGCTGGTGATCGGCTTCGCCGCCGAGACCGAGCACCTCCTCGACAACGCCAGCGCCAAGCTGACGCGCAAGGGCTGCGACTGGATCGTCGCCAACGACGTCTCGCCCGCAACCGGCGTGATGGGCGGCGACCGCAACACCGTGCATCTGCTGACCCGCAAGGATGGCGCGATCGACGTCGATTCCTGGCCGGTCATGACCAAGGACCAGGTCGCCATCGAGCTCGTCGCGCACATCGCCAGGAGCCTCGCCGGCAAGCCGCTGGAGACGACGTCGTGAGCGCGCCCGTCGCCGTCGCATTCCAGCTCCTGCCGCACGCCGACGGCCTGCCGCTGCCGGCCTATCAGACCGCGGAGGCCGCTGGCCTCGACCTGCTGGCCGCGGTGCCCGAGGCCGAGCCGCTGACGCTCGCGCCGGGCCAATACGCGATGGTGCCGACGGGATTGACGATCGCGCTGCCCTCCGGCTTCGAGGCGCAGGTACGGCCGCGCTCGGGGCTCGCCGCCAAGCACGGCGTCACCGTCCTGAACTCGCCCGGCACGATCGATGCGGATTATCGCGGCGAGATCCGCGTCATCCTGATCAACCATGGCGAGGCGCCGTTCGTGATCCGCAGAGGCGAGCGCATCGCGCAGATGGTCATCGCGTCGGTCGTGCGGGCCACGCTGGTTCCCTCGGTTGCGTTGCCCGCGACGGATCGCGGGGCCGGCGGATTCGGCTCGACTGGCCGCTGAAGGGCTGCACGGACCGCAAAAAAAGGCGGTCGCCGCCCTCCGCCGGCATTTTTCCCCAGTGCGATTCCCGTTCACGGTCTGGACTCTTACCCTTGGAGTCCCCTTGGCGATATTGTCGCTTGATTCGCGCACGGCGGGGGAAATCGCCGTGCGTAAATTCGTGCGGTCTTGAATTCCGCAGTCCTGGGGCAATGATGTCAGGCGTGATCGTGTCGATGCGTCGGACGCTGCTGTCGTGCACGTCACTGGCGCGCGACGGCTTGATCGGTGTCGCGACTGCGGCGCTGCTGCCGGCCGTGCCGGCGAACGCCGCCGACCTCCTCGGCACGTTCTCCACATTGCTGGACTTCAACCGGCAGGAGCTCGCGGTGCTCGCCACCGCGCTGGCGCTGCTCGGCTTCTCCGTCATGGCCGCGATCCTCCTGATGCGCACGCGCGTGCGGTCGGCCATGAACGAGGCGCGCCTGTTGACCCGGATCGGGGAACTGCAACTGCAGGCCGACCGCTTCGGGGCCCTGTTGTTCGCCGAGCCGCAAGTCCTGATCTCCTGGCCCGCCGGCGACGATCGTCCACAAATCTCGGGCGACATCGCCATGGTGCTGCCGCGGGATTCGTCGCCGCAGCGCGTGCTGGCCTTCGGAACCTGGCTGCCGCCGGAACCGGCGCTGCGGATGGATCGCGCCGTCGACGCGCTGCGCGAGCGCGGCGACGGGTTCCAGCTCAATTTGACTACCGCCCACGGCCACACGCTGGAAGCGATCGGACGCGCCATCGGCGGCCAGGCCATCGTCAGGATTCGCGAACTCTCCGGCCTGCGGCGCGAACTGGCCGAGACCAATCTGCGTCACAAGGCGCTGCTGGACGAGACCGAGATGCTGCGCGGCTTCGTCACGGCCGCGCCCTGGCCGATTTGGGCGAAGGGCGAGAACGGCGCGCTGAGCTTCGCCAACCCGGCCTATGTGCGGGCGACCGAGGCGGCCAGCGTCGCTGACGCCCAGGCGCGCAAGCTCGAGCTGCTCGACAGCGCCGACCGCGCCGACATGGAGCGCGGGCTGAAGGAGGCCGCCGGTTTCACCGCACGCCTGCCGATCGTGGTCGGCGGCGAGCGCCGCATCTACGACGTACGCGCGGTCAATGTCGCCGGCGGCAGCGTCGGCGTCGCGATCGACGCCAGCGAGGCGGACGCGCTGAGCTCGGCGCTGGTGCGCATGGCGGAGGCCCATCGCCGCACGCTCGACCAGCTCTCCTCGGGCGTCGCCGTGTTCGACGGCCAGCGACGGCTCGCCTTCTACAACGATTCCTATCGCCGGCTGTGGGATCTCGATCGCGCCTTCCTGGATTCCAATCCGGACGATTCGAGCGTGCTCGACCAGCTCCGTGCCGCGCGAAAGCTGCCCGAGCAGCCGGATTTCCGGGCCTGGAAGGCGAAGCTGCACGAGGCCTATCGCGCGGTGGAAGCCGCCAAGGACACCTGGTTCCTGCCCGACGGCCGCGCACTTTCCGTCGTCACCACGCCCAATCCCGAAGGCGGCGTCACCTACCTGTTCGACGACGTGACCGAGAGCCTCGAGCTCGCACGCCGCTTCGACGGCCTGATCCGGGTGCAACGCGAGACGCTGGACAGCCTCGCCGAGGGCGTCGCAGTGTTCGGCAGCAATGGCCGCGCGCAACTGTTCAATCCGCCCTTCGCGCGAATGTGGAAGCTGTCGGACGATGCGCTGCGCGAGCAGCCGCACATCCAGACGGTGGAGGGCTGGTGCCATCAGCTGTTCGACGACGCCTCCGTGTGGCGCCGGATCCGCGAGGCCATCACCTCGATCGAGAACCGCGCCGAGGTGCCGCTGAAACTGGAGCGCAAGGACGGCAGCGTGCTCGACTGCATGATCCGGCCGCTGCCGGACGGCGCGACCATGCTGACCTTCCAGGACATCACCGACACCGAGAACGTCGAGCGCGCGCTGCGCGAGCGCAACGAGGCGCTGGAAGCCGCCGACCAGATGAAGGTGGATTTCGTCCACCACGTCTCCTACGAGCTGCGCGCGCCCCTCACCACCATCATCGGCTTCGCCCACTTCCTCAGCGATCCCTCGACCGGACCGCTGACGCCGAAGCAGGCCGAATATCTCGACTACGTCACCAAGTCGACCAACGCGCTCCTGGCGCTGACCAACAACATCCTCGATCTCGCCACCATCGATGCCGGCGCCATGAAGCTCGAGCTCGGCCCGATCGAGGTCGGCAAGGCGATCGAGCTTGCGGCCGAAGGCATCCAGGACCGCCTCGCCACCGACCGGATCCGCCTCAAGGTCGACATCGCGAGCGATGTCGGCAGCTTCGTCGGCGACGAGAAGCGCGTGGTGCAGGTGCTCTATAACCTGCTGGCCAACGCCGTCGGCTTCTCGCCGCAGGATTCGACGGTCGGCATCAGCGCGCGCCGCACCGACCGCAGCGTCGTCTTCACCGTGACGGATTCCGGGCCTGGAATACCCCCCGACATGAAGGACAAGGTGTTCAACTGGTTCGAAAGCCGCTCGCAGGGCTCGCGGCATCGCGGCGCCGGGCTCGGGCTCTCGCTGGTGCGCTCCTTCGTCGAGTTGCATGGCGGCAAGGTGCGGGTGGATTCGGCGGTCGGCAAGGGCACCACCGTGACCTGCGATTTCCCGACCGACCAGGCGGTGCATCGCGACGCCGCCGAATGACCGCGACCACGACATTTGCCGTCGCGCTTCCCAACGAGACGGCCACCGCGCAACTGATGGCCGATCTCGCGCTGCTGGTCGGGCCCGGCGACGTGATCACGCTGTCGGGCGATCTCGGCGCCGGCAAGACCGCGGCGGCGCGTGCCATGATCCGCTATCTCGCCGGCGACGAGACGCTGGAGGTGCCGAGCCCGACCTTCACGCTGGTGCAGGGCTATGAGCTGCCCGCGTTCGCGGTGCTGCATGCCGATCTCTACCGCGTCGAGGATCCGGGCGAGCTCCAGGAGATCGGGCTGTCGCCACTGCCCGACGGCGCGCTCGTGCTGGTCGAATGGCCGGAACGCGCGCCGCAGGCGCTGCCCGAGGATCGTATCGACATCGCGCTGACGCACCAGAGCGCGCTGGGCGCGAGCGCGCGCGCGGCCGACATCACGGGCCACGGCAAGGCGGCAGCGCAGGTGGCGCGGCTGAAGGCGCTGCGCGATTTTCTCGATGCCTCCGGCTACGTGGAGTCGACCCGTCGCCGCATGGCAGGCGATGCCTCGACCCGCTCCTATGCAAGGCTCAACCGCGGCGATGGCTTCGTCATCCTGATGAATTTTCCGCGCCGCCCGGACGGCGCGGCGATCTACGACGGAAAATCCTACAGCGCCGCCGTGCATCTGGCCGAGGACGTCAGGCCGTTCGTGGCGATCGACGAAGGCCTGCGCGCGCACGGCTTCTCCGCGCCGGCGATCCATCATGTCGATCTCGATCGGGGTTTCCTGATCACCGAGGATTTTGGCAGCGAAGGCGTGATCGAGGGCGATCCGCCGCGCCCGATCGCCGCACGCTACGAGGCCGCAACCGACATGCTCGCCGCGCTGCATGGCCAGACGCTCCCCGAGGTCCTGCCGCTCGCCGGACAGGCGGACTACGGGATCCCCGTCTTCGACACCGAGGCGCTCCTGATCGAGATCGGGCTGATGCCGGAATGGTATCTGCCGGACCGCGGCACCATGCTCACCGAGGAGACGCACAGCGAATTCCTCGCAATGTGGCGCGAGCTGCTGCAAAAACCCCAGGCTGCGCCCAGAACCTGGGTGCTGCGCGACTTCCATTCGCCGAACCTGATCTGGCTCGGTGAGCGCGCCGGCATCGCGCGCGTCGGCGTGATCGATTTCCAGGACACCGTATTGGGACCGCAGTCCTACGACGTCGTGTCGCTGCTGCAGGACGCCCGCATCGACGTGCCCGAGAGCATCGAGCTCACGCTGCTGTCGCGCTACATCAAGGCGCGCCGCGCCCGGGACGCGAATTTCGATCCCGCGGGCTTCGCGGAGCTCTATGCCATCATGTCGGCGCAACGGAACACGCGGCTCCTCGGCACCTTTGCCCGCCTCAACCGGCGCGACGGCAAGCCGCACTACCTGCGCCACCAGCCGCGGATCTGGACCTATCTCACCCGCTCGCTGGCGCATCCCGCGCTCGCCCGCCTGCGCGACTGGTACCTCGCCAACGTCCCGCCGCCCCGAGCCTGATTTACCGGGCGTTAGCCATCGCGACGTTATTCTCGCCGGGGTCTTGCCGGATTCTTGCCGGCTGGAAGCCGGAACAAGTCGGGCTGGAGCGCGGACATGAGCAGGGCGGGGGAGCAACGCAAGGGCGACCGCGTCGTCTTCGAGCGCGGGGTCCAGGCGCACATGATGGGGATCGACGGGACCTGGCGGCGGGACTGCATCCTGGAGGACGTCTCCGAGGGCGGCGCCAAGCTCACCATCGAGGGCTCGGTCGAAGGCCTGCACCTGAAGGAGTTCTTCCTGCTGCTGTCGTCCACCGGCCTCGCCTACCGGCGCTGCGAGCTCGCCTGGGTCAATGGCGACCAGATCGGCGTCAATTTCCTCAAGCCGGGCGACAGGAAGAAGAAGGCGCGGGGCGCGGCCGTCAGCGCCTGATTGCAACACCCGTCGTACAAACGTCATGCCGCGTGGCTATGGCGGGTCGAGCTTCGATGCGGCGGGCGGCGCCCCATGCTAGGATTGCCGCAGTCGCGAAACCGGGATTTTGAGCGAGGATGTCCGTCAAACCGACCAAAGCCATGGTGCTCGCCGCGGGCTTTGGCCTGCGCATGCGTCCCCTGACGGACAAGATGCCGAAGCCGCTGGTACCGGTGGCCGGCCGGCCCCTGCTCGACCATGTGCTGGACAAGCTCGACCAGGCCGGCGTGACCGAGGCCGTGGTCAATGTGCACTATCTGCCCGACCAGATCATCGACCACGTGGCCGGTCGCAAGCGGCCACGCGTGATCGTTTCCGACGAGCGCGACCAGGTGCTCGGCACCGGCGGCGGCGTGGTCAAGGCGCTGCCTCAGCTCGGCGACGCCCCGTTCTATCACGTCAATTCCGACACACTGTGGATCGACGGCGTCCGTCCCAACATGGCGCGGCTCGCGGAAAACTTCGATCCCGCGCGCATGGACATCATGCTGTTGATGGCGCCGACCGCGAGCAGCATCGGCTATGCCGGCCGCGGCGACTACACGATGCTGCCGGACGGCACCCTGCGCAAACGCCGGGAAAACCAGGTGGTGCCGTTCGTCTATGCCGGCGCCGCGATCATCGCGCCGCAGATCTTTGCCGGCGCGCCGCAGGGCGAGTTCTCCCTGACGAAGATGTTCGACCGCGCCAACGAGCAGGACCGCTTGTACGGCCTCAGGCTCGACGGCGTCTGGATGCATGTCGGCACCCCCGACGCCGTGCAGCTCGCCGAAGAAGCGTTTCTGGAGAGCGTAGCGTAAGGGCTGCCAGGACATCGGTGCCGTAGGGTGGGCAAAGGCGCGGAACGCGCCGCGCACACCACTTCTCGATCATTCGTGGACGGCAAGGTGGTGGGCACGCTTTGCTTTGCCCACCCTCATATGGGGATTTGTGAGTCAAGGCTCTCCTTGGGGTCTGGGGCAGCATTTCAGGGTGAGAGGGCGGCGCGCGGAGCCATGCGTAGCGCAGCGCGGCGACCGTGTTCCGTG
>NZ_JAGWUA010000201.1 GCF_028868675.1 Bradyrhizobium sp.
GGGATCGCGTGATTCTGCGGCCGTAGTTGTCGTTCTCCGTCATTGCGGGCGAAGCAAAGCGATCCAGAAATGTATGCGCGGGACCAGTCTGGATTGCTTCCGTCGCTTCGCGCCTCGCAATGATGACATTTGTGGACGTATCTGAGCTTACTTGATGGAACCCACTGCCACCCTCGTCATCCTCGCCGGCCTCGGCATCGGCCTCGTCTACGGTGCGGTCGGCCTGCTGAGCGGCTTCTGCCTGACGAGGAGCATGCGCGGCGTGCTGGCGGAGGGCGATGGCCGGCTCCTGCGCACCTATGCGCTCGCGATGGCGGTTGCGATCGCCGCGAGCCAGGCGCTTGCCGGGCACGGCCTCGTCGATCTCGGCAAGTCGATCTACCTGCAGCCGTCGTTCTCCGTGCCGGTGCTGTTTCTCGGCGGGCTCCTGTTCGGCTACGGCATGGTGCTGTCGAACGGCTGCGGCTCGCGCGCGCTGGTACTGCTCGGCCGCGGCAACCTGCGTTCGTTCGTCGTCGTGGTCGTGCTCGCGATCTCCGCACAGATGACGCTGAAGGGCCTGGTCGCGCCGGCCCGCATCGCGCTGGTGCAGGCCACGCAGACCACGGCGTCCACCATCTCGCTGCCTGCAGTGTTGTCGGCGATCGGGCTCGGCCCTGCCGTGTCACGTATCCTGGCGGCCGCGGTCGTCGTCGGCGCACTCGCCATCTTCGCCTTTGCGCACGCATCGTTTCGCCGCTCGCCGGGGCAGATCGCGGCCGGTGTAGCCGTCGGCCTGCTGGTCGCCGCCGGCTGGTTCGTCTCCGGCCATCTCGGCGCCGACGAGTTCAACCCCGTGCCGGTGACCTCGCTGACCTTCATCGCCCCGATCGCCGACAGCCTGCAATACGCCATGCTCTCGACCGGCCTCACGCTCAATTTCGGCATCGCCACCGTCGGCGGCGTGTTCGCCGGCAGCCTGGTGACGGCGCTCTTGACGGGGCGCTTCCTCTGGGAAGGCTATTCGTCGCCGCGGCACATGCTGCGTTCGGCGAGCGGCGCGGCGCTGATGGGCATCGGCGGCGTGATGGCCTTCGGCTGCTCGATCGGGCAGGTGCTGACCGGCCTCTCGACGCTGGCGCTGGCGTCCATCGTTGCGGTCGCCGGCATCTTGATCGGCGCCGCGGCCGGCCTGCGCGGGCCGCTGCGGGTTCAACCGCTGAAGGCTGCGTGAGGCAAATGGCGCTGCACCCTCTCACCTTGCAGGAGAGGGGGCAGCCCCGTGGAGGGCGCAGGCTCAGGCCTTGCCGAACAGGATCGGCAACTGGCGCGGTCCGCGCACGGTTCCCTGCGACCAGGTGACGGTGCCCGCCGGATCCAGCCGGAAGTCCGGAATGCGCTTCAGCCATTCCTCGATGGCGACCTGCATCTCCATCCGCGCGAGGTTGGAGCCGACGCAGCGATGGATGCCGAGGCCGAAGGCGGAATGGCGGTTCTCCTTGCGGTCGAGCACCACCTTGTCGGCATCCGGAAACATCGCGGAGTCGCGATTGGCGGAGGGGAAGGAGAGCAGCACCATGTTGCCCGGCTTGACCGGGCAGCCTTCGATCGTGGTCTCCTTCACCACCTCGCGCGCCATCGTCACCGGCGAGTAGGCGCGCAAAAACTCCTCGATTGCGGTCGGCATCAGCGAGGGATCCGCGATCAGGCGGTCGCGGTCGGACGGCGTCCTGGCGAGATGCCAGAGCGAGGCGCCGATCGCGCTCCAGGTGGTGTCGATGCCGGCGATCAGGAGCAGGCGCAGCGAGCCCAGCACGTGGGAATCTTCCAGCGGCTGCCCGTTCTTGTCCCTGGCATTCATCAGATAGGAGATCAGGTCGTCGCCGGGATTCTTCTTCCGCGCCTCGATGTGGCCGGTGAAGTAGGCCGTCATCTCCTGCACCGCCTGTCCCAGCACCGCCTCGTTCTTGATGCTGAGCTCGAGGATCATGTGGATCCATTTGATGAAGAGATCGCCGTCGCTCTCGGGAATCCCGAGCATATGGGCGATCGCGCGCACCGGAATGTGCTTGGTGTAGCGCGCCGCCGCGTCGACCTTGCCGTCCTTGATGAACCCGTCGATCAGCTCGTTGCAGATGGCGCGGACCCGCGGCTCCAGCTTCTTCATCGCGTCCGGCGTGAAGGGCGGCAACAGCAACTGCTTGGCCGGCTTGTGCTCCGGCGGATCGGAGGTGATCGGGGGCGCGGCGTTCTTGGCGACCTCCGGCCGCTCGTCGCGGACGATGACGCGTCGCGAGGAGAAGTGCTCGGTGTCGTGCGCGATCTGGCGGACGGCCTCGTAGGTCGTCGGCATGTAGCAACCGAGGAAGCGGTCGGTGTGCACGACCGGGCTCGCCTTGCGCATCTGGTCCCAGATCGGGAAGGGGTCGGCGGTCCAGCGCGGATCGGTGTGGTCGAAGTCGTGGACCCAGTCGGTCACGGGGGGATGGGCGGTCGGCTGGCTGACGTCAGACATCTCTGCAGGATCCTCTGAAAGGGCTGAATTCACGCAAAAAATGCACGCACGGATCGGGCGCAACGCGTCGTGTGCGCGCGCCTAGTCCTCGGTCACTTCGATCGCGATTTCCGGGCAATTGGCCTTCGCCAGCCAGGCCTTGTCTTCCAGGCCTGCCGGGACGCTGCCGTCGCCGACCTCGTGGGCGTTGCCGAATTCGTCGAGCGTGAACAATTCGGGCGCCAGCGCCTTGCAACGCGCGTGGCCCTGGCATTTGTCGGGATCGACGTGGACTTTCAGCTTTCCTGCCATTGGCATCTTCCCCTTGGTCGCGCTTCCCGGCGGCAAGGCCGGTTGCGGTCCTCATTTGATTCTTCTGATTGTTCGTCCGTCCGCGTTGGTGCGGCAGACTTAAGTCTAAGTTATAGGATATTACATTTCGCGGCGGGCTTCCCCTGTCAAGCCTGAACTCATAGATTCCCGTGCAACATGCCGTCGGAACTTGCCCGCAAGCCGCTCAACACCTACCACCATGGCGATCTCCGCGACGCCCTGATCAAGGCGGCATTGCGCGAGGCCGAGCGGGGCGGGCCGGAGGCCATCAGCATCAAGGCGCTGGCGAAAGAGCTCGGCGTCTCGCAGCCGGCGCCCTACCGGCACTTCGCCGACCGCGAGGCGCTGTTGGCCGCGGTGACGGCGGAGGCGTTCCGGCAGTTCAGCGCGACGCTGCGCGCGGCGATGGCAAGACCCTCGAAGCATTCGAAACTGTCGCGGCTCGCGCAGGCGACGCTCGATTTCGGCCTGCGCCGCAACGGCATCTACCGCCTGATGTTCGCTTCGCGCACCATGTCCTGCGCGGTCAAGGGCAGCGAGCTGCATGCCGCCGCCAGCGAGACCTTCGAGCTCGTGCTGGAAGCGCTGGAGGCGCCCGCCGTCGGCCTGTTGCGCGAACGGCATGCGCTGAAGATCTGGGCCGCGCTGCACGGCGTGGTGATGCTGGCCGAGCAGGGGCTGCTCACCGGCCAGGTCGCGCAGACCACGCGCGAGGAACTGGTCGAGGATTTCGTCGCCGAGACCAAGTTCGCGCTGGAGGCGGCGATCAAGCACGCGCGGCGCGGGCAGAAGCCGGGCGCCTAGAGTTTCGCCGAAAGCAGCTTCTTCAGTTTCGCCACGGCGCTGTCGGGCGTCGTCACCACCGGCTTGCCGGTGGCTTGCGCAACCAGCGGGGCGGTGGCCGCGATGCTGAACTGCGCCAGCGCGATGACGTCGCAGTCGCGCAGGTCCCGTGCCGCCTCCGCAATCAGCCGGTCGTGCGTCGCGCGGTCGCCGCGGTCGAGCGCCGCGAGCGCGCCCTCGGCGAGCTTCGGCACGACCTGTACCGATGCCGGAAACTCCGGCGGCATCGAGGCGAGCGTCGGTGGAAACGTCGAGAGCAGGCCGATCCGTTTGCCCATCGTCACCGCCTGCTCGATCATGGCCTCGTTGGGTTTGAGCACCGGCATCGGCGCGTGGTCGCGGGCGACCGCCTCGATGCAGGGACCGAACGCCGAGCAGGTGAACAGGATGGCGTCGGCGGAGGTCGCCGCGGCATAGCTGCCGAGCGCCAGGAAGCGCCCGGTCATCGCGTCGGTGAGCTTGCCGTCACGCGCGAGATCCGCCGACAGGCTGTCATCGAGCAGGTTCATCAGCCGCGCCTCGGGCCAGCCTTGCGCGAAGGCAGCCTCGATCGGCGCGATCGAATGCTTGAGGGCGTGGATCAGGGCGATGCGCGGGCTAGTCGTCATTGGGACCTAACGATCCGGCGATATCTCGTGCCCCGGACGCAGCAGCGCTATACGCTGCAGCGCGTCCGGGACACGAGTCCATCAACGCGTTCTTACTTGAACGGGATCGCGTACATCATGCCGCCCTTGGTCCAGAGCGCGTTGAGGCCGCGGTCGAGCTTCAGCGGGCTCGCCTTGCCGACATTGCGCTCGTAGATCTCGCCGTAATTGCCGGCGGCCTTGATCGCGCCGACCAGCCATTTGTTGTCGAGCCCGAGACGCGAGCCGAGGTCGCCGCTGGTGCCGAGCAGCCGCTGGATCGCCGGCGTGCTCGACTTCGTCATCTCCTCGACATTGGCTTGCGTCACGCCGAGCTCTTCGGCCTCGATCAGGCCGTAATGCAGCCAGGTGATGATGTCGCTCCAGACTTCGTCGCCGTTGCGCGTGAAGGGGCCGAGCGGCTCCTTGCTGATGGTCTGCGGCAGCACGACGTAGTCGTCCGGCTTCGGAGCGGCCGTGGTCACCGCGCCCGCGAGTGCGGAAGCGTCCTGGGTCATGGCATCGCAGCGGCCGCCGAAGAAGGTCTGGTACATGGTGTCGACGCGGTCGAACACCAGCGGCTTCCAGTCGATGTTGTTGGCGCGGCCGTAGTCGCCGAGCGTCACCTCGTGGGTGGTGCCCTGCGCGACGCAGACGGTCGCGCCCTTCAGGTCCTTCAGCTCCTTGACGCCCAGATCCTTCTTCACGACAAAGCCCTGGCCGTCATAGAAGTTGACCGGACCCTGCCGCAGCCCCAGCGTCACGCCGCGCAGAAAGGTCTCCGTCGAGTTGCGGTAGAGCACGTCGATCTCGCCGGATTGCAGCGCGGTGAAGCGGTTCTGCGCGGTCAGCGCGACGTAGCGCACCTTGTTGGCGTCGCCGAGCACGCCGGCGGCGAGCGCGCGGCAATAGTCGACGTCGAGACCCTTGTAGTTTCCCTGCGAATCCGGCGCGGAGAATCCCGCAAAGCCGGCACTGACGCCGCACACCAGCGTGCCGCGGCTCTTCACCGTGTCGAGCGTCGCGGCCGGCGCCGCCGCCGTCCACGTCGCGAGTACGCCTGCTGCAAGTACGATAGTCTTCTTCATGGTACGTCTCCCCTCACTGATTGACATTACGCAACACGCTGTCGACGGCCGCGCCGAGCTTGTCGACGATGACGTCGATCTCGTCGGGCGTCGCGATATAGGGCGGCGCCAGCAGCACGTGGTCGCCGCGCCGGCCGTCCACGGTTCCGCCGCCGGGATAGCAGCCCAACCCGTCGGCAAAGGCCGTCGCCTTGATCTTCTGATGCAGCTTGAGCGCGGGATCGAACGGCGTCCGCGAGACGCGATCGGCGACGAGCTCGATCGCCCAGAACAGGCCGCGGCCCCTGATGTCGCCGACATGGCGGTGATTGCCGAAGCGCTCGGTCAGCCGCTGCTCGAGCTGCCGGCCGCGCGCCTTGACGCGCTCGAGCAGGTTCTCGTCGCGGATCACGTGCTGCACCTCGAGCGCTGCGGCGCAGGCCAGCGGATGCGCCAGATAGGTGTGGCCGTGCTGGAACGCGCCGGAGCCAGCGCGGATGGTGTCGATGATGGCGCCGCTTGCGAGCATCGCGCCGATCGGCTGGTAGCCGCCGCCGAGGCCCTTGGCGATGGCCTGGATGTCGGGGGCAATGCCTTCCTGCTCCCAGGCATGCATCGTTCCGGTGCGGCCCATGCCGCACATGACCTCGTCGAGGATCAGCAGCGCGCCGTGGCGGTCGCAGACCTCGCGCACGGCGCGGAAGTAGCCGTCCGGCGCCGGCACGCATCCGGCAGTGGCGCCGACCACCGGCTCGGCGATGAAGGCGGCGACGGTCTCCGGCCCAAGCCGCTGGAATTCGGCCTCGAGCTCGGCGGCGAGGCGGCCTGCGAAATCGGCATCCGTCTCGATGTCGCGCTTCTCGTGATAGGCGAAGGCCGGCGTGACATGGCTGAAGGATGGGGAGAGCAGCGGCGCATAGGGCTCGCGGCGCCAGGCGTTGCCGCCGGCCGCCAGCGCTCCCAGCGTGTTGCCGTGATAGCTCTGGCGTCGCGCGATGAAGTGATGGCGCTTCGGCTCGCCGCGCTCGATGAAATATTGCCGCGCCAGCTTGATGCTGGCCTCGATCGCCTCCGAGCCGCCGCTGACGAAATAGGCGTAGGCGAGGCCGCCGGGCTCGTGGCCGACCAGCGTCTCGGCGAGTTCTTCCGCGGGCTGCGACGAGAAGAAGGCGGTGTGGGCATAGGCAAGTTGAGAGGCCTGCCTGGTGATCGCGGCGATCACGCGCGGATGCTGGTGGCCGAGGCAGGAGACCGCGGCGCCGCCGGAGGCGTCGAGCACGCGATGCCCGCCCTCGGCGATCAGATAGACGCCTTCGCCGCCGATCGCCTTCGGCGGCGTCTCGCGGAGCGAGCGATGCAGCACGCGGCTGGTGCTTGTGCCCATGGATCAGCCTTTCTCTGAGACGTATTGGGAGGTCGCGGCGAGCCGGGCCTCGGTGTCCTGCAGGCGCTTCTTCGACGTCGCGCCGCCGAGCGAGAACGTCACGGCGGCGAGCGATTGCGCGATCGCCATCGCGCCGGTCAGGCTCGGGAAGAAACCGGGCGAGGCGGCGGCCTCGTAGAGCAGGACATGGTCGGCGCCTTCCGCCATCGGCGCCGCCGCCGCGTCGGCGATTGCGATCAGCGTCGCCCGGGCGCGATGCGCGGCATGGGCCGAATGCACGCTGGCGCGGGAATAGGGCGCAAAGCCGACCACCACGACGGCGTCGCCGGAACGGAACGCGCCGAGATCGAGATCCTCCGGCCCGGAGCCGCCGACGAGCTGGACCTCGTCGGGACGAAACAGCCGCAATTCGTAATTGAGGAGCTCCGCCACGCTGCGGCAGCTGCGGAAACCGGCGATCCATATCCGCTTTGCGCCATGCAGCGCCCTGGCGGCGTGCGCAATGGAAGCCGCCGAGATGCGCGCAAGGCCCGCCGCCTCGGCGTCGAGCTTGTCGGTCACCAGCGCGACGTCGGCATGCGGGCCCTGGCGCCGTCCCCGTGCGCGGATCGAGAAGGGGGCGGTCTGCGACGGCCGGCGCGCTTCGGTCAGCGCCGCGCGCAACTGGTCCCAGCCGGAATAGCCGAGCGCCTTGGCAAGGCGGGTGAAGGCGGCCGGATCGGCGCCGGCCTCGGCCGCGAGATCGCGCATCGAACGGGTGGTGGCGTCGTAGTCATTGGCGGCGACGAAGCGCCCGACCTCCTGCAGCCGCATCGGAAGCGATGGCAATGCGCTACAGAGTTCGCTCAGCGGCGAGGATTTCGCGGGCTCGACCATGAAACATTTGTTGCATATCCGGCCCATTGATGCAACATTCGTCACGCGTTGCCGGAAATCGCCGCTTGTTGAAGCCCTGAGGATTCCTGTGCCGTGACGACCATCGATTCCAGGCCGCCGCCGCGCCGGCGCTTCTCCTTCGCGCCGGGACCAAGGGAGCTGAAGGGCCTGTTCTGGCAGGTGCTCGTCGTCGGCGCCGCGGTCGCCGTCATCGTCTTCCTCTGGTCCAACACCGTCCACAATCTCTCGGCCCGCCGCATCACGACCGGCTTCGCCTTCCTCGGCCGCGAGGCCGGCATGCCGATTGCCGACAGCCTCCTCGCCTACAGTCCGAGCAACACCTATCTCTGGGCGTTCGTCGTCGGCGTCGCCAACACCTTGCGGGTGGCCGTGATCGGCGTCGTGCTGGCGACGATCCTGGGAACGCTGATCGGCATTTCCCGGCTGTCGGCCAACTGGCTGTTGTCGCGGCTCGCCGCCGTCTATGTCGAGACGCTGCGCGACATCCCGCTGCTGCTGCAGCTGCTGTTCTGGTACGTGCTGATGCAGGCGCTGCCGGCGGCGCGCGGGGCCTGGAAGCCGGTCGAGGGCGTGTTCCTGTCCAATCGCGGCCTGGTGCTGCCCTCAATCCCGATCGGCGCGGGCCAGCTCTGGGTGCTCGGCACCGCGCTGCTCGGCATTGCCGTGTTCGTTCTGCTGCGCCGCCATCTGATCGCGCAGCAGATGCGCGACGGCCGGCCGCGTCCGGCCTGGCCCTATGCGCTCGTTCTGATCGCAGTGGCGCCGGCACTGGTGTCGTGGTCGACAGGCGTGTCCTGGAGCATCGCCTGGCCGGAGTTGCGCGGCTTCAACTTCGTCGGCGGCCTGACGCTCGCGCCGGAATATTTTGCGCTGCTGATCGCGCTCGTGACCTATACCTCGGCCTTCATCGCCGAGATCGTGCGCAGCGGCATTCAGTCCGT
>NZ_JAGWUA010000202.1 GCF_028868675.1 Bradyrhizobium sp.
GACCACGGCGGCGGTTCTCAGGCAGCTCGCCACGGCGGTCGGGATGCGCCGCAGCGCGAAACGTGCAAACCTCCAGGAACGCTCGGCCTGAAGGAGCGGGAGCGGGCGGGGCGATGCTGTCGCGCCCTGCCCGTTGCGGCCTCTCAGCAGCCGCGGCAGATGCTCTTGATCTTCTTGTCGAGCGCCTGGTTTTCCTTGCTCAGGGGATCGCTGGGATCGCTCAGGTTCTTCTCGCTCGGCACGTCGGAGGCGCGCGGCTGGCGGTGACCGACGGGCGCCTGCGGTACCGAGCCGGAACCGGTCGACTGTCCCGACGGGGAGCCCTTGCTGCCGCCGCTCTGCGCGATGGCGGGGCCGCCGCCAGGCAATATCAGGAGTGGCGCCAGGAGCAACGCCAGAAGCGCCGGCGATACGATCGTTCTTCTCATTCTGCCCCTCCAATCCGCTTGACCACTCGTCCCCCCGTTCACGTTTCGGGAGGATAGAGATGAGTATCGCCACAATAATCCGCAATACGATAGCGCGTTTCCATTCCTCGTTCACGTTCATGGGCTGCGGTATTTTGCACCGCAGTCACATAGTTCGGTCCGACCGGAGACTTGCCGGCGCCGCCGGGAATGTCGAGGACATAGTCCGGCTGGCAGAGGCCCGAGACCCGCCCGCGCAACTGCCGCATCAGCTCCTGCCCCTCGGCCAGCGTCGTGCGCAGGTGCGCGGTTCCCGGCGCAAGGTCGCCGTGATGCAGGTAGTAGGGCTTGATCCGGCATTCGACGAACGCGCGCATCAAGTCCGACAACGCCTCGATGGTGTCATTGACGCCGCGCAACAGCACGGACTGGCTCACCATGGGAATACCGGCATCGACCAGGCGCGCGCAGGCGGCGCGGGCCGCCTCCGTCAGCTCGCGCGCGTGGTTGGCGTGCAGCCCCACCCAGGTGGTTGCGCCTTCCGCCTTCAACGCCGCCACCATCTCGTCGCTGACCCGGTCCGGATCGGCGACCGGCACGCGGGTGTGCAGGCGAATGATCCTGACGTGCTCGATCGAGGCGAGATCGGTCATGATCTCGGCCAGCCGCCGCGGCGACAGCATCAGGGGATCGCCGCCCGTGAGGATGACTTCCCACACCTCCGGGTGCGCGCGGATGTAGTCGATTGCGGCACGATAGGCGCTGTCCGACAGGGCGCTCTCCTTGCCGGGACCGACCATCTCGCGGCGGAAGCAGAAGCGGCAGTAGACCGCGCAGACGTGAACGAGCTTGAACAGCACCCGGTCCGGATAGCGATGCACGATGCCGGGCACCGGTGAATGTGGGTAGTCGCCGATCGGATCGGCGTTTTCGCCGGGCCGGGCGTCGAGCTCCGCCGCACTCGGAATGAACTGCCGCGCGATCGGATCGTCGGGATCCGAGGTGTCGATCAGCCCGGCGAGCTCCGGCGTCAGCGCCACCGCATAGCGCGATGCGACGCGCTCGAGCGCGGACAGCGCAGATGCCGGCGCCAGCCCCTGCTCCACCAGCTCGGCGGGCTCGCGCAAGGTGAGTGCTGGGCGCGCTTTGGTCATGACTCGTCCACGGGCGGCGTCCACACCACCTGATCGACCCTGGGCGCTCCGCTCGCCAGCATCACCAACCGGTCGAAGCCGAGCGCGACGCCGCTCGCCTCCGGCATGCCGGCGACCGCGGCCAGAAAATCCTCGTCCAGCGGATAGGACTCGCCATAGCGGCGCTGCTTTTCGGCCATCGCCGACTGGAAGCGGCGGCGCTGCTCCTGCGCGTCGGTCAGTTCGCCAAAGCCGTTGGCGAGCTCGACGCCGCAGGCATAGATCTCGAAGCGCTCGGCGACGCGCGGATCGGAAGCCTTGACCCGCGCCAGCGCCGCCTCGGGCGCCGGATATTCGAACAGGATGCTCAAGCGCTCCTGCCCCAGATGGGGCTCAACATGCTCGACCAGGACCTTGCTGAAGATGTCGGACCAGGTGTCGTCGTCCGCAATACGGACCTTCCGCCCGGCGGCCGCTGCAAGCGCGCCGCGGTCGCCCTCGCCGTCGCGGATGGTCGAAAGCAGGTCGATGCCGGCAAAGCGCTCGAAGGCATAGCCGACCGTCAGCAGTTCCGGCTCGGCAAAGGGGTCGCAGGTCCGTCCGCGGAAGGAGAACTGGCCGATCCCGGTCGCCTGCGCGGCATGCGCGACGACCACGATGCAGTCGGCCATGATGGCGTCGTAGGCGGCATTGGCCCGGTACCATTCCAGCATGGTGAATTCGGGCAGGTGCAGGTCGCCGCGCTCCCGGTCGCGAAACACCCGTGCCAGCTCGAAGATTCTGGGCTCGCCGGCGGCAAGGAGCTTCTTGCAGGCGAATTCGGGGGACGTGCGCAAATAACGCGCGGCCCTGCCGCCGTCGGGACAGACGATTTCGGTGCGCGGAGCGTGCAGATGGGTCTCGTTGCCGGGGGACACCTGCAGGATCGAGGTTTCGACCTCGACGAAGCCCTGCTCGGCGAAAAAAGCCCGCACCGCGGCCGCGATGGCGCCCCGCGCCTGCAGGAACGGCCGCCTGTCGACATGCCTGGCCGGCGACCAGAACGGCGAGATGGGCATCTCCCCGGCCATTAACCGCCCCTCCCAGGCCCGAGCAAAACGCTGGCATCCACCGGCAAAATCAGTATGTTGCCGCCCGAAACGGCCGCCGGGGTCCCGATTGTGGCTCCGGGGCGGCCCTGAAGTCCCCCATCAACACGACCACGCCCTGGCCGGTGCCGGGCCAAGCAAGCAGGAAATACAGCTTTGAAAGTCATCGCCAGTTCTATTCGCAAGGGCAACGTGATCGAGCAAGACGGCAAGCTTTACGTCGTCGTCAGCGCCGAGAACATCCATCCCGGCAAGGGAACCCCCGTCAGCCAGATCGAAATGCGCCGAATCAGCGACGGGGTAAAGATCTCCGAGCGCTACAAGACGACCGACCAGGTCGAGAAGGCCACGATCGAGGAACGCAACTACACCTACCTCTATGAGGACGGCGACGGCTTCCACTTCATGAACCCGGAGACCTACGATCAGGTCCAGGTGGCCAAGGACATCGTCGGCAGCGCCTCCGCGTACCTGCAGGAGAACATGACGGTCAAGCTCTCCATGCACGACGCCAACCCGGTCTCGATCGCGCTGCCGCAGCGCGTGACGCTGGAGGTGGTGGAGACCGAGCCGGTGACCAAAGGCCAGACCGCCTCCTCCTCCTACAAGCCTGCGGTGCTGTCCAACGGCATCCGCACCGGCGTGCCGCCGCACATCTCGGTCGGAACCCGTATCGTGGTGATGACCGAAGACGGCTCTTACTGCGAGCGCGCCAAGGACTAGGCTGGCGGCTGAGGATCGGGGATCGCCGGGGGGCGGGGACATTGCGCAACGGGGCTGTCGGGTTCGCTTCGCGCCTGTTGGCTGCGCTCCCGCTGCTCGTGGCAGCCGCCCCGTCCGTCACCGCAGACGAATTCCGCACCGCCTCGCTGTCGGCGCTGCGCGTCGACTGGCGCGCGGCCGTTGACCAGCTGCGCAGCGAGATCAATGCGCACCCGGCCGTCGCCGGCGACTTCGTCTTCGTGCCGCGGCGCACGGTGTCGCGGTTCGATCCGCGCTCGATTCCAGCGCTCGTCCAGCTCAACGCGGTCAGCTCACAATTCTTCGCCGGCATCACGCGCAGCACGGTGCCGGTCCTGTTGCCCTTCGACGCGGCGGCATACATCGAGGCGCAGCACGGCGGCGGATCGTCGAGCCCGGCGCTGGCGCGCTATCAGGCCGATTTCAGTCCCGCCGAAATGTTCGACGCCGGCCCCGCCGGCTATAGCGCGAGCTTCTCGCTCGAGCCCGGCGCCGGCGACGGCATGCCGTCGCGCGTGTTCGCGCGTCCGGTCGAGGTGCAGATCACCGGCTCGGCGCTGATCTACGATCTCGCCGATCCCGCTGGCGGCAAGGGCGAGCCGGTCAAGGCCCTCGCCGCCCAATACCCGGACCTGCGCAAATTCATCCGCGAAGGCTACGTTCGCTACGCCTTCACGCGTTTCGGCGCTGCCTATGTGGTGTCGATCCAGTGCCTGGACAGCGTCGCCAAGGCGCGGCGGCTGGCGTGCAAGGAGGCCTACCCGGTTGCCGAGCGCTTCCTGAGGGCCCTTCACGTGGCGGGCGGCCAACGCATGCGGCCGTTGATGGATACTGCCTCCATGCTCGTCGACCGGCCGGCCGAGCGTTCGCCCGACTTCACCTATCGGCCGAGCGGCGACATCATCCCGAACACCGGTTACCACAGGCAGAGCGGTCGCCCGGACGTCCTGGCCTATTCGCAGATCCGCTTTCCGCTGGAGAAGGCGCCGGCCTTCGTCCACTCGCAAGCCAACGGCCGGCGCTACAAGGAGGCCTCCCGGGGCTATCCGTGGCGCGACAATTTCTGCGAGTCGCGCAGCTTCGAGGTCTGGCAGTGCGCCGGCGGCTACGGCCATCAGGGCGAGGACATCCGGCCGGCCGAATGCCCGCCCAACAGCGAAGACCGCTGCAATCTAAGGCAGCAGGCCGTGGTCGCCGTCCGCGACGCCACCGTGATCCGCGGGCGCAGGGACCAGTCCGCCACGCTGCAGGTCAACGGCCGGACCGAGCATATCCGCTTCCGCTACATGCACATGAACCCGCAGGCGATGAACGCGGACGGGCTTCTCAACGGCCGCATCGTCGTCGAGGGCGAGAGGATCGGCGTGGTCTCGAACTATCTCGACCACCCCGCCGGCACCTCGCTCCACCTGCATTTCGACGTGCAGGTTTTCACCCGCGACGGATGGATCTGGGTCAACCCCTACGTCACGCTGGTTTCCGCCTATGAGCGCCTGATCCGCGGACGCGGCCGCGAGACCGGCCCGGAGATCGCCGGCTCGCCGCAGCCGGTCGCCCACGCGCTGCCGGACCACGCGACGAAGCCCGACGCGCGCGAAGGCGGCGAGGAGAACTGACGAGCCGGATCGGGTCTCCGGGCCCGAAAATCAAAAATACGCGGTTCAACCCCATGCACCGTGGCCGTCAAGGGTCGACGGCTCGCCATACGGATTTTACGAAATCGTTTGACTCGTCGGGCAAATCAGGGGCATAATGTCAAGATTGCGACGAGTTGCTCTCGTGCGACACCCATCGAACATACCCAGCCTGTAGAGGCGACGCGATCGGATCCGCCAGCCAATCGCTACTCCAGCAACGTCGTGAGCTGCGCGCCTTCGTCCGCCACGAACACCGCGATCAGTTCGGCGGGCTCGGTCGTGCTGGCGTTGGCCGAGACCATGTGGGTCGAGCCCGGCGGCTCGAAGAAGGATTGCCCGACCTTGAAGGTCTCGACCGGGCCGCCGCCGAGCTGGGACCGGATCTCGCCCCGGGTGATGTAGGCGGTCACCGATCCGGCGTGGCGATGCGGTGGGGTGAAGCCGCCGGGACCGTAGAACACGCGCACGATGGTGACGCGCTTGCCGGGCACGTTCGGCAAGGGATAGGAGGCGATCGGCTCCACTCTGTCGAGCGGCGAGCTTCCGGACACGGTTGCGCACAGCGGCGCCAGCGCGCCCGAGACGGCATCCATCGTCACCGGCAGCGCCCGGCCGATGGCGAGCGCGCAGGCAAGGCCGGCGACCGCGGCAAGTCCGAGCATTTGCGATTGAGGCCGTGCGTTTCCCGGCGAAATTGTTGCGACTGACGTCATGGCAATGCTCCGTCACGAAGTCGCGGCATTGGCGGCAGCCGGCCGTTTCGCCGGCGACCAGCGATAGGCCGCGCCGAACCGGTTCCAGGTGTTGATCGAGGCCACCGCCGAGGTGAGGTACATCAGCTCCTTCTCGGAGAATTCGCGGCTCGCCTCCGCAAACACCTCATCGCTGACGCCGGCCGGCAGCAGGGTCAGCGCCTCGGTCCAGGCCAGCGCCGCGCGCTCGCGCGCGGAAAAGACCGGCGCTTCTCGCCAGACCGCAACCAGGTTGAGCTTGTCGGCGGGCACGCCGAGACGCTCGGACAGCAGGATGTGATGCTGCACGCAGAAGGCGCAGCCGTTGATCTGCGAGGCGCGCAGCTTGATCAGCTCCAGAAGCTGCTTGTCGAGGCCGGCCTTGGCCGCGAGCTGACCGAGCGCAAGCACCACCTCGTAGGCATCGGGCGTGAGCGCCTTGAAGTTTTCGTATTCGCTGCGGGCGTGCGACATGTCGTTCACCTCGTATTGTTATCAGTATCCTGACAGGTTATAAGAGCACTTATATCATGCGCAAGACGGATTGCTCGATGAAGCGGATGATCGCGAGGCGGCGAAGGGGAGTCCGGCCGGCAAAGCCGGAAAGGGTCACGGGCGCGAAACGCCGGCCGCGCGGAACCGGCGAGCCGGCGGCCATTGCGCTCGCCGGCCGCCCGCCGCCGCCTGGCCGGGGCAAGCGCGGCGAGGCCGGCCACCTCGCCTATCTGCTGCGCCTGGCCCAGGCCGCGACGCGGCTGAAGATGGAACGCACGCTTTCCGATCTCGGCGTCACGCCGCCGCAATTTGCGGTGCTGACCATGCTCAACGCCTATCCGGGACTGTCGGGCGCCGACGTCGCCCGCATCGCGATGCTGACCCCGCAGACCGTCGGCGTCATCATCGGCAATCTCGAGCGCGACGGCGCGATCCGCAGCGCCCCGCACCCGATCCACGGCCGGGTCCTGCAATGGACCCTGACCCGCCGCGGCACGGCGCTGCACACCAACTGCCGCCGCCGCGTGGCGGCGCTGGAGCGACGGCTCGCGGCCGGGCTCGGCCGGAGCGCCGAGGCGACCATCCGGCGCTGGCTCGCACGCATCGCGGCGGAGACGCAGGACGATGGCTAGCTTCCGTCAGCGCAAAATTAAGCGGCGGTCGCTAGCTTCGGGGTCTCGACCGGAGGCGCGCGTGGCAATCTCGATTGGGCAAGCGGCAGCGGCATTCATCGGGCTCGTCATCCTGTGGACGCTGATCCGCGCCTGGCGCACGGGTGTGATCTACACGCGTGGCTATTCGTTCGATCTCGAAGAGAACCCGATGCTGTTCACGCTTGCGAGCGTCGTTCACGGTCTCGGCTTCGCATTCTGCTGCTACGTCGCGGCCGGCTATCCGCCGGCGGATTTCCTCAGATTGATCGTCGCGGACTGAAACTCGGATTCCTCCAAGGCGATACCTCCAAGGCGATGCCCTGCGCGCCGCACTGCTTCCGGCTAGAATGAGACCATGACCCAGCCTGATTCCTCGCCTCACCCGACCCGCCGCACCGTGCTGCAATCCGCGCTCGGGGCGATCGCCCTGCTCGCCTCGCCCGCGTCCCTGCTCGCCGCGGCCCCGCCCGGCTTCGAGCAATGGCGCGAGGGCTTTCGCGCCCGCGCGCTCGCCAGGGGCATCTCGGCCGCGACCTGGCAGCGCGCCATGGGCCGGGTCGAGCCCGACATGAGCGTGTTCAAGGAGATCCGCAACCAGCCGGAATTCCATGAGCAGATCTGGCAATACATCAACCGCCGCGTCTCGGACTGGCGCATCATCAACGGCAAGATCGCGCTGAAGGCCAACGAGGCCCTGTTCGCCCGCATCGAGCGCGACTTCGGCGTCGAGCGCGGCACGCTGCTCGCACTGTGGGGCGTGGAGTCGGCCTATGGCGATCCGCTCGTGCAGCAGAACCACATGAGGCCGGTGTTTCCTTCGCTGGCGGCGCTCGCCTGGAACGAGCCGCGGCGCAAGGCCTATTGGGAGACCGAACTGATCAACGCGCTGCGCATCGTCGACAAGGGCTGGAGCACGCCGGAGGAGATGCGGGGCTCCTGGGCCGGCGCGATGGGGCATTCGCAATGGATGCCGGAGGTCTGGCTCAATGTCGGCATCGACTATGACGGCGACGGCAAGGTCTCGCCGTTCGGCCGGCCCGACGACGCGCTCGGCTCGACCGCGAAATACCTCGTCAATCGCGGCAAATGGCACCGCGGCGAGCACTGGGGCTATGAGGCGCGCGCGCCCGGCAATTTCAGCGGTACCCGCACCTATGCGGCCTGGCAGGCAGCCGGCGTCACCCGCGCCGACGGGGCGCCCTTCCCGCAGCCCAACGCCTCGGCGCAGATGTGGACGCCGGTTCCGGGCGGCCCGACGTTCCTGCTGGGTCCGAACTTCTATTCGGTGAAGAGCTACAATCCCTCGATGAACTATGCGCTCGCGATCTGCCATCTCGGCGACCGCTGCCTCGGCGGGCCGCCCTTCATCCAGCCCTTCCCGGGCTCGGAGCGCGCGCTGACGCTCGCCGAGGTGCAGGAGATGCAGACGCGGCTGACCAAGGCCGGTTTCGACACCGGCGGCACCGACGGCCGCGTCGGCAACGACACCATGAAGGCGATCAAGGACTTCCAGCGCAAGGCCGGCATTTTGCCGGCGGACGGCTATGGCGGGCTGAAGGTGCTGGCGAAGTTGAGGCAGGGTGGATGAAGAGTCCGCCCGCCCCCTTTGTCATTCCGGGGCGCGTAGTGCGAGCCCGGAATCCATACTCACGATGGTGGTTATGGATTCCGGG
>NZ_JAGWUA010000203.1 GCF_028868675.1 Bradyrhizobium sp.
GCGCGGGAGCCCGGCTCGTACTTGTAGTAGCCCTTGCCGGTCTTCTGGCCGAAGCGGCCGGCTTCGCACAAGGCGTCCGCAATCTCCGACTTGATGCCACGGTCCTTGCGCGAGCGCCAGCCGATGTCGAGGCCGGCGAGGTCGCCCATCGCGAACGGGCCCATCGGCATGCCGAACTTGGTCACGACGGCGTCGACCTGCTGCGGCAGCGCGCCCTCGAACAGCAGTTTCTCGGCCTGCTTGCCGCGCTGGGCCAGCATGCGGTTGCCGACGAAACCGTCGCAGACGCCGACCACGGCCGGCACCTTGGCGATCTTGCGCGCGATGTTGACGGCGGTGACGAGCGCGTCCGGCGCGGTCTTGTCCGCGCGCACGATCTCGCACAGCTTCATGACGTTGGCCGGCGAGAAGAAGTGCATGCCGAGCACGTCCTGCGGACGCTTGGTCGACTTCGCGATCTCGTCGATGTTGAGGTAGGAGGTGTTGGAGGCGAGCACGGCGCCCGGCTTGGCGTACTGGTCGAGCTTGCCGAACACTTCCTTCTTCACCGCCATGGTCTCGAACACCGCCTCGATGACGAGGTCGGCGTCGCCGACGTTCTCGATGCCGACCTTGCCGTCGATCAGCGCCATGCGCTTGGCCGGCGCATCGGCCGGAATGCCGCCGCGCGCCGCGGTCGCCTCCCAGTTCTTCTGCATGATGCCCATGCCGCGCTTGAGCGGCTCCTCGGCGGTCTCGATCAGGGTCACGGGGATGCCGGCATTGGCAAAGGACATCGCGATGCCGCCGCCCATGGTGCCGGCGCCGAGCACGGCGACGCGGCTGACCGCGCGCGCCTTGGTGCCGTCGGGCACGCCCGCGATCTTGCTGGCTTCGCGCTCGGCGAAGAAGGCATAGCGCTGCGCCTTGGACTGCTCGCTGACGAGGAGCTTCATGAAGCCCTCGCGCTCCTTCTTCAGGCCCTCGTCGAACGGGAGGTCGATCGCCGCGCCGACGGCGTCGGCGGCCGCGAACGGCGCCTCCAGGCCGCGGGATTTCTTGGTCATGGCGGCGACCGCATTGGTGAAGATCGAGCGATCGGCCTTGGCCGCGGCGATCTTGGAGTCGTCATCGCGCAACCGGCGCAGCGGCCGCTTCTCGGCGAGCACCTTGCGCGCAAACGCCGCAGCGCCGGCCACCCGATCCTCGACGATCTCCTCGATCAGCCCGTTCTTCAGCGCCTCCGCGGCGCCGATCGGGTCGCCGCCGACGATCATCTTGACCGCGAGTTCGGGTCCGACCGCGCGCGGCAGGCGCTGGGTGCCGCCGGCGCCGGGCAGAAGCCCGAGCTTCACCTCGGGCAGGCCGAGCCTGGCGTCCTTGATCGCGACGCGGAAATGACAGGCAAGCGCGACTTCGAGACCGCCGCCGAGGGCCGTGCCGTGGATCCCGGCCACGATCGGCTTGGGCGAATTCTCCATCTCGGTCAGCACCTCGTTGAGACCGGGCGGCTTCGGCGGCTTGCCGAATTCGGTGATGTCGGCGCCTGCAATGAAGGTCCGCCCCCCGCAGGACAGCACGATCCCCTTGATCGCGGGATCGGCGATTGCCTGCTTGATGCATTCGAGGATGCCGCCGCGCACCGCCGCGCTGAGCGCGTTCACCGGGGGGCTGTCGATCGTGACGATGCCGATTTCGTCCTGACGCTCGAGCTTGACCACTTCACTCACGGCTTTCCCTCCTTGGTGGGGATGTATTTTCGTTCAATTTCGCAGTGCGGAATTTAATTCCGCATCTTGACGGCAGGGTTATTTTGAAGCACGAGCCTTGTCAACGACTCCGCGCAAGAAGCAGATCAGGGATGAAGCGTACAGGGAAGAAGCCGGCGGCCGACCGGAATTTCGTCGTGGCGCTATCCCGCGGACTGGACGTATTGCGCGCATTTCAACCCAACGACGGGCTTCTCGGCAATCAGGAGATCGCGGCCCGCACGAATTTGCCCAAGCCAACCGTATCGCGGCTGACCCATACCTTGACCAAGCTCGGCTATCTTACACCGGTTCCCCGTTTCGAAAAGTATCAGCTCGCGCCGGCGGCGATGGCGCTCGGCTACGCGGCGCTGGCCAATCTGGGGGTTCGGCATTTGTCCGAGCCGTTCCGCGAGGAGGTCATGCGCGAGACGGGCGGCGCGGTCGCGGTCGGCGGCCGCGACCGTCACAGCATGATCTATTTCGGACAGTGCCGGAACGGGCTGACGCTCGGCGTTCAACTCGACGTCGGCTCGCGCGTGCCGATTGCAACCAGCGCGATGGGTCGCGCCTATTTCTGGTCGCTCGGCGAGGAGGAGCGCGCGGCCCTGTTGCGCGACCTGCGCGAACATTACGGCAGCCGCTGGCCCAAGCTGCGGGACAACCTGGAGCGCTCCGGCGAGACCGTCGCGAAATACGGTTTCGCGATCTCCGCGGGCGAGTGGCAGACCGACGTGCACGCCGCCGGCGTAGCACTAAAGCTCAATGACGGAACCGGCCCATATGCGTTTAACTGTGGCGCGCCGGCATTCCGCTTCACGGAAGAGCGATTGATCACCGACATTGGACCACGTCTGGTGGCGATGGTAAGGAACATCGAAGCGGCGCTGGGCGGAATTGCGCCGGCATCCCGAAAAGAAGTCAGCAAGAAGCTGAAACCAGGAGGAAAAGTTGCACGTGTGGCCGAGGGGATCAGGTAGCCATCATCGTTGCAGGGAGCGGACAGTTTCGCTCCTCGGCCCACTCAACCGCGTGGGCGAGACGAGATGACGCAGGCACAGCTCGCGCAGGGGACTGCTCCCCTGCTTGCCGTCCGCGACGTCAGCGTCGTGTTCGGCGGCATCGTCGCGCTCAACGGCGTGACCTTCGACATGCACAAGGGCCAGATCCTCGGATTGATCGGGCCCAACGGTGCGGGCAAGACCACGCTGTTCAACTGTCTCTCCCGGCTCTACCAGCCGTCGTCCGGCGATATCCTGATGGAGGGCGTGAGCATCCTGTCGCGTCCGCCGCACCGGATCGCGGAGATCGGCATCGGCCGCACCTTCCAGAACGTGGCGCTGTTCCCCAACCTCTCGGTGATGGACAACGTCCGCGTCGGCACCCACGCCCGCACCTCCAGCGACATCATCAGCGACTCCCTCAAGCTCGCCTGGGTTCGCCGCAGCGAGGCCAGCGTGAACAGGAAGGCGAAGGAGCTGTTGGCCTATCTCGACCTCGAGGACGTCGCCCACACCGTCGTCGCCGGCCTGCCGTTCGGCACGCAGAAGCGCGTCGAGCTGGCGCGCGCGCTGGCCGCGGATCCCAAGATTCTGCTGCTCGACGAGCCGGCCGGCGGCCTCAACCACGAGGAAGTCCACGTGCTCGGCGACCTGATCCGCCGCATTCGCGACGACCGGCACATGACCGTGCTGCTGGTCGAGCATCACATGGGGCTCGTGATGTCGATCGCCGACCACGTGGTCGCGCTGAACTTCGGCAAGAAGCTCGCGGAGGGAACGCCGGCCCAGGTGCAGGCGAATCCCGACGTCATCAAGGCCTATCTCGGGAGCAAGGATCAATGACGACGCTGCTCAACGTCAAGGATCTGCGTGCCTATTACGGCCAGGTTCAGGCCCTCCACGGCCTTTCCTTCTCGCTCAACGAGGGCTCGCTCACGACGCTGCTCGGGGCCAACGGCGCCGGCAAGACCACCACGCTGCGCGCGATCTGCAACATGGTGCGCTCCACCGGCGCGGTCGAGTTCGAGGGCAAGCCGCTGAACAACCGCGCGACCGAGAACATCGTGCGCTTCGGCATCGCCCACGTGCCGCAGGGCCGCGGCACCTTCACCAACATGACGGTGGAGGAGAATCTGCAGCTCGGAGCCATCACGCGGAAGGACAATTCCGGCATCGTCTCCGACATCGAGCGCATGTACGCGCACTTCCCGGTGCTGAAGCAGCGCCACACCCAGCAGGCCGGCACGCTCTCCGGCGGCGAGCAGCAGATGCTCGCGGTCGCGCGCGCGCTGATGCTGCGGCCACGGCTGATGCTGCTGGACGAGCCGTCGTTCGGCCTTGCGCCGCTCGTCGTGCGCGACCTGTTCGGCATCCTCGGCAAGATCAACCGCGAGGACAAGGTCACGATCCTGGTGGTCGAGCAGAACGCGCAGCTCGCGCTGGAGCTCGCCGACCAGGCCTACGTGATCGAGACCGGACGCATCGTGATGTCGGGCAACGCCAAGGACATCGCGAAGAACGAAGACATCCGCAAATCCTATCTGGGTTACTGAGGAGCCGGGACAATGGAGCTTTTCACCAACCAAATCCTGGCTGGGATTGCCACCGGCGCCATCTATGCCTGCATGGCGCTGGCGGTGGTCATGATCTACCAGGCGATCGACCATCTCAACTTCGCGCAGGGCGAGATGGCGATGTTCGCGACCTTCATCTCCTGGCAGCTGATGCAGTGGGGCGTGCCCTATTGGGGTGCCTTCGTGATCACGCTGGTCCTCTCCTTCCTCGGCGGCATCGCGATCGAGCGCATCCTGTTCAAGCCGCTCGCCAAGGCACCGATCCTGACCAACGTCGCGGGCTTCATCGCGCTGTTCGCGATCATCAACTCGTGCGCCGGCCTGATCTGGGACTTCACGATCAAGCAATATCCGACCCCGTTCGGCTCCGCGCCGTTCCTCGGCAGCCAGCTGATCTCGACCCACCAGGCCGGCATGATCGGCGTCACCTTGCTGCTGCTGATCGGGCTGTTCTTCTTCTTCCAGTACACGCGGATCGGGCTTGCGATGCGGGCGGCGGCCGCGCTGCCGGAATCGGCCCGGCTGGTCGGCATCAACACCTCCTGGATGATCGCGCTCGGCTGGGGCATGGCGTCCGCCATCGGCGCCATCGCCGGCATGCTGATCGCGCCGGTCGTATTCCTGGAGCCCAACATGATGGGCGGCGTGCTGATCTACGGCTTCGCCGCGGCGGTGCTCGGCGGGCTGACCAGCCCGTTCGGCGCCGTGATCGGCGGCTTCCTGATGGGCATCTTCGAGAACCTCGCCGGCACCTACATCCCCGGCGTCGGCAATGAGCTGAAACTCCCGATCGCGCTCGCGCTGATCATTTCCGTCCTGGTCGTCAAACCCGCTGGCCTGTTCGGCCGGCACATCGTCAAGCGAGTTTGATCATGAGCGCTGCAGAAGAAGTCGTCGCAGAAGGCCACGAGGCGGTCGAGGCCGTTCCGAAGCGGGCCATGACGCTCGGCACCGGCACCTCCTTGGTGGTGGTGGTGCTGCTGCTGATCGTGCCGCTGTTCACCAAGAACTTCATCATCTTCCAGATGACGATGCTCCTGATCTACGGGCTCGCGGTGCTGGCGCTGAACATCCTCACCGGCGGCAGCGGACAGTTCTCGCTCGGCCAGAGCGCGTTCTACGCCATCGGCGCCTACATCTCGGCGGTGCTGATGGAGCAGTTCAACGTCAACTACGCGCTGACGCTGCCGATCTCGGGCGTGCTCTGCTTCGGCGTCGGCTTCCTGTTCGGCAAGCCCGCGCTGCGGCTGTCGGGCGTCTATCTCGCGCTCGCGACCTTCGCGCTCGCCACCGCCATGCCGCAGCTCCTCAAGCTGAATTTCCTCGAACAGTGGACCGGCGGCGTGCAGGGCCTGGTGGTCACCAAGCCGGACGCCCCGTTCGGGCTGAAGATGTCGCAGGACATGTGGCTCTACTATTTCACGCTGGCGGTCACGCTCGCGATCTACATTTTCTCGGTGAACCTGCTGCGCTCCCGCTCCGGCCGCGCCTTCATGGCGATCCGCGACAACGAGATCGCGGCGTCAGCCATGGGCGTCGACGTCGCGCTCTACAAGACGCTCGCCTTCGGCATTTCCGCCGGCATCACCGGCGTCGCCGGCGGGCTCGGCGCAATCGCGGTGCAGTTCGTCGCGCCCGACAGCTACACGATCACGCTCGCTATCTCGCTGTTCCTCGGCATGGTCGTCGGCGGCGTGGGCTGGCTGCCCGGCTCGTTCGTCGGCGCAGCCTTCATCATCTTCGTTCCGAACATCGCCGAGAGCATCTCCAAGGGCCTCTCCGGCGCGGTGTTCGGCGTACTGCTGTTCCTCGTCATCTTCCTCGTACCCCACGGCGCGAGGCAGATCGCCATCGTCGGCCAGCAACTGATCGGCAAGCTCAGAAAGACCTGAAACCAACTGAAGGAGACCAAATTGCTCTTGAGCCAAAAACTACGAATCGCCGCGCTTGCGACGGCGGTCATGACGTTCACCTCCGGCGCAGCACTCGCCCAAAAGAAGTACGACACCGGCGCATCCGACACCGAGATCAAGATCGGCAACATCATGCCGTATAGTGGTCCGGCGTCCGCCTACGGCATCATCGGCAAGACCGAGGAAGCCTACTTCAAGATGATCAACGACCGGGGCGGCATCAACGGCCGCAAGATCAACTTCGTCACCTACGACGACGGCTACTCGCCGCCGAAGGCGGTCGAACAGGTCCGCAAGCTCGTCGAGAGCGACGAGGTGCTGGTCGTGTTCAACCCGCTCGGCACGCCGTCGAACACGGCGATCCAGAAGTACCTGAATGCGAAGAAGATTCCGCAGCTCTTCGTCGCCACCGGCGCGACCAAGTGGAACGATCCGAAGAACTTCCCCTGGACCATCGGCTGGCAGCCCTCCTACCAGAGCGAAGCGCATATCTATGCGAAGTACCTGCTCAAGGAGAAGCCCGACGCCAAGGTCGCGATTCTCTACCAGAACGACGATTTCGGTAAGGACTACCTGAAGGGCACCAAGGACGGGTTCGGCGCCAAGGCGGCTTCCATGATCACCGTGGAGGAGAGCTACGAGATTTCCGAGCCGTCGATCGATTCCCACATCGTCAAGATCAAGGCCGCCAATCCCGACGTGCTGCTGATCTACACGACGCCGAAGTTCGGCGCCCAGACCATCAAGAAGACCGCCGAACTCGGCTGGAAGCCGCTGCAGATCATCACCAACGTGTCGGCCTCGGTCGGCAGCGTGATGAAGCCGGCCGGCTTCGACAACGCCCAGGGCGTGCTGTCGGCGGCCTACGCCAAGGACGCCACCGATCCGCAATGGGCCAACGACGTCAGCCTGAAGAAGTGGAACGAGTTCGTCGACAAGTACTTGCCCGGTGCCGACAAGACCGACGGCGGCCTGATCTACGGCTACGGCGCCGCACAGACCCTGGCGAAGGTGCTCGAGATGTGCGGCGACGACCTGACCCGCGCCAACGTCATGAAGCAGGCCGCGAGCCTGAAGGACTTTATTCCGGACACCCTGCTGCCCGGCGTCAAGATCAATACCGGCCCGACCGACTTCGCCCCGATCAGCCAGTTGCAGATGCAGCGGTTCAAGGGCGAGAAGTGGGAGCTGTTCGGCGAAACCATCAGCGGCGACGTCGCCCCGGAGTGATGCTCCGGAGCAACGGTCGTAGCATCAAGCCCCCGCGGACCGTCCGCGGGGGCTTTTTGTTGGCCCGGCAATCCTGTTGAATGCGGCGCCAATCCAATCCCGGGGGTGGGGACCAATGACTGCCGTCCGTTTCCAGCTTGCGGCCCTGTCGGCCGCACTCGTCTTCTGCACCGCAGCCAGCGGCCCCGTCCAAGCGCAAAAGAAGTACGACACCGGCGCCTCGGACGCCGAGATCAGGATCGGCAACATCGTGCCCTACAGCGGCCCGGCCTCCGCCTATGGGGTGATCGGCAAGACCGAGGAGGCCTATTTCAACAAGATCAATGCCGAGGGCGGCATCAACGGGCGCAAGGTCAAGTTCATCTCCTATGACGACGGCTACTCCCCGCCCAAGACGGTCGAGCAGGCACGCAAGCTCGTCGAAGGCGACGGGGTGCTGCTGATCTTCAACTCGCTCGGCACCTCCACCAACACCGCCATCCGCAAGTACATGAACGACAAGAAGGTGCCGCAGCTGTTCGTGGCGAGCGGCGCCTCGAAGTGGAACGACCCCGCGCACTATCCCTGGACCATGGGCTGGCAGCCGAGCTACGCCAGCGAGGCGCGCATCTACGCCAAGTACATCATGAAGGAAAAGCCGGACGCGAAGATCGGCGTGCTCTATCAGAACGACGATTTCGGCAAGGACTATCTGAAGGGCCTGAAGGACGGCCTCGGATCCAGAGCCTCCATGGTCATCGCGGAGGAGAGCTACGACACCTCCGAACCGGCGGTCGATGAACACGTCGTCAAGCTCAAGATGTCGGGCGCCGACGTCTTCATCAGCATCACCACCCCGAAGTTCACGGCCCAGGCGATCAAGAAGGCCGCTGAGATCGTCTGGCATCCCATGCACATCATTTCCAACGTCTCGGCTTCGGTCGGCGGCGTGCTGGAGCCGGCCGGGGTCGAGGTGTCGCAGGGCATCCTGTCCGCCATCTACATCAAGGATGGCTCCGATCCGCAGTGGAACGACGATCCCGGCATGAAGAGGTTCTACGGCTTTCTCGAGCAGTACTATCCGAAGGCCGACAGACACGACGGCGCGGTCGTCTACGGCTACTCCGCGGCA
>NZ_JAGWUA010000023.1 GCF_028868675.1 Bradyrhizobium sp.
GCCATGGACACATGGCGGAGGCGGCGGAATGAGGACAGATCGCGCTGCTTCGCTTCGCCTCCCCCCGCTTGCGGGGAGAGGCCGGATCGCGTCAGCGATCCGGGTGAGGGGGAGCCTCCGCAAGGGCGGTGGCAATCGTTTCAAGGACGCCTGCCAAGTTGCGCTGCACGTCGTTGTTCCAGAATCGCAGGACGCGGTAGTTGCGGCCCGCAAGCCACTTGTCGCGAACAACGTCGCGAGGATCGTCGGCATGTTGCCCGCCGTCCACCTCGATGATCAGGCGACATTCGCGACAGATGAAGTCAACCGTGTACGGCCCAATCGGCTCTTGCCGCACGAACTTGTATCCATTCAGCCTCCGAGCGCGAAGCCGGTACCAGAGCGTCCCTTCCGTATCGGTCAAAGTATTCCGCAAGCGCCGTGCGCGCTCAGTCTTGCCTTCATCGGCACCTCGCATGCGGAAGCTCCCCCTCACCCGTCGTGCTTCGCACGCCGGCCTCTCCCCGCAAGCGGGGAGAGGCGAAGGATAGCATAGATGAACACCGCCTTCCTCATCCAGCTCCTGGTCAACGGCCTCGTGGTCGGCACGCTCTACGGCGTGGTCGCCATGTCGTTCGTGCTGATCTACAAGGCGACCCAGGTCGTCAACTTTGCCCAAGGCGAATTGCTGCTGGTCGGCGCCTGGGTGTGCTGGGCGCTGCTCGCGAAGTACCAGGTGCCGTTCTGGATCGGCATGCCGATCACGCTGGTGTTCATGTTCGCCTTCGGCATCGCGATCCAGGTCGTGATCCTGCGGCCGATGATCGGCGAGCCGATCATCTCGGTGATCATGGTGACGATCGGTCTCTCGACGGTGTTCCAGGCCGCGCTGAAATGGATGTTCGGCGTCAACCCGCAGCCGTTCCCGCGCATCTTCGAGAGCCAGTCGGTGAGCCTGTTCGGCCTGCAGATCCAGACCGTCTACGTCATGAGCCTCGTGGTCTCGGTCGCGATGATGGTCGGCATGGCCTGGTTCTTCCGCGCCTCCAAATACGGCCTGGCGATGCGCGCCACCGCCTTCAACCAGCAGGTCGCCCAGTCGCTCGGCATTTCCGTGAAGAGCGTGTTCGCGATGGCCTGGGCGATCTCGGCGACGGTATCGGCGGTCGCCGGCGTCGTCGTGGCCGTGGTCAACGGCGTGTCGTCGGGACTGGCCGCCTACGGCATCAAGGTGTTTCCGGCGGCGATCCTCGGCGGGCTCGACTCGGTCGGCGGAGCGGTGCTCGGCGGCATCATCATCGGGCTGCTCGAGAACGTCGCCCAGTATGTCGACAGCCAGTACCTGCACTGGGGCAATCTCTACGAGATCGCGCCGTTCTACGTGCTGATCATCGTGCTGATGATCAAGCCCTACGGCCTGTTCGGCACCCACGACATCGAGCGGATCTGACCATGGCCGGCCCCTCCCTCATCCCCGCTGGCGATTTCCGCACCACATACGCGGCGGACACCACGATCTTTCCGACCAGGACCAGCCGCAATTTCGCGATTGCGGGCGTGCTCCTGCTCTGCCTCGCACCGCAGTTCTTCAACGGATACTGGCTGAGCATCCTGATCCAGATCGGCATCTTCTCGATCGCGGCACTCGGGCTGAACATCCTGGTCGGATTCACCGGCCAGATCTCGATCGGGCACGCCGCCTTCTTCCTGCTCGGCGCCTTCACCTCGGCCTATATCTCCAACAACGCGCCGATCCCGGTGTTCTTCGCGATTCCGCTCGCCGGAATCATCACCGCGCTGGTCGGACTGGTATTCGGCATTCCCGCGGCGCGGCTGAAGGGACTCTATCTCGTCATCGCCACGCTTGCGGCACAATACATCCTGCTCGACTTCTTCTCCCGCGCCGAATGGTTCACCGGCGGCTCGGTGCCGGCGAGCGCCAACCCGTTCTCCATCTTCGGCTATTCGCTGCGCGGCGACCGGCAATATTTCTACGTCGTGCTGGCCTATGTGCTCGTGAGCTACGTCCTCGTCACCAATCTGATGCGCACGCGCGACGGACGCGCCCTGATCTCGATCCGCGACCACTATCTCTCAGCCGAGATCATGGGCATCAACCTGACGAAGTACCGCACGCTGTCGTTCGCGCTGGCCGCCTTCTTCGCCGGCATCGCCGGCGCGCTCTACGCGCACTACCAACAGGTCGTGTCGCAGGAGGGATTCGGCATCGAACGTTCGATCCTGTTTCTCGCCATGGTCATCATCGGCGGCACCGGCTCGATCATGGGCACGCTGATGGGCACCGCCTTCGTGGTGCTGCTGCCGGAATCGATGGAGTGGCTCAGCCTGCATCTGAAGGGCGGCGCGATCGACCACGCGCTGTCCCTCAACACCAACATCACCTTCCTGCGCGAGATCGCGATCGGCTTGATCATCATCGCGTTCCTGATGTTCGAGCCCGACGGGCTCGCGCATCGCTGGCGCCAGATCAAGGCCTACTGGAAACTCTACCCGTTCTCGCATTGAGGCGAGCGCGGAACAACGACGACCGTCAACAACGACCCGAAGGAGGACAACGAACATGAAGATGAACATCTGGCTCGGCACGGTTTCGCTCGCGCTTGCCGTCTGCGGCGGCGCGGCGCTCGCGGCCGACGACAAGATTCCGCTCGGCCATCTAGCGGACTATTCCGGCCCGACGGGCGACGTCGGCACACCCTATGGGCAGGCCGAGGCCGACACCTTCGCCTGGATCAACAAGAACGGCGGCATCGCCGGCAAGCAGGTCGCCATCGACACCAACGACTATGGCTACCAGGTGCCGCGCGCGATCGCGCTGTACAAGAAGTGGTCGGCCCCGGAGAGCAAGGTAGCCGCGATCCTCGGCTGGGGCACCGCCGACACCGAGGCGCTGACCGGCTTCCTGGCCAACGACAAGATTCCCGACCTGTCCGCCTCCTACGCGGCGGCATTGACCGATCCGGAAGGCGCCAGCGGCAAGGCGAAGCCGGCGCCCTACAACCTGTTCTACGGCCCGAGCTACTCCGACGCCTTGCGTGCGATGCTGCTGTGGGCGGCCGACGACTGGAAGGCCAAGGGCAAGACCGGCAAGCCGAAATACGTGCACATGGGCGGCAACCATCCCTACCCGAACGCTCCGAAGGCAGCCGGCGAAGCGCTGGCGGCCGAACTCGGCTTCGAAGTGCTGCCGCCGCTGGTGTTCGCGCTGACGCCCGGCGACTACAGCGCGCAGTGCCTGAGCCTGAAGAGCTCCGGCGCCAACTACGCCTATCTCGGCAACACCGCAGCCTCCAACATCTCGGTCATCAAGGCCTGCAAGACCGCCGGCGTCGACGTGCAGTTCCTCGGCAACGTCTGGGGCATGGACGAGAACGCCGCCAAGACCGCGGGCGACGCGGCCAACGGCGTGATCTTCCCGCTGCGCACCTCGGTGAGCTGGGGCGGCGATGCGCCCGGCATGAAGACCGTGATGGATATCTCCAAGATGTCCGACCCGACGGGCAAGGTCTACCGTCCGGTGCACTACATCGCAGGCGTCTGCACGGCGATGTACATGAAGGAAGCGCTGGAATGGGCGGTCAAGAACGGCGGCGCCACCGGCGAGAACGTCATCAAGGCGTTCCACCAGAAGAAGGACTGGGTGCCGGCCGGCATGGAAGGCGTGTGCAGTCCCTCGACCTGGACCGAGAAGGACCACCGCGGCACGCTGAAGGTCGACCTCTATCGGACCAAGATCTCGGGTTCGACCGACGGCGATCTCAACGACATCATGTCCAAGGGCGCGATCAAGCTCGAGAAGGTCAAGACCGTCGAGCTGCCGCGCAAGCCGGAGTGGCTGGGCTGGTGAGGTAGACACGAGCGTCATGGCCGGGCTTGTCCCGGCCATCCACGCCTGAGGCGTGGCAGGAAGTACGTGGATGCCCGGCACGGGGCCGGGCATCACGGGCGTAGCAATCGGCGAACCAGCGCATGACCGAAACCATCGAAACAACCCGCGTCAAACCGACGGCCGCCGCGCCCGCCCCGCTGCTCAGCGTGCGCAACATCGAGGTCGTCTACGACGACGTCATCCTGGTGCTGCGCGGCCTGAGCCTCGAGGTGCCGAAGGGCGCCATCGTGGCGCTGCTCGGGGCGAACGGCGCCGGCAAGTCGACGACGCTGAAGGCAATCTCGGGTCTGCTCAAGACCGAGGACGGCGAGGTCACGCGCGGCGACATCGTGTTCGACGGCGACCGCATCAACGGCATCGATCCCGACAAGATCGTGCGCCGCGGCATCTTCCAGGTGATGGAGGGCCGCCGCATCGTCGCCGACATGACCTCGCTGGAGAACCTCAAGCTCGGCGCCTTCACCCGCAGCGACCGCGAGGTCGACGCCGATCTCGACATGGTGTTCGACTATTTCCCGCGCCTGAAGGAACGCACCGGGCTCGCTGGCTACCTGTCCGGCGGCGAGCAGCAGATGCTGGCGATCGGCCGCGCGCTGATGGCGCGCCCGAAGATGATCCTGATGGACGAGCCGTCGATGGGACTGTCGCCGCTGCTCGTCAAGGAGGTCTTCGCGATCATCAAGAAGATCAACCGCGACCTCGGCGTCACCATCCTGCTGGTCGAGCAGAACGCGCGCGCCGCGCTCTCGGTCGCCGGCCACGGCTACATCATGGAGCAGGGCAAGGTCGTGCTCGACGGCACCGCCGACGAGCTGCGCGACAACGAGGACGTCAAGGAATTCTACCTCGGCGGCGCCGGCGACCAGCGCAAGAGCTTCAAGAACCTGAAGAGCTTCAAGCGGCGGAAACGATGGCTATGAGTTCGGCCGGCAAGCATTACGACGCGCGCGAGACGCGCGACCCAGCCAGCCGCGAGGCCGAACTATTTGCCCGCCTGCCCGACGTTCTGCGCCATGCCGTGGCAGCCCCGGCCTATGCGGAACGGCTGAAGGGCGTCGACCCGGCCTCGGTGGCCTCCAGGACGGAGCTGGCACGCCTGCCGGTGCTGCGCAAGTCGGAGCTGCCTGCCCTGCACAAGGCCTCACCGCCCTTCGGAGGCTTCGTGGCGAGCCCTCCGGGCTCATTCTCGCGGCTGTTCACCTCGCCCGGCCCGATCTTCGAGCCGGAGGGCACGCAGGTCGATCCCTGGCGCGGCGCGCGGGCACTGTTCGCCGCGGGCTTTCGCCCCGGCGACGTCGTGCTCAACACGTTCAGCTACCATCTCACCCCCGGCGGCTTCATCTTCGACGCCTCGGCACGCGCGCTCGGCTGTGCGGTGATCCCGGCGGGCCCCGGCAATACCGAACAGCAGTTCGAGCTGATCGAGGCCTACCGGCCCATTGGCTACAGCGGCACGCCGGATTTTCTGAAGATCCTGCTGGACGCGGCCGCAAACAGCGGGCGCGACGTCTCCTCGATCAAGCGCGCGCTGGTCTCCGGCGCGGCGTTCCCGCCCTCGCTGCAGGCCGAAATCAGCTCGCGCGGCATCGACGCCTACCAGGCCTTCGGCACCGCCGATCTCGGCCTGATCGCGTTCGAGACCGAGGCGCGCGATGGCATGGTGGTCAATGAGGACCTGATCCTGGAGATCGTCAGGCCCGGCACCGGCGATCCCGTGGCAGATGGCGACGTCGGCGAGATCGTCGTCACCTCGCTCGACCCGCATCACCCCTGGATCAGGCTCGCGCTCGGCGACCTCACCGCGGCGCTGCCGGGCCCAAGCCGGTGCGGCCGCACCAATTTGCGCATCAAGGGCTGGATGGGCCGGGCCGACCAGACCACCAAGGTCAAGGGCATGTTCGTCCGCCCCGAGCAGATCGCCGACATCGGCAAGCGCCATCCCGCACTCGGCCGGCTGCGGCTCGTCGTCACCCGCCAGGGCGAGACCGACGTCATGACGCTGAAGGCGGAAACCGCGGCCGCCAGCGAGCGACTGCGCGAGGAGATCGCGGGAACCCTGCGCGCGGTGGCCAAGCTCGGCGGTCAGGTCGAACTCGTCGCCCCCGGCGCGCTGCCGAACGACGGCAAGGTGATCGCGGACGAACGGTAGTCGTTTCAGTACGGCCGGTCATCGCTCCAGACCATTCGGAACGCCGGCGGCGATCTTCTTGACGGCCTTCCGGTAGAGCACGGCATCAAGCGAGAACAGATTGGCCTTGGCTTCCGCGATGGTACTCGCAGTCCCGACCGCCACGTCCTCCCAATGGACGGTCCACGAACCGGTATCGATCCCCTCGTCGATGAAGCACACGGTCGCGCCGGTCGGCTCGCCGCACAGGATCGACCATTCCATCACCGGGCGACCTCGGAACCTCGGCGACCTCCCGATATGTGGCGTTGAGTGAGAATACCAAGGCCACAGAGCTCAACGACATTGTTCCGGCAGGACGCCAGCGGCCACAAAGGTGCCGCCCAGCCACCGCTACAGGTCAGGCGATGGAGAGTTGCCTTGAGGCGAATGCCGGACGTACCCCGCGCCCCCGATCGAGAGAGCGATCCCCGCCATCCATTTCATCACGCACATTGCGGCGATCGGAGCCACCAACCAGAACAGGCCGTAGCTATCAAGGAGCGTACCGGCTAGAGGAACCTGGGTCACGTAGTAAGCGTAGAGACAGCATACCACTTGCAAGACAACGCTCGCGGGATCGGTCCCCCTCGCGACCGCAGACAGCAAACCGATGAAAACCCCGGCTATGACAGTTGCCAGCACCGCATAGGGCGGTCCGGCCTCAGCATAACCTGACAGGCTCACCCCGGCCGGCTGAGAACCCGTCGTATATTTTACCTCGGGATACATGACCGGAAACACCTTCGTGCCAGGATAGCAGGGCCGCGGAGCAACGAGGCTGCCGAGGGGCGGCAAGACGACGCCGCAACGCTGCGCCGGGTCAGCAAAAATCTGGACGTAGTATGGAAAACTCACGGCCATCCTGAATACGGCCGATCGCAACAACCAAATGCCCTTGTCGATCATGCCGTCCCGTTCGGCAGCCGCCGTACCATCACTTTGAATAGATGGCGGGTTGGACGGTGAGCTTGCAGCAGCCGGCGACCGCGCCGGCGCTACGGGACCAGGAAGCTCAGGCGCTCCCAGGGGCGGCTGAAGTGAAGTTGCCTGCCGCGCAACGTCCAACGACATGGCAATAGCCCGAAGATTGCGGGAATTTGTCTCGGCCGTACAAAACTGGTTCAGTGCCAGCACCAGATAGATCGCGCCTCCAACCCCAACGGTCACAATCGTGCTGCGCACTAGGCCGAAGCCGCTGAGCATCAATGTCAATCCGATGACCAGCACGTAGAGCAGCGGTGGGGCCTTCTGGATTGTTGCAACATCAAGCCAAAGGATGATCGAACTCACGACGATGAAGGCGACAATGCTGGCCATCTCGCGTCCGATCAGTCCCCGCGCGAGGAGATAGCAACCGATGATCGGTAGGCTTGAATAGACGAACGAGTAGTATCTGTTGCCAAGCAATCTGAACAACTCGACGCGCCTCAGGATCTTGTCTTCATAGCAGAGGCGTGGATCCCATGCCTCGCTCGCGCTCAGCCCGCCAGCCTGCGCAAGCTTGAAGACGCAGAAGGCGATCATGGCGCCCGCCAGAAGCAGTGGAATCCACAGCGGCAACTCGGGAAACAAGAGGGTTACGGACCCCATACCTTTCTCTGTTACTATCGCGGCGACCGGCAGGACCACGATCGTCAACAGAAACAGAAGCCAATAGATCGGACGCCCAAGAGTGGTCATCCATTCGAATTGAATCGCCCGCGGAAAGAAGAACAAGCGAAGCTGATCCTGTCCAAACTTGAATGGAATGAGCGCAGCACCGCCGGAGGTGGCAAGATAGGCAACGACCGCCACCCCAACAGCCACATAAACCGGCCGGATATTCCTCAACCTCATAAAATCACTCTAGCATTGCAGTTGCCGGACGAATAGCCGCCATCACATCTTGAGTGAATCCGTGCTGATTTCGGGGTGGATACGTAGACATATTCGGATGCCGGACAGCCTGGCAAACTCACCGATCCAGCGGATGCATGCCGATTCGCGCTCTCCGTGAACGTTCTGAATGCTTGCGGTCAAGTCCAGTCGGATGACCTCCAGTTTTTTTTCTGCGTGACCGCCTCGTCGACCGAAACGTCGCAACCATGAAGGGCGCAGCGATGGCGTCCTTGAAGCAGCCGACCAGACGTCCAAACAACAAACGACGGACGGGTGCTAGACAGCCCTCTGCCAGGTCCAGGCCTGGCCCGCGCGCACCCGCTCGACGCGCGTCATCGCCCAGGCCGGCGGCGCGTCTCCCCGCCGCATGATCCCGATGTAGTAGAAGGCGCTCTTCCTGGTCAGCGTCGGCGAATCACCGTCGACGAATACGATCTTGAGGCCGGAATCCTCGATCATCCGGCGAAAGCTCTCGACCGTGGACCCGGCGTTGTTCTCCTGCAGCACGATGACGCCATCATCCGCAAGGAATTTGCCGACGCTTGCGAAGAATTCGCGGTGGATTCGCCATTCCGGATCGTGCGCCAGCAACTGTCCTTCGAATTGCTCGTCGATGAAATGCGGCGGGTTGCTGACGACGAGGTTCCAGCGCTCGGTGGCCGGAATGTTCCGCAGATTGTCGGATTCGCAGACCGTGACGCGATCGCCGAGATTGTTGGTGCCGATCGTATTGCGACAGCACGCAACCGCGCGCGGGTTGACGTCGGCGAGGAACAGGCTCTCGCAGAAGCCGTTGCCGAGCATCGAGAAGCCGATGAAGGCAGGGCCCGAGCACCATTCGTACACGCGCTTCTGCTTCGGCAGTCCCCGCGCCTTGAAGTAGGGCAGAAAGTCCTGCCCGAAATGCGTCCCGCCGCCGTCGAGTTCGGGCCGGTAGCTGATGTCGATGCCTCCGAAGCTCGCATGCCGGGTCGGCCGCAACGCCCTGCGGATCGGCCGCGCATAGTCGTCGATCAGACGCTTGATGAAACCCGAGGTCATTGCGGATGTCCCGTCAGCCGCGCGCGTTCGGCTTCGACAGCCGGTAGGGCCCGAGATAGAGCACGTCCAGGCCGGAGCAGAAATAGGTGTGCAGCGCCTCCAGCGGCGCATTCACCGTCGGCTGCTCATTGATGTTGAGACTGGTGTTGATCAGCACCGGCAGTGACGTCGCCCGCGCGAACTCGCCGATCAGCCGGCTGTACAGCGGGTTGGTTTCCGCATGGACGCTCTGGATGCGCGCGGTGCCGTCGACATGGACCACCGCGGGCATCTTTCGCTGAACCGCCTCGTTGACCGGGAACGTCACCACCATGAAGGGCGCATCGAATGCGTCCTCGAAATAGTCGGCCTGCCGCTCGAACAGCACCGACGGGCAGAACGGGCGGAACTCCTCGCGGTACTTGATGGTCAGATTGATCCGGTCCTTCATGTCGCCCTGCCGCGGATCGGCGAGAATCGACCGGTTGCCCAGCGCGCGCGGACCGTACTCCATCCGGCCCTGGAACCAACCCACGGTCTTCTGCTCGACCAGGTCGGCGACGCAGCGCGTCACCGGATCGTCGAGCAACTCGTAACGCGCGCCGATCTTGTCCAAGGTGTCCCTGATCGTGTCGTTGGAATATTCCGGTCCCCAATAGGCGTGCGTCAGGGGAGCGATACGATGGCCGGCCTCGACGCATTTCAGCATCGCCGCCCCCAGCGCCACGCCCGCATCGTGCGGCACCGGCGGAACATAGAGCCGCTTGACCGACGGTTCGGCGGCGATCTCCATGTTCATCTTGCAGTTCAGCGCGACGCCGCCGGCAAGACAGACGTCGGCGCAGCCGGTCTGCGCGATCGCGGACCGAATCACTTCGGTGGTCACGATCTCGAGCTGCTTCTGGCCGCTGGCGGCGATGTTGGTCAGCCGCCGGTCGTGCGGCTGACCGCGCAATCGTCGCGGCCCGAGCATCTCCTCCATTTTCTCCGTGAAGATGCGCTCCTGCCGGGTGGAGAAATCGCTGGTGAAGATCTCCGCGTCGCGCTGGCGCTTGTCGAGCGCGGGATCGAGCTCGTAGCTGATGCCGTTCGGGCGCAACAGGCTGGCGAACCGGTCGAGATACTCGGGACTGCCGTAGGAGGACAGCCCCATGACCTTGTACTCGTCGTTGGTCATCTGGTAGCCGAGATACTGCGTCAGCATGCCGTAGTACAGGCCGAGACTGTTGTGGCGGCCGAACCGCGTCAGCACCCGGAAATCGTTGCCCTTGACGTGCGCGACGAGGCCCGAGCTCGAGTCGCCCGAAAAGTCGAAGCAGGCGACGGTCGCCTCGGAGAAGCCCGAACCATAATAGGAACTCGCGGCGTGGCAGAGATGGTGGTCGTAGAGTTCGATCTTCGGACTGTGACCGAACTGGTACTTGAAGTATTCGGTGAGACGGCGCGCGTAGTTGGTGTAGGTCTTCAGCGGCGAGCAGACCCAGTCGACGTCGTGGATGGTGATACCGGCCTGCTTGAGGCAGAAGGCAATGGCACCGCGCGGCAGTTCGCCGCGCGCGTGCTTGGCGAGCGTGAAGCGCTCCTCCTCGGCCGCGGCGATCAGCTCGCCATCGCGCAGCAGAACCGCCGCGCCGTCATGGTGACCGTGCTTGATCCCCGAGCTAATTCCAATCACGTACATGCGTTCACACCTCGAACAACGTCTCTCGCGGCCTCAATGCAAGGTAAAATCTGCAGGAAAACCGGGTATGGCGGATGCCATAGCCGACTTCGACCGCGACGTCCTGTCCTGCCGGGGCAAAGTACGGCGAGAACCGCCCGTAGCCGAGTGGAAGCGCTTGTGTCGATGCAACGCGAAGGCCCTGCGGGAGGATTGTTATCAACCCGTCCCCAGGGCCGCAAGCATGCAAATCCAGCAGTTTTTGATCTTTCCGGGCGGCCGGTGTAGTGGGATCGAGCCCGCAAGAGAGACACTCTCGAAGACCGGTCGGCGACGTCCCGGGATGGGCAGTTTCGAGAAGTGCCACGACGAGCCATGCCATGAAGAGACCCGCCGTCTTCTTCGATCGCGACGGAGTGCTGAACGAGGACAGCGGCTATGTCTTCGAAATTCACAAGCTCAGATGGGTGAGCGGCGCGCGGGAGGCCGTCAAGGCGGTCAATGACGCCGGCTACTTCGCCTTCGTGGTCACGAACCAATCCGGCGTCGGCCGGGGTCTCTACCGAGAGGAGCACATCCACGCGCTGCACCGGCACATGGCCGAGGAGTTGGCCAGGATCGGCGCACGCATCGACGCGTTCGAATATTGTCCCGACCATCCGGAGGCCGTCATCGCGCGCTACAGGCGCGTCAGCGACCGGCGAAAACCAGCGCCCGGGATGATTCTCGACCTCCTGAAACGGTATCCGGTCGATGTCGGCAGAAGCTTCCTGATCGGCGACAAGCCGAGCGACATCGAGGCGGCTCGCGCGGCCGGCATGAGCGGCTACCTGTTCTCGGGCCAAGATCTCGAACGGTTCGTCAGGCCGCTGCTCGGCGGCGGCAAAGGCGGGAACGGCTGAACAGGCGCCGCCTCATTCGCAGAGTTGCTTCTCGACCGCAAAGCTGACGCGCGTCGCCGACACCTGCTCGGCGAGCGAGATCGGCCATCTGCCGCCCGCCTTGAAGGCATCGGCGAGCGCCACCAGCTCTTCGAGCTGACCCTTCTCCATGGTCATGCCCTTCCAGCCGCCCTTCGCACCGGTCACCGTCAGCCGCTTGTAGTCGTCGAGCACGAGCACCTTGCCGTCGACGAAGATGTCGGCCCGCTCCTTGGGAAACTCCTTCGACCCGAGCGAGGTGTAGGTCAGCGTGCAGAGCGACCCATCGGCATAGCGGACGGTGGCGACGAAATTGTCGTCACGCCGCCAGTGGCCGCTCGCAGGCACGATCGCGCGGGCCTGGACCTCGACGGGCTCACTGCCGGTGAGCGCGTTGAAGAGGTCGTAGATGTGGCAGGCCTCGCCGATGTTCCGGCCGCCGCCGTGCAGTCCGTGCACCCAGTGGTCGGAGGGGATGTAGCCGGCGTTCATGCGGTAGTTCACGATCATCGGCGACAGCCGGCCCTTGATCGCTTCGCGCGCCGCAGTCACGGCCGGCGCGAAGCGCCGGTTGAAGCCGGTCATCAGCAGCGGCCCGTTCGGATTGGCGGCGTAGAACGCCTCGATCTCGTCGAGGCCCTCCTCGGTCATCGAGGTCGGTTTCTCGACGAAGACGTGCTTGCCGGCCTTGAGCGCGGCGAGCGTCATCTCGGCGTGAAGGTCATGCCGCGTCGCGATCAGCACCAGATCGATCTGCGGGTCATCGAGAACGGCGCGGAAATCGGTGCCCGCAGTGCCGAAGCCGAAACGCTCGGCGGCGGTGCGTGCCGACAGGCCGGTGCGGCTCACGACGCTACGGAGGTCGAACCTGTCGCCGAGCTTCTTCAGATTCGGCAGGTGCATGCCCTGCGCAAAACCGCCCGCCCCGATCACCGCGAGCTTGATCCGGCCGTCGACCGGCTTCGGCGCGGCGATCCGCAGCTCCGAGCGCAGCGCTTCCTCGCGATGCGGATACTGCAACAGCACCAGGAGCGGCTTCTCGCCTTCGCCACCGAGCCGGGCATAGGCCTCCTCGGCGCGATCGATCGGATAGGGCTTGCTGAGCATGTTGTCGAGTCGCACCCGGCCGGCCGCCAGCATGCGCAGATACTCGGCCATGTTGCGGTTTTCGGTCCATCGCACATAGGCGAGCGGATAGTCGCTGCCCTCCTCCTCGTAGGCCGGATCGTAGCGCCCGGGCCCGTAGGAGCAGGAGATCAGCACGTCGAGTTCCTTGGCGTAGATGTCCGACCGCGCCATGTTCAGCCCGACGTCGCCGACGATCACCACGCGCGCCTTCTTCCGGCAGGCCTGGAAGGCCTGCGCCAGAATTTCACTGGAGGCCGACGCCGCCGTGACGATCGCGGCGTCCGCGCCGAAGCCGTCGGTCAGCTTGACGATGTTCTCGACCAGATTGCCGTCATTGGGATTGAGGCCGTGATCGAGCCCGTTCGCGAGCGCCGTGGCGATGCGCTTGCCGTCAACGTCGGTGCCGATCACACGGCAGCCGTTGGCGGTCAGGAGCTGCGCGGTGATCTGTCCGAGAATCCCGAGCCCGACGACGACGACGGTTTCGCCCAGCGTCGGCTGCGCGCGGCGCACGCCCTGCATCGCGATGGCGCCGAGCGTCACGGTCGCCGCGGCATCGAACGACACCTGTTGCGGTATTGGAACGCACAAATTGACCGGAACGTCGATGACCTCGGCATGGTTGGCGATGCCGGCGCCGGCACAGGCGATACGGTCTCCGATCGCGATTCCCTCGACCTCGGCACCGACTGCGACTACGGTTCCCGCCGCGGAATAGCCGGTCGGCAACCCGGCATCGAGCCGGCCCTTGACCTGCTTGTAGATGCGGGCGACGCCCTGATCCTTCATCAGCTGCAGCACGCGCTTGACGTGATGCGGCTGCTTCAGCGCACGGCGGTACAGCGGAAGGCCGGACATCTTGACGCCCGCCATCTCGGTGCCGACGCTCACGCAGGAGCGCTCGACCCGGACCAGCACGTTCTTCGGACCTGCGACGGGCGCCGGGACCTCCTGCAGGAAGACCTTGCCCGAGCGAACCAGCAACTGCTTCACGACCAAACCCCGCGCGTGTCGATTACCACCTTGCCGTCGAGATCCGCCCGCGCGATGTCGCTATAGGCACGATGGTTGACCAGCATCACCACGATATGCGCTTCGCGTATCGCCTCGTGAACGTCCGTCACGATGCGGACGTTCTCGTGGCGGGAAAGGTCTCCCGGCAACCGTTCTGCGAAAGGCTCCGACACCAGCAGCTCGACATCCCACCCGGCCACCTGTTCGGCGATCCGCAGCGCCGGGCTCTCGCGGAAATCGTCCACGTCCGGCTTGAACGCCAGGCCGAGCACGAGCGCCTTCGGGTGACCGCCGACCGCGCGCGCAGCGTCGATGGCGACCTTGATCTTGTCGAGCACGTAGGACGGTTTGCCGTCGTTGACCTCGCGCGCCGTACGGATCAGGCGGGATTCCTGCGGAGCCGCCTGGACGATGAACCAGGGATCGACCGCGATGCAGTGGCCGCCGACGCCGGGGCCCGGCTGCAGGATCTTGACGCGCGGGTGATGGTTGGCGAGGCGGATGAGCTCCCAGACGTTGATGCCGAGCCGGTCGCAGATGATCGACAATTCGTTGGCGAAGGCGATGCCGACGTCGCGAAACGAGTTTTCGGTCAGCTTGCACATTTCGGCGGTCCGCACGCCGGTTCTCAGCAAGCTGCCGGTGCAGAAGATGCGGTAGAGTTCCTCGGCGCGCGCGGAGCATCTGGCGGTGATACCGCCGATCACCCGGTCGTTTTCGACGAGTTCGACCAGCACGCGGCCGGGCAGCACACGCTCGGGGCAATAGGCGACGTGAACGTCGCAATCCTCGTCTTGCGGCGTCGGCATTCGCAGGTCGGGACGCAGCGCCGCGAGCTGGGCGGCCATCCTTTCCGTGGTGCCGGGCGGCGAGGTCGATTCGAGCACGACGAGATCGCCTCGCTTCAGGACCGGAGCGATCGATGCCGCTGCGGCTTCGACGTAGCGGAGATCCGCCCTGCCCTCGTGGAACGGCGTGGGAACCGCGATGACGAAGGCATCGGCCGGCGCCGGCCTGGTCGCCGCGCGCAGCTTGCCGGTCTGCACGGCGCGCGCGGTCACCGCATCGAGATCGGGCTCCACGATGTGGACCTGGCCGCGATTGATCTTGGCCACGACGTCCTCGCTGATATCGACGCCGACCACCGAAACGCCTCTCGAGGCGAGCACGACCGCGGTCGGAAGCCCGATATAACCGAGCCCGACCACACAAATTGTCCTGGGCCTCGCGTCACTCACAACTGATCCTCGATCGCCTTTCGGATGCGCTTTGCGGCCTTGCCGTCGCCGTACGGATTGATCGCCTGGGCCATCCGCGCATAGTGGCCGCGATCGGTCAACAACCGGGTCGTCTCCTCGACGATGCGCTCGCGTGACGTGCCAACGAGAATCACGGTGCCGGCGTCGACGGCCTCGGGGCGCTCGGTGGTCTCGCGCATGACGAGCACGGGCTTTCCGAGCGACGGCGCCTCTTCCTGCACGCCGCCGGAATCGGTGATGATGAGGTGGCAGCGTTCCATCAAATAGACGAACGGCTCGTAGTCGAGCGGATCGATCAGATGAATCCGCTTCTGTTGTCCGAGCAGGCGCTGCACCGGCGCCAGCACGTTCGGATTGGGATGGACCGGATAGACGATCTGCACCTTGTGCCGGGCGACGATATCGGCAAGAGCCCGGCAGATGTTCTCGAACCCATCGCCGAAATTCTCCCGCCGGTGCCCGGTCACCAGGATCAGCGGCAGGCCGGGATCGAGAAAGCCGAAGCGCGCCTGCATCCGGGCGCGCGCGGTCGGCGCGGCCTTGCTCCGCTCCACGGTTTCCATCAGCGCATCGATGACGGTGTTGCCGGTGACGTGGATATGCGAGGGGTCGACCGCCTCGTCGAGGAGATTTTGCCGCGACCGCTCGGTCGGGGCGAAATGAAACCGGGTCGCCAGCGTCGCGACCCGGCGGTTCATCTCCTCCGGCCAGGGCGCACTCAGCGATCCCGACCGCAGGCCGGCCTCGACATGGCCGACGAACAACTTGCGGTAGAATGCGGCCAGGGACGCCGCAAGCGTCGTGGAGGTGTCGCCATGCACCAGGACCAGATCCGGCTTTTCCAGGTCGAGCACGTGCCCGACGCCGGTCAGGAGTTTTGCGGTCAGCTGATCCAGCGCCTGATTCGGCGACATCAGGTTGAGATCGTAGTCGGGCTTGATCGCGAACAGGTCCAGCACCTGATCCAGCATGCCCCGATGCTGCCCCGTCACGCAGACCCGCAGATCGATGCTCGAGCTTCGCCGCAGCTCGGTGACGACCGGGGCCATCTTTATGGCTTCAGGACGCGTCCCGAATATCGCAATGACTTTTCGCATTCTGGGATTGTGTACCGACACTCAGCCACCGGGCTCGCCGGAGCGCTGTGTAGCCAGTCGAGCGAAAATATACAAACTGAAACCAACGCCGGTCCCGACGAAATATTGGGATTGGCCAGAAAGGAAAAAGTCTTTTTATTACAACAACATATTCGATGTTACGAGCAGGATGACGATCAGCCGATGTTCTCGCGGAGAAGGCCGCGACCCGGCTTGTCGGATTCTCCGGGCTCGCGCGGGCGAAAGCGCTCCAGAGCATCCAGCAGGTTGTCTGCGAGAACCAGGCGGTCATAGCGCTTGGCGCCCGCGGCGGCCCTTTCCGCCAGTTCGCGACGCCGCTCCGGGTCCCGCGCCAGTTTCCCGATCGCGCTCACCAGGGCGTCCACGCTGTCCGGCTCGATGATCTCCGCGGCGCCGATCGGCTCGAGCAACCGCTCCAGCTCTCCGCGTACGTTGGTGATGATCGGCGTGCCGGTCGCCAGCGCCTCGAACACCTTCGAAGGGATGACCGTCCTGAACAACGGCGTATTCTTCAGCAGAATGAGCGTGAGATCGCTCAGATGCCAGTAGTCGACGACCTCTTCGTGCGACATGCGACCCGCGAACAGCACGTTGCGCAGTCCGCGCCGCTCGGCCTGCTGTTCCAGCTCCTCGCGCTCGGCGCCCGACCCGACGATGACGAAGTGCGCCTCCGGAACGCGCGTCAGGCACATCTCGGCGGCGTCGAGGATGAGCTGCAACCCGTGGGCCATTCCGACCGTGCCGATGTAGGAGACGACGATCTTGCCCTCGATCCCGAGTTTCTGGCGCAGCGACGCCGGTGCGCGTCCCGGCGTGAGTTGCGCGGTATCGGCCCCATTGGTCACGACGATGATCTTGTCGGCGTCGATGCCGCGCGCAATCAGCACGTCGCGTGTCGAATGCGTGACCGCGACGATCAGATCGGCCTGACGATAGAGGAAATGCTCCACCCCCCGGACGAGGTCGAGCAGCCAGCCCTCCTTCATGGCGCCGACGGCGACGATCGAATCCGGCCAGAGATCGCGGACTTCGAACACGAAGCGCCTGCGGTAGACGCGGCTGACGAACCAGCCCGCCACCGCGGCGAAGAGGTGCGGCGACGTCGCGATGACGATATCGGGCCGTCTCACGAAAAACGACGCAATGCTCGCCGTCACCATGTAGCTCAGAAAATCGAGAATCCGCAGGAACAGGCCGCGATTGGGAAACACCAGGGTCGGGACACGCAAGACGTCGACCGCATCCGCGGTCTCGCGCTTGTAGAGCGACTGCCGATAGCCGCCGAAGACCTTGCCATCCGGATAGTTCGGAAAATTGGTCACGACGTTGACCTGATGACCGCGTGCCACCCAGCGCCGCGCATGCGTGCTGCAGCGAATCGCTGGCGCGCTTGCCTCGGGTGGATAGTGGTCGGTCAGCAGCAGAATGCGCAAATTACAACTCGAAGTGGGTTTCGACCCCGATAGGTAGCCTGCCCGTATACCTCCAGGCAAGGACGGGTCGCAAGATTCGCTGGCCGAAGCTCGGAGCGTAGTACCCCTCGCTCAGAAAGCACTCTGCATCCCCCTTGACCATGACGCGCAGGACCGTCTTGTCCGGCAGTTCGACGGTCCAGCCTCGCCCGTCGGGTCGGGCCTGGCTCACCAGCGGGTGCAGCGGAAACCGTCCCACCACCGCGTGATTCCCTTCCCCCATGACGGTGTCACGAACGATCAGCGACGTCGCGTCGATCCTGACCTCGCGCCGATGAGCGGGTTTGCCGGCGAGCCAGCGGTAGCCGTCATGGCTTGCCGAGGCCGTCTGAACCTCGCCGGCGGACGAGACCGATCTGTCGAAGGGATGCGCACGCCGTCCGACGCGAAACCCGGCCCAGACTTCACTGGAACTCTCGGCATCGATCTCGACGGTCGCGTGGGCGGCGGTGGATCGCTCTTCATTCCGAACTGCACCCTCGGCATAGGTCGACGTGCCGGAATTGGTGACCAGGCGATGACCGCCGAAGGTCACTTCGAGAGAGAGCGTGTCCGCGTGCGCATGTCCCGGAAGATAGGACGGACCGACTTCGGCGGCATCGAAGATCGCGAGCCAGGGACCGGACTCAAGTCGAACGTAGCCGCTGTCGGCGAGGCGGACGGCCGGCGAATTGCCCTCGACCGGAATGTTCAGCCATCGCGCATAGTCAGAGAGCTGACCATGGGTCCGCGCGATGCCGAAGGCCGCGTCATTGAAGAAGGCGATGTCGCCATCGGGATGACTCATTGCGCCGAGCCAAGCGAGCATGCGTCCGGCCAGCGCCGGCCACGCGGCCGATCGTGCGGCAATCGCCTGCGGATAGATCCTCGCCAGTTGGACCAGGTCCAGGACATCCTCGAGCAGAATGGCGTGGTACATCGGGCTGAGCTCGAAGTGGCCGCCGTCGCCCAGAATCTGCTCGCGCCATTCCCGCTCGAGCAGATCCAGCCCCGTGTGCAACCAGCTCTCGGCTTCCTGTCCCGAGAAGTAGCAGCCTGCGAACACCAGCGCCTTCGCATTCGCGAGCAGATGGTTACCGAGCAGATGGTATTCGAGCGAACCGTTCAGCGCGCGAGCCTGAAGCGCGAGACTGTCGCGGACTGCAGGTTCGAGACCGTTGCCCGCGAGCGCCCACGCGATCCAGTTCACGATGCGCAGCGACATCGGATACGGTTCCCAGCCGTTTCCCGTAACGGGTGGATTATCGGCGATCCAGGCATCGATCAGGTCGCGATGCCACGCGGCGCGGTCCGCGCAAGCCTGTGCCCGCAGATCGTCAAAATAGTGCAGGTTGTACAGCCACAGTTTCGGCAGTGCCGGATCGTTCCAGCCTGCAGCATCCTGCAGAATCGCCTGCTGCCCGAGGAAGCGAAAGCGCCGCGGCGAAGACATGCTGGCGGACCGGCCGTCGCAATTCCTCCACGTCGTGGTCGGCGGACGCAAGGCCGGTGCCGGCCCGCGCGCGACAGCCGGCCGCAACACCCGGCGCGAGATGCGGTTGATGACCTGCCGGGCACGCAGATGGCGCACAGTGCGGACCAGGCGCGCGAGATTGCCCCCTCGGTACCGCAACATGTCCCTCGTATCCCTTCCGCACTGCCTGTCGGCCGGCCCGCAGGGTAATAGCACTTTCGGCGGGAATTCAAACAGTCCCGACAGGACGTTACGCCCATCCCGGCACCGGGGCGGAAAGGCCGTTTGCGCTAGGTTGAGAGTCCGCTGGATGTCGGCTCGACGCCGACGTTCCAGGTGTCGCTGGGCCGTCCGCGGCGGACGTGACCGCAGGGCGATTATCCCGGTCGCAGCGTCGGGCTCCATGCAGTCGCCTTCGTGTGGGCGGCGCTCCGGCGTTCGCCAATCTCTTTCACACGCTCGGACCGCATGCAGCGAATCTCGCCCGTCGACATGATGCAGCAGCACGAAACGTGGCAAAACCCGTACATTGGTCTCGGAGCAGTCGGCAATCCCGTCGGCCTGCCGTGGGACGACGTCGGGCGCGACGCCGCCAAGCGCTGGCTCCCTTAGTCGTCTACCTCTCGAACACCTACTACCTGAGCCTCAAGCACACGCATTTCGACATCGTCCTGCGTCATCCCGTGCAGGTCTTCGTCATCTGCCTGAAGCACGCAGTAGATGGCGGGCTTTCTTGCTCGCGCGCGGGCGGTAGGATAGGGTCGTGACCTCAACTCGAGCAACTCCATGAACAATTCGGTGGTTCGCGATTTCTGGAACGAGGCCGCCTGCGGCGAGGCCGCCTATGCGGTCGGCGACGAAGCGTCCGAGCGTTTCGCCAGCCAGCGCGTGACCCGGTACGAACTCGAACCCTTCATCAAGCCCTTCGCTCGCTTCGAGGAAGGACGGCATCAGGCGGTGCTCGAAATCGGCGTCGGCATGGGCGCGGACCACGAGCAGTGGGCGCGCAGCCAGCCCGGCCGGCTTTGTGGCGTCGATCTGACCCAGCGCGCGATCGACCTGACGCGCGAACGTCTCGCGCTCTCGGGGCTGCACTCCGAACTCGAGGTCGCGGACGCCGAGCGGCTTCCCTTCCCCGACGCGACGTTCCGCATCGTCTACAGCTGGGGCGTCCTTCACCACAGCAACGACACCCGGCAAGCCTTCAGAGAGGTTGCGCGCGTGCTGGAGCCCGGAGGCGTCGCGCGGCTGATGATCTACCACAAATGGTCGATCGTCGGTCTCATGCTGTGGCTGCGGTACGGACGCTTCTCGTCCGACCTCGCCTCGATCTATGCGAAGCATCTCGAGAGCCCGGGAACGAAGGCCTATTCGGCGCGCGAGGCAGCCTCCCTGATCGAGTCCAGCGGCTTGCGGCTGGTCGAGATGCAGGTGCAACTCAGCCCCGGGGATCTGCTTTCGGGCGCAACGGGCCAACGGCACCGCGGCGGCCTCCTGTCGATTGCGCGGCGGCTGTGGCCTCGACCGATCCTGCGCCTTGCGGCGCGCCGGCTCGGTCTCTATCTCATGATCGAAGCAGTGCGCCCCTGACCTAGCGCATCCGAAGCGCCCGCAAGCAACGCTGAGGGGGCGCTCGTCGATTGGATCAGCCCGACAACTGTCCTCAGAGCTTTTTCGCAATCAAGCCCGATCATGGTTGACCAAAAGAGCTGTATTGTACTCGGTGCTTCGAGCCAACCCGCCTCCTGGCTGGTGCCTGCGCTCCTGCAGGACGGATGGTTTGTCCATCTCGTCTCGCGCGGGATCAAGCCGCAGTTGAACTACGGCGCAAACGCGGTGTGGCACAGCCTCGACCTCAGGGACGAAGCCGCGCAGATTCCGGCGATCGGAGCCAGGGTCACATTCGACACGCTGGGAATGCGTTCGACCTGCCTCGAATCCTTGCACGTCGCCGGACTCGAGCGCGTCATCAGGTTCAGCAGCACCAGCATCCTGACCAAGATCGATTCCAGCGATCCCGTCGACGCCAAGGGCGCCGCAGATGTAGCCAACAGCGAACTCGCCTTCATCGCAACCTGCGATCGGCTGCGGATCGCATGGACGGTCCTGCGGCCCACCTTGATCTACGGCGGCAAGTTCGGCGACCGCACGGTGCAGGACGTCGCGCGCATCATCAGGCTATTGGGCTTCTTTCCGGTGTTCGGAGACGCATCCGGCCTGCGGCAGCCGGTGCACGCCGAGGATCTCGCCCATGCCTGTCTGCAGATCTGCCGCAATGAAAAGACCTTCGGCCGAATCTACAACGTCGTCGGTGGCGAGATGCTCTCCTATCGGGACATGATCAGCCGGATATTTCAGGCCATGGGGAAGACTCCGCGCTTCCTGACGGTTCCGCTTCCCGCATTCGAGCTGGCCGCCAGGATCATTCGGCTGCATCCCCGCTACAGGCACATCAGGTCGTCCATGGCCGAGCGGATGCAGAAGGACCTGATCTTTTCCGACGACGATGCGCGGCTCGATTTCGGCTACGCGCCGCGGCGTTTCGAGCCGCTTTTGCGGGCGTCGTTGTCGGCCGGCAATGCGAGCTGAGCCGTCTGGCGAGCCGAACATGATCGCCGATTGCCCTCGTCGGGCGCGATCCGAACATTGTTCCCGCGCCGCCCTTGCTATACAGCTACGTATTCCCAGCTCCTACCAGGATCCTCGACGTGGCATTGTCCGAAGCCAATCTCCAAGCTCAAGCAACCTGGAACAATCGCGCCTGCGGAACCCTGTCCGAAAGCGAAAACGAGGCCGCCGGAACGCTCGAAACCTTCAATCGGCTCGTCGAGCGACGCTATGGTCGGAATGATCCGTGGGTGCCCATCGTGCTGGATTTTCCTTCGATGAAGGGCAAGGAGGTCCTGGAAATCGGACATGGCCAGGGATGCGATCTTCTGCACGCGGCGATGGCGGGGGGGCACGTTCACGGCATCGACCTCACGCCAAACCACCACGAAATCTGCAAGCGCTACTTCGCCGCGCTCAAGCGGCCGGTCGATCTGCACCTAGGCAATGCCGGAGAGCTTCCGTTCGCTTCGGAGAGCATGGACATCGTCTATTCACTCGGCGTTCTGCACCACACTGACAACACGGTTCGATGCATCGGCGAGGCCTATCGCGTTCTCAAGCCGGGCGGCACCTTCAAGATTGCGCTTTATCATTTCTGGTCGTTGCCTCACCTCTGGCTGCTGATGGCTGGAATCATAGACGGAAATCTGAGACGATTGGGCTACCGGCGACTGCTGTCGAGAATCGAAGGCGGAGCCGACGGAGTCGAAATTTCACCACTGGTGAAGCTCTACTCCGCGCGCCAGCTACGCACGATACTCGGTGATTTTTCCAACATCGACATCAGTATTCACGGGCTGGCCTACGACCGAATTCCGCTGGTCGGCCGCTTCATTCCGAAGTGGTTCGGTGGTGCTGTTGAACGACGCTGGGGCTGGTACGTGGTCGCGAATGCGAAAAAGTAGCATTGCGATCAGGGATGAATTCGCTCGATACGCCAATGACGACCCCGGGCATCAGTGCCGGTCGGCAGACGCCAGCACAGTGCTGCTCGCAAGCAGCCATACGCAGACCAATCCGGCACAGCCGCTCTGGATCCATGCAAGGCCGACGGTCCCGAGCCGGTCGAACAACGCGACCGAGAGCAGCGCCTGCAAGGCTGCGCCGCAAAGCCAGGCCATGACCTGGGACCAGGGAAAGCCGCTTGCCGACAAGAACTGCGAAGCCGCCGACCCGACCCCGATGAAGAACACGCCGGGAAGCAGCGCAAGGAAGATGGCGACGGCGGGCTCGTAGGCCGCTCCGAAGATGATGGCGATGGCCGGGCCGGCCAGCGCGGCAGCGGCCGCGCATACCACGGTCATCAGCAGGCCGAGTTGCAGCAGCGCGGCCCGGTACTGCCGTACGCGCGCCGCCTTTTCGGCGCGCACGAGCGCGGGAAACAGCAGAAGCCCGATCGTCGCCGGCAGGATCAGGAGCGCATCGGCGATCTGCGCCGCGATCGACCAGTAGCCGAGATCGGCGAACTCGCCGAATTGCCTGAGCACCATGACGCTCATGCGGGTCATCAGGAAGCCGAGCAGGGTCGCGATGTGAGCTCGCAGCGCATAGGCGATCCCCTCCCGCAGCAACGGAACATCGAAGCGTCGGGGAATCTTGACGCCCCTTGCCAGGACGATCCAGGCCACGGCGCAGGCGACGAGCGAGGCCATCACGGCGGCAAGCAGGAAACCGCCGAGTCGCGGCGAGGGATAGGACGCAAGCAGTGCCGCGCCGACGGCTGCAATGCCGTTCAGGATGATCAGGCCGTTGAACGCCCTTGGACGGTTGAGCGCGACGGCGATGTTGGACAAATACAGGAACAGCAATAGCGACGGCGTCAGCATCAGGACGCTGGCGACCAGCGCGACGTCTTGCTCGTGTCCGGCGACCGCCAGATCGAACACGAGGACCCCCGCTGCGGCCGCTACTCCGCCCACCACCGCGATCCACAACGTGTTGGCCATGATCTGCGCGAGCAGCGCCGGCGTCCTCGCAATCAGATAGGTGTTGCTGGAATGAATGCCGAGGGAGGCGATCTGCACGCCGACCGCCGCCAGCGTGACGATGTAGTAGTAGCGGCCTCGATCGACGGGGCCGAGCATGCGGGCGGTCAGGATCGCAACGCCGAACGAGCCCAGGATCGCGAGGCCGCGCGCCAGAAGCATCTCGGCATAGGTATGGATCAGGGCGCGCACGCGGTGTCGTTCCCGTCCGGTTCGATCGTCACCGTCAACCTCGCCGGCAAGGCGCCGAGCCTCCTCCACGCCAGCCGGACGGACGGCACGACGACGCCGTAGCTCGGCGACACCGTCGTGGGCTCGATCTCGAGGTCCCAGCCGTCGCCGGACGCGCCGAGCAAGAAGGCGCGCCCCGCCGAGCAGAGCCGGATTTCGGCCCCGCTGCGATCGACCATGACGCCTGGCGCGAGATGCAGCGGCACGACGACGTCATGCTCGCCCTGCCCGTCGATGACGTCCGCGATCTCCAGCCGGCCCGATGCCTTGTCCAGGCTGATCGTGCGCGCGACGTCTACGCCAAGGCGGCGGTAGCCATGATGCCGGCCTGCAAACACATCCTTCGTCTCGCCGCTCTGCCACTGGGTGCATTCGGCCCGCGCGTCGTCCTGCAAGCTCCAGAGGTTGTCGGGGTCGAAGCGGTTCATCTCCGCATGATCGACCCAGGGCGTGTTGTGGGACCGGGTCGCGCGAAACTCGTTTCGCCCGTCGAACGAGGCCGTATAGACGAACGAGCCGCGGTCGGTGACGAGCGGCGCGCCGTCGAGCCAGGCCTCGAACGACAGCGCGTCGTTGTGGCCGTGTCCGCCGCGCCCGGCGAGACCGACCGGGCCGCAATCGATGAACACGTGATGGTCCCGCGTGCGCATGATATAGACGCCGCCATGCGCAAAGGCCGTCGACGGCACGTCCCGGGATGCGACCGGCGCAAATGCCGCAGCCTGTTCGGGGCCGAGCGCCCAGACCAGTTCGGCGCGCGGCCCGCTGAACTGCGCCGCCAGCCCGGCGTCGCCGAATGCGGCGGCCGCCAGGCCGATCAGGTAGCGATGGTCGCCGCGCCCCTGGCCGCCGAACGGCAACGCCCTCGCATCATCGGCATCGCCCCACAGGGGGCCGGTGCCGTCGGTACGCGCGTAGGCCGCAGTGAACCGCGCCATCGCGCGCAGCCGCTCGACATAGCTGCCCGGCAGGTTCGCGCCGCAGGCCTTCCGGAACAGCGCAGGCCACAAGAACAGCTCGAATACCAGCCGGTGGTAGGGAACGGAGGCCTCGAAATCGACCCCGTCCGCGAAGACCTGCGTCGTGATTTCCTGCTCCAGGCCGCTCCAGCCGACCTCGAGCCATCGGCCGGCGTCGCCGACCTCGCCGAAGAAATGGCCGGCCATCGTGAGGCCGGCGAGATCCGCGGTGTAGTGATTGCCGTTGACATCGGCCTTCTCGATGTGCCTGAGCGTGAAGTCGCCGTGGAGGTAGAGCGCGGCGAGAAATCGGATGCGAAAACCTTCGTCGCGCCACGAGGGACTGCCGGCGAACGCGTGAAACAGCCAGGTCCAGGTGAAGAGGCGCATCGCCGCCTCCATCGTGCACGACCAGTTGACCGTGTAGGCGAGCGGATTGGCGTCGATCCACTCATCGAGGATGGCCCGTGTCGCGACCGCATATCGCTCGTCGGCGTCGAGCAGATAGGCCTGTCCCGCCGGAATCAGCCACTGCAGCCGCGAGATCTCCCAGGGGATCTTGACGTCGCTCGGACGATCGCGATTGACGTAGTCGATCGCGCGCGCGAAGCCCGTCGGCCACCCCATGCCGACGCGATAGTCACGCGCCCAGTCGATCGGCTGACCGAGCGCGACCGGCCCCGTCCCCAGAAGATCGACCGTGCGCGCGCAGGCGAGTTGCGCGGCGGCGCGGATCCGCGCGCTCTCGCCGGGCGCGATGCGATCGAGCACTTGCGGATCGATTGCAGACGTCCAGGCCGGAAACGGCCGCGCACGCAGCCGCGCCCACAATTCATCGACGGATGACGTCCGCGCCAGCGCGAGCAGCCGACGGCGATCGAGCCTGCGCTCGCGCATCGGCGCCAGGAAGCGGTCGAGCTCGCGCTCGCCCTCCTGGAACACGCGTCGCGCGACGTAAGTCGGAGACTTCCCGAGAATCCTCCTGGCGCGGTGCGCCGCCTCAAGCAACCGCATCGGACAACTGCGACGTATCGACCGCCTTGCGGTCGATCCACAGATCGTACCAGGCCGTCAGATTGTAGATCGCCCACAGATACAGGCTGGTATCCGTGCGTCCGGTGAAGTGCCAGTCGAACAGCTTGTCGATGTAGGCGGTCTTCAGGAAGCCGCGCCGCAAGAGCCCTGAGGAGAACACGGAGGCGCGCACGGCGCGGCCGAAATCGCTGCGCATCCAGTCGCTCATAGGCGCGCCAAAGCCCATCTTCTTGCGGTAGATGATGTTGTCGGGGATCAGCCCCTCGACCGCCTTCTTCAGGAGATATTTCGGCTCGCCGCCCCTGGTCTTCCATTCCTCGGGGATGTCCATCGAGAACTCGACGAGCTTGTGGTCGAGGAAGGGCACGCGCGCCTCCAGCGATTCCGACATGCCGATCTTGTCGACCCGCATCAGCAGCAGCTCGGGAAGCCGCAACCTGAGCTCGCTGTGGATCATCCGGGTCAGCGGATCGAGATTTGGAAATTTCGCGTCGAGCGGATCCATGAAGCTGCGGACGATGTTGAAGCTGTCGAGCTCCAGGTATTCGGGATCGAGCAGCCCCGCCGCGTCCGCGTGGTCGTCGTTCGCGGCCGCGATCGCGGCGGAATCGACCAGCTGGCTTTTCATGAGATCCGGAAACACCATCGCCCCCGACCAGAAATGCTCGCGGCCGCGGGCGGCGCGGTCGATGACGTCGGCATAGAGCGGCAACCGCGGATGCATGCCGGAAAGCAGGCTTGCGGTGCCGGCGGCCAGGCGCTGCGCCGGCTGCGGCAGGTATTTGCGGAACGGCGTCCAGTATTTGTGATACATCTTCAGGTAGGCCATGTACCCCGAATAGCCGCAGAACTGCTCGTCCGAGCCTTCGCCGACCTGGACCACCTTCATGCCGTTGTCGTGGGCGAGCTTGGAGACGAAATAGAGGGGAATGCAGACCCAGTCTGCGATCGGCTCGTCCTGCGAATGGAGCATCTTCGGCAGGTAGTCGATCATGTCCTTCTTGCTGATCCCGATCTCATGATGATTGGTGCCGAACCGGCGCGCGATCTGGTTGGCCTGCTCGTATTCGTTCAGATGCTTGTAGTCGCTGAAGCCGATCGTGAAGGTCTCGACCGGACGGCTGGAGAACTCGCTCATCAGCGCCACGTTGGTCGACGAATCGACGCCGCCCGACAGGAACACACCCATCGGAACGTCCGACATCATGCGCTTCTCGACGCTGGCCCGAAGCCGGTCGCGGATGCCGTCGACGTAGAACTCCTCGAGCGCGGCATCGGAGAGTCCCGCGACCTCGCCTCGCTCGATCCCGCGTCCCGGCACCGCGTCCCAGTACCGCGAGATGCTCGCCTTGCCGGCGCGATCGACGGTCATGCTGCAGCCGGCGGGCAGCTTGTAGATGCCGCGCATCATCGTCAGCGGCGCCGGTGTCGTCAGGAACGACAGATAGTGATACATCGCGGCAGGATCGATCTCTCGGATGAAGCCCGGATGCTCGACCAGCGCCTTCATTTCGGAGGCAAAGGCAAAGCTTCCCTTGATCCGCGCGAAATACAGCGGCTTGACCCCGATGCGGTCGCGCGCAAGCGACAACAGCCCCTTGCGCTCGTCCCAGATCCCGAACGCGTAGTCGCCCTCGATCCGCTCCAGGAGGCCGTCGAGGCCCCACTCCTCATAGCCATGGAGCAGGACCTCGGTATCGCTGTGGTCGGTGCGAAACACGTGCCCGCGCGCGACCAACTCCGGGCGGAGCCTCGCGTGATTGTAGATCTCGCCGTTGAAGGTGATGACGACCGCGCCGTCCTCGTTGCGCATCGGCTGCGTCGCGGCGACGTTGAGATCGACGATCGAGAGACGGCGATGGCCGAGACCCACCTTGCGGTCGGCCGAGACCCAGCCGTCCCCGCCGTCCGGCCCGCGATGCGCCATGACGTCCCGCATGCGCTCGAGCACCGTGCGATCGACGCCGCCGTCGCCTTCGTATGCCAGCAGACCCACTATTCCGCACATTCAGAGCAATCCTCTCCTCCGGAGGCGATCATGCGATGTCGCGATCCGGGCGGCGCGAAAGCAGCCCATTGGCCGCCATGGCAGCAAGGATAGCATCGACATGCCGCTTCCAGGTATAGCGATTCAAGACTTCGATGCGGGCCGCCTTCGCCACCTCGGCCGCAGCCGGCATGTCGTCCACGACCCGCCTCAACACATCCTTGAAAGCCCGGGCATTGCCCGGCTCGAACAGGAATCCGCAAGGCGCTCCGGCGCCGGGCGGCAACGAGCCCAGACGGGTGGCCCCGCGTCCGGCAATGACATCCTCGATCTGGCCGAGCGCGGACGCCACAATCGGCTTCTCCATCGCCATATACTCGAACAGCTTGGTCGGCGACCCGAAGAATCCGGACCCGTCCGCGTTCGGCACGTGCGGCGAAAGCAGGAGGTCCGCGCAAGCCAGGTAACGGGGAGCTTCCGACTGAGCCACGAGGCCGGTCAGCGTAACGAAGCGCGCGACCTCGGGTGAGCCGACGAGTTCGCGCACGGCCTCCATCTTCAGCCCATCGCCGACAAGCATGAAATGCAGCCTATTCCGCTCGAGCCAGCCAACATCGTCGCGGACCATATCCCTGATGCATTCGGCGAGGAACTCGATGCCGTGCCACTGCCCGAACGTTCCGATGAAGCAGGCGACCAGCGCGTCTTCCGGAATGCCCCTCTGGCGCCTCAGCCCAAGCAGTTCATCGCGTGAAAATCGCGCCGGATCGAAGACGGCGGGGTCGACACAGTTGGGATAGACCACAACCCTCCCGTCCGGAATCCCGCGCCGCTTCAGCTCGCGCCCCAACTCATCCGATACGACGGCGATCAGATCGGCGGTCGCGAGAGCGACGTCCTCGGCCTTTACCGCCGCATCATGCAGGATCAGCCTGGCTCCCCAGTTTTCAGCCGCCCAAGCCTCCGATCCGTTGAATTCGAGCACGACCGGCACGTTCAGCCGGCGCCCCAAATGAGGACCGCTGAAATTGTGCAGGGAAAATCTCTGATAGATGAACGACCATGGATTGGCCGCATGCAGCGGGATGATCCTCGCCTCGATCGCTTCCGCGTAGCGATAGTAGTTCAGCTCCGACGGATAGGCGAGCAGCGTGCCCGGCTCCAGCCTCAGCCAATGCGCGCCCGCGCGATGTGTCGGCAGCGGCTTCAAACTGGCATAATCCACCTCGAAGGCGTGATCGAGGAAGCCTTCGATGACGCCCGCCGTGTGGCCGATCGAGCCGCCGACGGGCACGCCCAGCGAGATGTTGGCGTCGAGATAGAGAATGCGCGAGCCGCTGCTCGGGGCAACCTGACGAGGCATCGGCGACTGCACCATCGCCGCCCCCTCGCGCAATTGACGGGCGAGCGCGCGGCGCGAGGCGAGCGTGTCCAGCGCCAGCCGCAGCAAGTTCCGCGCCGCGCCGAGCCGCCCGACCGCCTCGACCCGCAAATCCGGCCAGATCGCGACCACGGACTTCGCACGGGTAAAGCCGGCGGCGATCGACAGCGGCGCAATCAGCGCCGTCGAAACGTCGCTTTCGAGCGCGATGACCAGCCTGTCGGCCCGAACACTGCGCAACTCCCGAAGTGCGGCGAGCGGCGACATCTTGCGCAGGCCCGCGGCGTCATAGAACCGGTCCACCGGACCGCAGGTTGCTGCAATTCGCTCCGCAAACGACCTGGTCACGGGATGAAAGCTCATGACGATGAGCCCGGGCCTTGCAGACCTGTCTGGAAGCATGAATTCCACGAAGGAGTTGGACATTTCCGCCAGCATATACAAGCAATGGCCGGGACAGGCCAGCGAGCCGTTGCGTGGGCCCGCGGTGCGCCGGCCAACCGCGAATTGTCGGGATTCGCGGCCCGCCATCGTGCAGAGCCGCGGCGCGGGGCAGCCGCGAATGGCCGGAGGCCTCTCTGTCCACCGCCGTCTCAATAGTGAGAAACCGCAAGGCGAATCAAGTCGAAAACCGCAGCGCATCAGAGGCCCGTTCCCGGAATCCCCGGCCCGCGCCGGGCAGTCCCGAATTGAACTTCTCCCGCGACTGAGATAGGCCCAACGCAGATGCGGGGTAGAACGAGATCAGGAAGCGATGACCGAGCCCTCCAACGCCGTACGTCACGAGCTTGTTGCGCCGGTCGATCGCGCGGCGGGACGGCCGGTGCGGCTTGCGCTCCTGATCAGCCTTCACGTCATCATCTGCGCGGTTTCGCTCCGCATGGGATTTCCGCACTATCGCTCGGAATACGTGATGTACGCGCCGGCAGGCCTGCCGTTCGCGATTGCCGCGACCGCGATGATCACGCTCATCGCCCCACTGTTCGTGTTCGCCCGTTTCAGCTTCGGCTATTTCTGCGGATTCTACCTCTTCACCGTGGTCGCCGGCTTTCTCTGGCTGACGTGGTACTCGAAACTGCAATACGATCATGTCGGCGCGGCCGTTTCCGCAGGCGCCTGCTGCCTCGCCCTCCTGCTGCCGGCGCTTTTGATCACGTCTCCGATCGCCCCGCTCGCGAAGATTTCGGAGCGCAACTTCAACCGCATCCTCTATCTGATCGTCGCGATCTGCCTGGTGACGTCGGCCAGTGCGGCGACCTACAACTTTCGCCTCGTCACGATCAAGGATATCTACCAGTATCGCAGCCAGCTACAGTTTCCCACCGCGCTCAACTATGCCACGGCGGCCACGATGACGGCGCTCCTGCCGTTTGCATTCGCCTGCTTCGCCTTGCGCCGCAGGTACTGGATGGCGGCCGCCGTCCTAGCGATCTCGATCTCGTTCTACCCGAGCACGCTGAGCAAGGTGGCGCTGTTCACCCCGGCCTGGTTGCTGTTCGTGGTCCTGGTGTCGCGACTGTCGGGGCGAACGGCGGCGATCCTGTCACTGTTTCTTCCGGTCCTGATCGGCGTCCTCCTCGTCAGCACGATCGGCGAGCCGGTGAGGCGCTATTTCAGTATCGTCAACGGCAGGATGGTGAGCGTGCCGTCGGTGGCCATGGACGTCTACAACGACTATTTCGCGCGGCACGACCTGACGCACTTCTGCCAGATCTGGCTGCTGAAGCCGTTCGTGCCGTGCACGCTGAAGGAGCCGATCTCGGTGGTGCTCAACAGCAACTACCCGCTCGGATTCCTCAACGCATCGCTGTTCGCGACGGAAGGCATTGCGTCGGTCGGGCTTTGGGCCGCGCCCGCCGTGATGTTGGTGTGCGGCCTGGTCATCGCATTGGGCAACCGCCTGTCCGCCGGCCTGTCGGCGCGCTTCATCCTGATCTCCGCAGCCATCGTGCCGCAGATCATGATGAACGTGCCGTTCTCGACCCTGATGTTGACTCACGGCCTGTGGCTGCTCTTCCTGCTCTGGTATCTGACGCCGCGAACGCTGTTCGGAAGCCCGGCGGAAGCCTCGACACCTTGACACGGGACGGGCGAGGACCCTCCGAGTCCGCTCAGGAATTCGGCTCCGGACCGCAGAGCTCGCCGAGCAACAACTGCAGCTGTTCACCGTAGCGCTCGGGCGTCGTCGCCAGCATGCGCTCGCGCCCCTTGCGACCGAGCGCGCGCGCCAGCCCGGCATCCGCGACGACCTTCAGGATGGCGTCCCTGATCGAGGCGACGGAATTCGGGTCGAACAGCAATGCGGCGTCGCCGACCTGCTCGGGGATGCCGAGAATGCCCGAGGCGATCACCGGGGTGCCGGCGAGGAAGGCCTCGTAGACGGGAATGCTGATGCTTTCGAACAGCGAGGGCATCACCAGCGCCGCGGCGAGCCGATACAGCGCCTGCAGCTCGTCGCGCTCGACGAAGCCGACATGCACGACGTTGCCGCGCAAGCCCAGCCGGCCGATCGTCTCCATCACGGCCCGATACTGGTCGCGCTGCTTCCCGGTCAGCACGAGCTTGAGATCCGGGACCTGCTTCAAAACCTCGGCAAACGCCTCGATCAGGCGCAGATGGTTCTTATGGACCCAGAACTGGGCGGGGTAGAACAAAAACCGCGGCGGCAACTGCAATCGCTCGCGCACGGCGTGAAGCTGTTCGTCCGACTGCGGCTCGACGAACTGGCGCTGCGGCGGCGCCGCAATGACCCTGATGCGCTCATCCGGCACCGGGAACGAGCCGGCAATATCGGCCTTCACGTGCTCGGATTCGCAGATCACGCGCCGCGCTCGCTCGAGCAGGCACGAATAGGCCTCGTGCCGCCACAGCCGCTGCCACCGCGTGAAGTTTTGCGGGTAGTAGTTTTCCTGCAGATCGTGCAGCGTGAAGGCGAACGGCCGGGAGGTGTGCAGCAGCGCCAGCGAATAGATCGGGGCGAGCAGCACGTCTTCCGAGCGGAAGGGATCGGGAAGGCTGACGTGCGATCGATACGCGGCGAGCGCCGCCAGTTGCCGCCAGCGCGGCTCCTGGAACGGCACGATCCGGTAGCCGAGCTCGGCGAAATCCGGATTGGCCGGATCGCCGTACAGCGTCACGTCAAAGCCCTTCACGTGCTGCAGCCCGTGAAGCATCGACAGCGTATATTGATAGGTGCCGCCGTTGTTCGGGCCGGCGAGCGCCACCACGCCGAGCCTGGCCGTCACACCGCGTCCATGGTCTTGAGGAGGTCGTTCACTTCCGTTCCGATCCGCCGCACCTCGGACCGCGTCAGTTCGTAATAGGAAGGCAGGTTCAGGCCGATCTGCGCCTTGCGGGCGGCGACCGGCACCGGCGCCTGGCGATACATCGGCATCGACGACATCGTGCAGAAATAGGGACGGGAATCGATGCCGCGCGCCTTCAAGGCCTGCATGAAGGCATCGCGCCGCGCGGTATCGAAGCCATCCGCCTCGAGGCAGACCATCCAGTACGCACTCTTGGCCCAGTTCTTCACCCGGTTGAGGCGGACGCGGTCGCTCGTCCGGATATCCTGCCGGTACCAGTCCATGATCTCCGCGCGGCGGCTCAGGAAATCGTCGATGCGCTCGAGCTGGGCGACGCCGAGCGCCGCCTGCAGGTTGGTGATGCGGTAGTTGAAGCCGCGCTCCTCGTGGAAGTAGCGCCGCGTGGGACTCATCGCATGATCGCGCAGCCGCCTGGCACGCTGCCAGAAGTCGCCGTCATCGGTGGTCAGCATGCCGCCCTCACCGGTGGTGATCACCTTGTTGCCGTAGAAGCTGAACACCCCGCATTTGCCGAGGGCGCCGACCCGGCGTCCCCGGTACTCCGCGCCGTGCGCCTCCGCGGCGTCCTCGATGATGGCAATGCCATGCGCGTCCGCGATCTCGGTCAGCGCATCCATGTCCGCGGGATGGCCGTAGAGATGCACGGGGACGATCGCCCTGGTGCGCGGGGTGATCAGCGCCCGCACCGACGCCGGATCGAGGCAAAGCGTCTCGGGATCGATGTCCGCCAGCACCGGCGTCGCACCGGTATAGGCGACCGCGTTTGCGGTCGCGACGAAGGTGAGATCGGGAACGATGACTTCGTCGCCCGGCTTCAGCCCGAGCGTCTCGAACGCCAGATGCAGCGCGGTCGTGCCGTTGCTGACGGCGAGCGCATAGCGCGTGCCGCAATAGCGCGCAAATCCCTCCTCGAACGCGTCGATATACTTCCCGATCGATGACACCCAGCCCGAATCGAGCGCATCGAGCACGAGTTCCCGCTCGCGCGGTCCGATCATCGGTTTCGAGATGGGGATGAAGCTGTCTGACATTGTCGGCCTTCTAGAGCGAAGCCACGAGCGCCTCGAAGCGCTTCCATTGCACGTCCTTGGAATAGCGGGTCTTCAGCATCTCATGCCCCGCCCGGGCGATTCCAGCACGTTCCTCCGGATCGTCGAGCAACCTGCGCACCTGCCTGACGGCGTCCTCCGGCGAGGCGTAGGTCGCGATCGTCTCGCCGTCGACCATGCCGTCCGGATAGTTACCATCATCGGACAGCAGAAGCGATGCGGCTCCCAGCGCCTCGAAGCAGCGCATGTTGCCGCGATCCTCGCCCGAGATGTCGATCGCCCCGTTGAGCACGATCTTGGCTTGCGACAGCACCTCGTAATAGTCGCGCCCGAAGACCGGCGTCCGCGCGATCGACCTCACGGTTTCCGGCCTGCGATGTTCGGCCAACGGCAATAATCTGCCGAGGGGCGATTCGGCCAGCCGGCACAGCCGCGAGCGGTCGAGGTGATACACGACGACATGATCGCCAGCGAGCGCCGCGACCTGCTCCAGCACCGCGGCGCGCTGGCGGTGGTAGCGCGAATAGCCGCCGACGAAGAGGACGTCGATCGGCCGGTCCCGGCGCGCCGCCAACGGCTCCAGCTCGGAATCATAGGCGGGGAAGAAATAGTCGGTCCGCGCGCCGCGCTCTCGGATCGAGGCCAGGATCGAAGGGAAGTTGCAGACGACGAGATCGTAATCTGAGAAAGCCACGTTCAGGAGCGGCGCCGCGTGCCAGGCGATGACGTGCTTGACGCAGCCGGGCAGGCTCCTGATGAAATCGGACGGCCAGCCCGTGGTGTCCTGGTTGTAGAACACGTCCGCGCGATGATGCTCGATCTGGGCCTTCAGGATCTCGGCTGGAGTGGCGCGCGAACTCAGGCCCTGCTCGCTCGCCCACACCCGCTGCACGTCGATGTCGTCACCGTAGGCGAAGAACGCCGATTCGGCCCGCTGGTCCACCGGCTTGAGGATGTGGCACCCGGCATGCCGGAACTTCAGGAACACGTCCATCTTGCCGGCAAACGTCGGGCAGTGGTCGGTCAGTTCGCGAAGCCTCGGGCGCAGCGACGGGTAGTACCTGCAGTTCTGGAAAAGCCTCACAAACGCGCCCGGCCGTGGTGGTCATAACGTCGCCGCACTCAACCGTCGGATCCCCCCGAGGTCAAGCCGAATTCGAGGCTAGCGCGGGATCGCGGCCGCCAGCCGGTTGCGAAACCCGCTGAACGCCAGCGGACTTGCGGCGAGCGCTGCGATGGCCAGCCAGACCGCGCATTCGGCGATGAAATGGGCAAGCCCTGCCCCCGGCACGAGCGATGCAACCGCGACGCCGACCCCCCATCCCGCCGGCACGACGACGGCGGCGATGACGGCGAGGAAGGCGGTATGCCGAAGCGGATGCTGCAGGGTCTGGCCCATGATCACCAGCGTAAGCAGGCCGAATTGAACCAGCAGATCGCTCGCGACCACGGCGAGGGCTGCGCCGAGCGGTCCGAGCATGCGAATCAGGGTGAACGACAGCCCCAGGAAGACGACGAGCTGCAGGCCCTTGCTCCGGACCAGGAGATCGCCGCGATTGCTGTGAGTGGCGAAGGCATAGGCGAGCAGCGAGGGTGCGGCCGCGGCCGAGCCGAGCAGCAGGATCACCGCGAGCGGCGCGTCATAGGGGATGCTGCCGTGCGTCCACAGCGCGAAGAAGTCGGCCCAGAACGGCAGCAGGCCCGCCACCATCACGCTGGCAAGCGCGGTGACGAGCGCGGAGCCGCGCGCATAGAGCCCGCACAGCCGCTCCCTGTCGCCGATCGCGTGGTCATGGCCGAGTTCAGCGGCCAGCGGCAGCGTCGCCTGCCAGCACAGTCCCCTGACGAGACCCGCGATCACACGGGTGAGGCCCCATTGCGCCACCGCCACGCGATCGGTGACGAGCGCGCTGACCAGCAGCACCGGCGCGTTCAGGAGCGCAAGCTCGGCGATGCCGGACACCGCGAAGGGCGCGGCGAGAGCCAATTGCCCGAAACCCCACCGCGAGACGCGGATCGCCCCCCGCCTTGCGCCGACGCGGCGCAGGAAGGGAAACAGGCGCGGCGCGTCGTAAGCGATCAGAAATACCGTCAACAGCACCTGCGGCACAACGAAGGCCGCCGCCACCGCAAGCAGGCTGCCGGACGAGGATATCGCGACGAGCTGGGCGAGTTGTCCCGAAAACAGCGCCGCGCTCTGCAGCCAGACGGTCCGGCTATATCTGCCGCGCACGCGATAGAGGCCCGAGACGAGGTTGGAAGGCAGCACCAGGACCATGCCAACCGTCATCGCCAGCAGTGCCGGATCGAAGCCGGCGGTGGCATGAAAGCCGAGCACGAACGAGGGCGGCCACAGTTGCGCCGCCACGACCAGCAGGAGGACGAGCACGGCGACCAGCCAGCGATAGGTCCGCAGCATGCCGGCGTAGAAATTCGCGGTCCTTCCGTCACAATCGACGCAAGACTTGAACGCGAGAAACCGGTTGATGGCGCGCAGTTGCAGCCCGGCGTCCGCGGCGACGACGAGATTGCCGGCTGCGTAGATGGCGAACCAGGCCGCGAGCATGTCGCCGGTCCAGAAATGCAGGAACGCGGGAATCAGCAGGAGCTGCTGGGTCAAGCCCAGCAGCATGACAACCAGGTTCGCCGACCAGCCATGAACGAGCCGACGCAGGCGGCCGGCCCTCCCGGGCTCGCCCGGAGCTCCCGATTTGCCTGGTGCATCAACCTGCGTGTCGGTCAAACCCCAACCTTCTTGGCGAATGATC
>NZ_JAGWUA010000204.1 GCF_028868675.1 Bradyrhizobium sp.
ATGGGCCCGTTCGCGATGGGCGACCTCGCCGGCCTCGACATCGGCTGGCGCTCGCGCAAGGACCGTGGCATCAAGTCCGAGATCGCCGATGCCTTGTGCGAAGCCGGCCGCTTCGGCCAGAAGACCGGCAAGGGCTACTACAAGTACGAGCCGGGCTCCCGCGCGGCACTGCCCGATCCGGAAGTCGAGAAGCTGATCGACGAGACGCTCGCGCGCCTCGGCCGCAAGAAGCGCGTGGTGACGGACGACGAGATCCTCGAGCGCATGATGTATCCGATGATCAACGAGGGCGCGAAGATCCTCGCCGAGGGCATCGCGGCGCGTCCCTCCGACATCGACGTGGTCTGGCTCTACGGCTACGGCTGGCCGATCTATCGCGGCGGCCCGATGTACTGGGCCGACACGGTGGGCCTGAAGCACATCGCCGATCGTCTCGCCTTCTACGCCAAGGAGACCAACGATCCGAACCTCGAACCCGCGCCGCTGCTGAAGAAGCTCGCGGCCGAAGGCAAGACCTTCGCCTCGCTCGCGGCCGCCTCGAAAGCGGCGTGATGGCAACCATGGGCATGCTCTTTCCGTTCCTTCCCCCACGCAACCGGGGTCTACCCCGGTTGCGCATCCTTAGAAGACGCAAGTCGGGCAGGCCCGACTTGCGGTGGGGGAGGGGCAGGGAGGGGGGTAGCCCCAGGCGACGCCGGCGTTCGTGGCACCCCGTTCCCCCAACCCCTCCCCACAAGGGGGAGGGGAGCCCGGGCAGCGCGCTCGCCTTACATGTCTTCGCGGCGCGGACTTGGTAAAGTTTCGAATCCAGATGACCCATCCCGGCGAACAGTTTTACCCCGAAGGCGTGCATTGGGACGACACCATCGTCCAGGGCACGCTGCCCGACCTGTTGGCGAAGGCCGCCGCCGACTACGGTGCGCGCGCGGCGCTGGAGTTCCGCGACGGGCCGATCAGCTATTCCGAGTTCGAAGCGATGGTGGAAACCGCCGCCAGCGCCTTCCTGCGCGCCGGCTACGGCAAGGACGCTTCGGTCGCGCTGTTCCTCGGCAATACCCCCGACCACCCCGTCAATTTCTTCGGTGCGCTCAAGGCCGGCGCGCGGATCGTGCATCTGTCGCCGCTCGACGGCGAGATCGCGCTGTCGCACAAGCTCATTGATTCCGGCGCACGGGTGCTCGTCACGTCGAACCTCGCGGCGCTGCTGCCGACGGCGCTGAAGTTCCTCGAGAAGGGCCTGCTCGACCGGCTGATCGTCTGCGAGGACGATCATTGGGGCAAGATCGGCACGCCGCAGGCGCCAATCCCGCAAAATCCCGCGATCCTCACGTTCAAGAGCTTCGTCGACGGCGCCGCAAGACCTGCGCAGTGGCCATCCGTTGCGGTCGACGACGTCGCGCTGCTGCAATATACCGGCGGCACTACCGGACTGCCGAAGGGCGCGATGCTCACCCACGGCAATTTGACCGCCGCGGTGTCGATCTACGACGTCTGGGGCAGGCCCTCGCGGGCCAAGCGCGGCAACGTCGTCGAGCGCGTGATCTGCGTGCTGCCGCTGTTCCACATCTTCGCGCTCACGGTCGTGCTGTTGTCTTCGCTCCGCCGCGGCAATCTGATCTCGATTCATCAGCGCTTCGACGTCGAGGCGGTGATGCGCGACATCGAGGTCAAGCGCGCGACGCAATTTCCCGGCGTGCCGACCATGTGGATCGCGATCGCGGCCCTGCCGGATCTCGACAAGCGCGACTTCTCCTCGCTCGCGGGCATCGGCTCCGGCGGCGCGCCGCTGCCGGTGGAGATCGCGAAGTTCTTCGAGCGCAAGGTCGGCATGAAGCTGAAGAGCGGCTGGGGCATGACCGAGACCTGCTCGCCCGGCACCAGCCATCCGCAGGAAGGTCCGGACAAGCCCGGCTCGATCGGCCTGATGCTGCCCGGCATCGAGCTCGACGTGGTCTCGCTGGACGATCCGACGAAAGTGCTGCCGCCGGGCGAAGTCGGCGAGATACGCATCAAGGGGCCGAACGTCACCAAAGGCTACTGGAACAAGCCGAAGGAGAGCGCGGAGTCGTTTTCCGACGGTCGCTTCCTGACCGGCGACATCGGCTACATGGACACGGACGGCTATTTCTTCCTGGTCGACCGCAAGAAGGACATGATCATCTCCGGTGGCTTCAACGTCTATCCGCAGATGATCGAGCAGGCGATTTACACCCATCCGGCCGTGCACGAGGTGATCGTGATCGGCATTCCCGATCAGTATCGCGGCGAAGCGGCCAAGGCCTTCATCAGGCTGAAGAGCGGCGAAAAACCGTTCCCGGTCGAGGAATTGCGCAGCTTCCTCACCGGCAAGCTCGGCAAGCACGAATTGCCGGCCGCAGTCGAGTTCGTCGACGACCTGCCGCGCACGCCGGTCGGCAAGCTGTCGCGCCACGAATTGCGCCGGCAGAACAAGCCGGCGCCGCCGCAAGCCGCCGCGGGAGGTCGCTCATGACGCCCCGGAACGACGTTTCAAGGACCTAACGCTCACAGGAGGATCCGATGGATCTCGCATTCACGAAGGAAGAGCAGGCGTTTCGCGAGGAGGTACGGCAGTTCTTCCGCGACAACGTGCCCGCCGACACGCGGCGCAAGATGGTCGAGGGGCGTCACCTGTCCAAGGACGAGATGGTCGCCTGGTGGCGCATCCTGAACAAGAAGGGCTGGGGCGTCAGCCACTGGCCGAAGCAGTATGGCGGCACCGGCTGGACCACCGTGCAGCACTACATCTTCAACGAAGAGCTGCAGTCCTATCCGGCGCCGCAGCCGCTCGCCTTCGGCGTCAGCATGGTCGGCCCGGTCATCTACACCTTCGGCAACGAGGCGCAGAAGAAGCAGTATCTGCCGCGCATCGCCAATGTCGACGACTGGTGGTGCCAGGGCTTTTCCGAGCCGGGCTCGGGCTCGGACCTCGCCTCGCTCCGCACCAAGGCCGAGCGCAAGGGCGACAAGTGGATCATCAACGGCCAGAAGACCTGGACCACGCTCGCCCAGCACGCCGACATGATCTTCTGTCTCTGCCGTACCGACGCCAGCGCCAAGAAGCAGATGGGCATCTCCTTCATCGTCTTCTCCATGAAGTCGAAGGGTGTCACGGTGCGCCCGATCCAGACCATCGACGGCGGCCATGAGGTCAACGAGGTCTTCTTCGACAACGTCGAGGTTCCGATCGAGAATCTGATCGGCGAGGAGAACAAGGGCTGGGACTACGCAAAATTCCTGCTCGGCAATGAGCGCACCGGCATCGCCCGGGTCGGCGTTTCCAAGGAGCGGCTGCGCCGCATCAAGGAGTTGGCCGGCAAGGTGGAATCCGGCGGCCGCCCGATCCTGCAAGATCCCGCCTTCCGCGAGAAGCTGGCGGCCTGCGAGATCGAGCTGAAGGCGCTGGAATTGACCCAGCTCCGCGTCGTCGCCGACGAGGGCAAGCACGGCAAGGGCAAGCCCAACCCGGCGTCCTCGGTGCTCAAGATCAAGGGCTCCGAGATCCAGCAGACCACCACCGAGCTCCTTATGGAAGTGATCGGCCCGTTCGCCGCGCCCTACGACGTCCACGGCGACGACGGCTCGAACGAGGCAATGGACTGGACCGCCCAGATCGCGCCGAGCTACTTCAACAACCGCAAGGTCTCGATCTACGGCGGCTCCAACGAGATCCAGCGCAACATCATCGCCAAGGCGGTGCTGGGGCTGTGAGAACACCCCCGTCGCCACGCACTCACCGTCATGGCCGGGCTAAAGCGCGAAGCGCGTCTTCGTTCCGACACCCCGGCCATCCACGCCTAGCCGCAGACGAAGGACGTGGATGCCCGGCACAAGGCCGGGCATGGCGAAATCGATACCGGGAGAGTAGAGAAAATGGATTTTGACCTGACCGAGGAGCAGCGGCTTCTCAAGGAAAGCATCGACGGCCTGCTGACCGATTCCTACGATTTCGAGAGCCGCAAGAAGTACATGAAGGAGAAGGGCGGCTGGAGCAAAGCCGTCTGGGGCAAGCTCGCCGAGCAGGGCCTCCTGGGCCTGCCCTTCTCGGAGGCCGATGGCGGCTTCGGCGGCGGCGGCGTCGAGACCATGATTGTGATGGAGGCACTCGGCAAGGCGCTGGTGCTGGAGCCCTATCTCGCCACCGTGGTGATCGGCGGCGGCTTCCTGCGCCATGGCGGCTCGGCCGAGCAGAAGGCCGCCCACGTGCCCGGCATCATCGACGGCAGCAAGACGCTGGCCTTCGCGCAGCTCGAGAAGAACTCGCGCTACGACCTGTTCGACGTTGCTACCACGGCGAAGAAGAAGGGCGCTGGATGGGTGATCGACGGCGAAAAATTCGTCGTGCTCAATGGCGAGAACGCCGACACGCTCATCGTCACCGCGCGCACGAAGGGCGATCGCCGCGACAAGGCCGGCGTCGGCGTCTTCCTGGTGCCGGCCAATGCCAAGGGCGTTGCGAAGAAGTCCTATCCGACTCAGGACGGGCTCAACGCCGCCGACATCACCTTCACCGGCGTCGAGATCGGCGCCGATGCTGCGATCTCCGAGGACGGCCTTGCCCTGATCGAGCGCGTGGTGGACGAGGCCCGCATCGCGCTGTGCGCGGAAGCCGTCGGCCTGATGGACGAGTCGCTGAAGACCACGGTCGAGTACATCAAGACCCGAAAGCAGTTCGGCGTCGCGATCGGCTCGTTCCAGTCGCTCCAGCATCGCGCCTCCGACATGTTCGTCGCCGCCGAGCAGGCCCGCTCGATGTCGATGTTCGCGACCATGGCGGGCGAATTCGAGGACGCCAGGGAGCGTTCCAACGCGATCGCTGCGGCCAAGGTGCAGATCGGTAAGTCGCTGAAGTTCGTCGGCCAGCAGTCGATCCAGCTCCACGGCGGCATCGGCATGACCATGGAGGCGAAGATCGGCCATTACTTCAAGCGCCTGACCATGATCGAGAACACGTTTGGCGATACGGACTATCACCAGCGCCGCGTCGCCGACGGCGGCGGGTTGATCTGACGCTTCCGTCATTCCGGGGCGCGCGTCAGCGCGAACCCGGAATCCCGCACTACATCGTCATTGCGAGCGAAGCGAAGCAATCCAGAGTCTTTCCGCGGAGACAGCCCGGATTGCTTCGTCGCTACGCTCCTCGCAATGACGGAGGTCGTTGAAACAGGGAGGACAACAACAATGAAAAACACCCCGTTCGATCTCGCCGGAAAAGTTGCCGTGGTTACCGGTTCGAGCCGCGGCATTGGCCGCGCCTCCGCCGAACTCCTGGCGAAGTTGGGGGCCAAGGTGGTGATCTCCTCGCGCAAGGCGGACGCCTGCAAGGAGGTCGCCGACGGCATCGTCAAGGCCGGCGGCGACGCCATCGTCATCCCCTGCAACATCTCCCGCAAGGCCGAGGTCGAGGCGCTGATCGCGGGCGCGACGAAGCACTACGGCAAGGTCGACATCCTCGTCTGCAACGCAGCGGTGAATCCGTATTACGGCCCGCTGCTCGACATCGCGGACGAAGCCTTCGACAAGATCATGGGCTCCAACGTCAAGAGCAACGTCTGGCTGTGCGCGGAGGCGATCCCGCAGATGGCCGAACGAGGCGTCGGTTCGGTCGTCATCATCTCTTCGATCGGGGGCCTGCGCGGCTCGACCGTGATCGGCGCCTACGGCATCTCCAAGGCCGCCGACTTCGCGCTGTGCCGCTCGCTCGCCGGCGAATGGGGCCCGAAGGGCGTGCGCGTCAACTGCATCGCGCCGGGCCTCGTCAAGACCGATTTCGCCCGCGCGCTCTGGGAAGACGAAGCCCGCCTCAAGCAGCGCTGCGCCCACACGCCGCTCCGCCGCATCGGGGAGCCCGAGGAGATCGCCGGCGCCGTCGCCTACCTCGCCTCCAATGCCTCGACCTTCATGACCGGCCAGACCATCGTCATCGACGGTGGCGTGACCACGGCCGCGGTGTAGGCAGTCTTACCCTCTCCTCCTTGCCGCCGCGCTCTCGTGTCCCGGACGCGGCGCGGCACGTAAGTGACGCGACGCAGAGCCCGGACCCACGCTGCTGCGATCTCGATGGATGGGCGAGCAGCTTGACCTTCCGCCCCCAATCCCCTTTCTTTGGCGCGACGCAATCACCTCCCGCGACGGGAAACGCCAAGGTAAACCCTCATGTCCTTCGTCCTCGCCATCGATCAGGGCACCACCTCCTCGCGCGCGATCGTGTTTCGATCCGACATTTCCATCGCGGCCACCGCGCAAGCCGAGTTTCCGCAGCATTTTCCGGCCTCGGGCTGGGTCGAGCACGAGCCGGAGGACATTTGGGCATCGACCGTGACGGTCTGCCGCGAGGCGCTGGAGAAGGCTGGCGTGCGCGCGAAGGACGTCGCCGCGATCGGCATCACCAACCAGCGCGAGACCACGGTGGTGTGGGATCGCGCGACGGGGCAGGCCGTGCACCGCGCCATCGTCTGGCAGGATCGCCGCACGGCCGACGTCTGCGCGAAGCTGAAGGCCGAAGGCCATGAGCCCACGATCACGCAAAAGACCGGGCTGATCATCGATCCCTATTTCTCCGGCACGAAGGTCGCCTGGATCCTCGACCACGTCCCCGGCGCCCGGGCGCGCGCCGAGCGCGGCGAGCTGATGTTCGGCACCGTCGATTGCTATCTGTTGTGGCGGCTGACCGGCGGCAAGGTGCACGCCACCGACGCTACCAATGCCTCGCGCACGCTGTTGTTCAACATCCACACCGGCGCATGGGACGAGGAACTGTTGAAGCTGTTGCGCGTGCCGCGCTCGATGTTGCCGGAGGTGAAGGACTCCTCCGCGCGCTTCGGCGAGAGCGCGCCGGACCTGTTCGGCGGCGCGATTCTCATCTGCGGTATCGCCGGCGACCAGCAGGCCGCGACCATCGGACAAGCCTGCTTCCGCCCCGGCATGATCAAGTCGACCTACGGCACCGGCTGCTTCGCGCTGCTCAACACCGGCGAGACGCCGGTGGTCTCCAAGAACAAGCTGCTCACCACCATCGCCTATCAGCTCGGCGGAAAGCGCACCTACGCGCTCGAAGGCTCGATCTTCGTCGCCGGCAGCGCGGTGCAATGGCTGCGTGATGGGCTCGGCATCATCAAGCAGGCCGCCGAGACCGGCCCGCTCGCCGATCAGTCCGATCCCATGCAGAGCGTCTACCTCGTGCCGTCCTTCGTCGGCATGGGCGCGCCCTACTGGAATCCGCGCGTGCGCGGCGCGCTGTTCGGGCTGACGCGCAATACCGGCCCGGCCGAGCTCGCGCATGCCGCGCTGGAGAGCGTCTGCTACCAGACCTACGATCTGCGCGAGGCGATGCGCGCCGACTGGCCGGGCGAGAAGGCCACGAACGTGCTGCGCGTCGACGGCGGCATGACGGCGTCCGACTGGACCATGCAGCGCCTCGCCGATCTGCTCGATGCTCCCGTCGATCGCCCGATGATCCAGGAGACCACGGCGTTAGGGGCCGCCTATCTCGCCGGCCTTGCCGCCGGTGTCTACCCCGAACCGTCGAGATTCGCCGACAACTGGCGCCTCGAGCACCGCTTCAAGCCGAACATGAGCCAGGCGACACGGGAGCGGAAGCTCGCGGGCTGGGCAAGGGCGGTGAAGGGCGTGCTGGCGAGCGACGAGGGGGAGGGGTAGCCACGTTCATCATCGCCGGGGCTTGACCCACGAGCGTCCGGCACGATTTCTGCTTGAGGGCGCCTCTCAAGGGAGGGTCGCAGCGGCGCCTGCGACCCGGTGCGCCGTCTTGCCCGACGGGCAAAAAAATCCTGTTAAGGGGCTTGCGCCCCACTGTGCATGGGGTTGTTCCGCCGATTTTGGTTCGGGTCCCTGTAGCCCGGATGCAGCGAAGCGAAATCCGGGATGTCAGGCGTCCCGTATCCCGCCGCGCTCCATACGGGCACAGCTCGGAGGGGTACGGCGCTAACCGGCGCCGACCCGCTTCTTCTGCCAGGCCAGGTGCGCCGCGCAGGTGCAGCCGGGGGGATGCGAGGCGAGATCCCTTGCGGCCGTGTCGTTGGCGGGCGTGGCGGCGAAGGCCGCCGCGGGTGCGCTCTGCTGTCCCTCTCGCGCCGGGATGTAGTTCAGGATCGGCGCCAGCCAGCGTTCGACCTCGGCCACCGTCATGCCCTTGCGCGCGGCATAGTCCTCGACCTGGTCGCGCTCGATCCTGCCGACGCCGAAATAGAAGCTCTCGGGGTTGCTGAAATAGAGCCCGGACACGCTGCTGCCCGGCCACATCGCAAAGCTCTCGGTCAGCTTCACGCCGGCTGTCCGCTCCGCATCGAGCAGCTCGAACAGCGTCTTCTTCTCGGTGTGGTCCGGCTGCGCGGGATAGCCGGGCGCGGGGCGGATGCCCTGGTACTTCTCCAGGATCAGATCGGCGTTGGAGAGCGCCTCGTCCGGCGCATAGGCCCAGAACTCGCGGCGCACGCGCGCGTGCATGCGCTCGGCGAAGGCCTCCGCGAGCCGATCGGCCAGCGCCTTGCACAGGATCGAGGA
>NZ_JAGWUA010000205.1 GCF_028868675.1 Bradyrhizobium sp.
GCGCGCAGATCGGGTCGATCTCGGAGACCATGACGCGGCAGCCGGCCTGGCGCAGCGAGGCGGCGCTGCCTTTGCCGACGTCGCCAAAACCCGCGACCATCGCCACCTTGCCCGACAGCATCACGTCGGTGCCGCGGCGGATGCCGTCGACCAGCGATTCACGGCAGCCATAGAGGTTGTCGAATTTCGACTTGGTGACGCTGTCGTTGACGTTGATGGCGGGAAACAGGAGCGTGCCCTTGTTGGCCATCTCGTACAGACGATGCACGCCGGTGGTGGTCTCTTCCGAGACGCCCTTGATGTTCCTGGCGATCTCGCCGAACCAGCCCTTCGGCTTTTCCTTCAAGAGGCGCTTGATCAGCGCGTAGAAGATATCCTCTTCCTCGGAGCCCGGCTTGTCGAGGAAAGCGGTGTCGCCCTTCTCGGCGCGCACGCCGGCATGCACCAGCATGGTAGCGTCGCCGCCGTCGTCGAGGATCATGTTCGGCGTGCCGCCGCCATGCCAGTCGAACAGCTTTGCGGTGTAGTCCCAATATTCGGTCAGCGTCTCGCCCTTCACGGCGAAGACGGGAATGCCGGCGGCTGCGATGGCGGCGGCGGCGTGGTCCTGGGTCGAATAGATGTTGCAGGAGACCCAGCGGATGTCGGCGCCCAGCGCCGCCAGCGTCTCGATCAAGACAGCCGTCTGGATCGTCATGTGCAGCGAGCCGGCGATGCGCGCGCCCTTCAGCGGCTGCTTCGGACCGTACTCCTCGCGGGTGGCCATCAGGCCGGGCATCTCGGTCTCGGCCAGCGAGATTTCCTTGCGGCCGAAATCGGCGAGCGCGATGTCCTTGACGATGTAATCGGTGAAGCCGGGTTTCTTGGCTGCGGCGGTCATGAGCGGTTCCTGTTGCTAGAATCGTCATTCCGGGGCGCGCGTCGGCGCGAACCCGGAATCCAGAACTTCGAGATTCCGGGTCTGCGCCTTGCGGCGCATCGCGGAATGACGCGTGTGGTTAAACGGCGCGCTTGAACGCTTCCGCGAGGTCGGTCTTCTCCCAGGAGAACCCGCCTTCGTTGTCCGGCGTGCGGCCGAAATGGCCGTAAGCGGAGGTGCGGGCATAGATCGGCCGGTTGAGGTCGAGATGGCTGCGAATGCCGCGCGGCCTCAGATCCATGACCTCGGCGGCGGCCCTCTCCAGCTTGTCCTCCGGCACCTTTCCGGTGCCATGGGTGTCGATGTAGATCGACAGCGGCCGCGCCACGCCGATGGCGTAGGCGAGCTGCAGCGTGCAACGGTCGGCAAGACCCGCGGCGACGATGTTCTTGGCGAGATAGCGCGCGGCATAGGCCGCGGAGCGGTCGACCTTGGTCGGGTCCTTGCCCGAGAAGGCGCCGCCGCCATGCGGGGCCGCGCCGCCATAGGTGTCGACGATGATCTTGCGGCCGGTCAGGCCGGTGTCGCCGTCGGGACCGCCGATGAAGAATTTTCCGGTCGGGTTGATGTGCCAGATCGTCTTCGGCGTGATCCACTCTTTCGGCAGCGCCGCGCGCACATAGGGCTCGACGACTTCGCGGACCTGGTTCGACGACATGTCCTCGACCAGATGCTGGTGCGAGACCACGATCTCGCGCACGGCGACCGGCTTGCCGTTCTCGTACTGCACGGTGACCTGGCTCTTGGAGTCCGGGCCCAGCACCTTCTCGCGGCCGGAGTGGCGGGCTTCGGCGATCAGCCGCAGGATCTTGTGGGCGTAGAAGATCGGCGCCGGCATCAGATCGGGCGTCTCGTTGCAGGCGTAGCCGAACATGATGCCCTGGTCGCCCGCGCCCTCTTCCTTGTTGGTGCCGGGCTGCATGGCGTCGACACCCTGGGCGATGTCGGCCGACTGCGGATGCAGCAGGATCTCGATGTCGCAGGTCTTCCAGTGGAAGCCGGCCTGCTCGTAGCCGATGTCCTTGATCGCACCGCGCACCACGCTTTCGATCTGCTCGTTGGTGACCGACTTCGGACCGCGGGTTTCGCCCGCGATCACCACCTTGTTGGTGGTGGCGAGCGTCTCGCAGGCGGCGCGGATCGCCCAGGGATCGATGCCGGCCTTCGGCCCCTCGCGGTAGAACAGATCGACGATCTCATCGGAGATCCGGTCGCAGACCTTGTCCGGATGGCCCTCGGACACGGACTCGCTGGTGAACAGATAGGACGCGCGCATCAAGTTAACCCCTTGTTCCGCCGCTACCGACGGTCGTTTGCGATGTTTAGCCTTGTTGGATTGTCAATCGCGCCGGCGCGAGATGACGTAGGATTCGTCGTAAAACCAGAGCCCGTTGTACTTGCGAAGAACGTCCCTGGCGGCATCCAGAGTGCGGCCGTTTTGAGTCATTTCCGTCAATCGGTCGTCCTCAATCTGTGCGACATACACCGCCGCATTCCAGGCTGCAAAGGCCGTCGAGGTTCCGATGGTCCCGGTCACCTCGTTGGGCAGCGCTTCCATATCATACCGGAAGATCGAGCGGTTATCCGCGTAGGCGTTAAAGTTAAGGTCGCGCCCCGCCGATCCGAGCTCGTATTTCACCGCGCGCAATAGCTCATGACGGCTCACCGAGAAAGGATTTTCTCCGGGCCAGACGGCCTGGATGAGCTCCATGCCCGGATCCTGGCCATGGGAGTGGATTCCGATCAGCCGGCCTCCGGGCCGCAGCGCCCGCGCCAGGGGCGCGATGATGCGTTTTGCGCGGAAATTGACCGAGGACTTGGCCCGGTAGGGCTGGGAGGCAATGACCAAGTCGAAATTGGCCTCGGTCTGGCCCGGCCGGGGAATGGTCGAATCGAGCAGAAACCGGTGGTCCTCGCGGTAGAGCACCAGCACTACCGGCCGCTCATAGAGCGGCATTCCGGTCCGGGGGCTGACCGCGGCCCGCCAGTTCTGCTCCAGGAAGGGCTTCAGGTCCGCGATCTGGGTCTCGAACTCGCCGGCGGAAGCGCCTCGCAGCGGCACTTCGTGCCACACCGTTGCGGCCGCCGCCGCGGGCGCGGCCGGGGTCAGCCAGGGCGCTTCCGCATAGTACATGTTGGTGAAAACGAACACCGAGGCCGGGTGCTCGAACAGCCGGTCCGGCACCTTCTCCAGCGTCAGCCGGACGTCCTCCAGGCTCAGCTCCTTGCCGGCGACGTAGAACGGCATGTGCGGAAAGCGCTGGTGCATCGAGCGCAGCACCCGCGCCAGCACCGTGCCGTCGCCGACGCCGGCGTCGAACACGCGCAGCGCCGGTGGCCGTGGATGGAGGCTGGACAATTCCAGCGCCACGCGGTCGGCGACCACGCGCTTCTCGCCGCAGGTGTGGACGAACAGCAGGTACTTTTGCCGGTTCTCGAAGAAGCGGAAATTGCCGCGCGGATCGCGCTTCTCGGGCGGCACCTGCAGCCCGCGCGGCGGCGGCAGCCCGCCGGAGGCCGCCATATAGGCCTGGATGCGCTCCAGCGTGTCGATGGTGATGCGCTTGCCCTCGCGCAAGCGGTGCACGAGCTTGCCGTCGTTCACCGCCCGCCGCCCGAAGGTCGACTCCGCCATATTCGCCTTGCGGCAGAATTCGGTGATCTGGCTGAGGATTTCGTCGTTTTTCATGGTGGGACGGAATGGGCAGCGGGGTTCGGGGCGGCCCGTCCTAGCATTGTCTGCCCAACGGGGGAATGGACGAGAGGATCGCCCCGCTTGTGTCCCCACACGATCGAACTGATGGGCCTCGACTCTGCAGCGCACCGCCAAGGAAGCGCTGCGCTGCGTCCGGGGCACGAGACTATTCGTATATCGTCAACCGCAAATCAGGCCCGTGCACGAAGCCGCTCTTGAACCACCGCCCCCGGCCCGGCAACAAACGCACAACCATTCTCCCGGGAATTCCTCAATGCGCCGTCTGCTCGCCGCACTCTCCCTCCTTGCCGCCCTGCTCTCGTCCACCGCCTCGCTCGCGCAGTCGCGCTCGCAACTCGGGCCGCTCTGCACCACCGACACCACGCCGGCCGACCAGCAGATCGACGCCTGCAACAAGATCATCGCGCTGAAGGTATTTTCGGGCGCGCAGCTCGCCACCGTCTATTTCTGGCGCGCGGTCGGCTGGAACAAGAAGGGGGACTACGCCAAAGTCATCGCCGACACCACCGAGGCGATCCGGCTGAAGCCGGACCAGGCCGTCTACAACCTGCGCGGCTCGGCCTATTTCGACAAGGGCGACAACGACATCGCAATCGCCGACTTCGACGACGCGCTGAAGCTCGGTCCGCCGAACGGGATCATCTTCCACAACCGCGGCAACGCCTACCAGAGCAAGAAGGACTACGCGAAGGCGATCGCCGATTTCGACGCCGCCATCAGGGCCGATCCGAGGTCGGTGTTTTCCTATCAGAATCGCGGAGCCTGCAAGGAGGCGCTCGGCGACCTCGACGGCGCGCTCGCCGACATCAACCAGGCGATCCGGCTCGACCCCACCCTGTCGCAGCCGCTGGTCCATCGTACGACCATCTGGCGCGCCAAGGGCGACCTCGATCGCGCGATCGCGGACGGCAGCGAGGCGGTGCGGCTTGCCAGGGACAAGCCGCCGGTCAACATCATGACGCCGCCCAACAGCGTGCTGATCTCGGCCTATACCTTCCGTGGGCTCGCCTACGAGGCCAAGGGCGACTACGCGCACGCCAGGGAAGACTTCAAGAGCGCGCTGCAGGTCACCGCGTCCGATGCCGGCAGCAAGTCGAACCAGGCCACCGCGAAGGTGCGGCTGTCGCTGCTATCGGATGCGCCGGCGCCGCGCGACCCGCCGCCCGCGACGCCGCAACAACAGACGGCCGCGACGCCATCCTCACCGTCAGTTCCCGCGCCTGCGCCCTCACCCGCCGCCACCGGCCGCGGCACGCGCATGGCGCTGATCATCGGCAACGGCGCCTATGCCCATGTCAAGGCGCTACCCAATCCACCCAACGACGCGCGCGCGGTCGCAAGAAGCCTGCGCGAGATCGGCTTCACGGTGTCCGAAGGTGTCGATCTCGACCGCGCGGCGATGCAGAAGATGACGCGCGACTTTTTGCGCGCAGCGGCGCGCGCCCAGGTCGCGGTGGTCTACTACGCCGGCCACGGCGTGCAGATCGACGGCCGCAACTATCTGATCCCGGTCGACGTCGAGCTGAAGGCGGGCGCCGACGTCACGGCATCGATGATCGACATGGACACCATCATGGCCGGCCTCGACGACCAGGTCCGCACCAACATCCTGATCTTCGACGCCTGTCGCAACAATCCGATGGCGCCGCAGACGGCGGCGGGCGGCGCCGGTCGCGGCATCGAGGGTGCCTCCGGCCTGGCGCCGCCGACGAGCCTCGGCAGCGGCGCGACGCTGGGCGCCGGCACGTTGATCGCGTTCGCCACCGCGCCAGGCCAGGTCGCGCTCGACGGCGAAGGCGCCAACAGCCCGTTCTCGGCGGCGCTGTCGCGCCACATCGGCACGCCCGGGCTGGAAGTACAGCAGATGCTGACGCGGGTGCGCGCCGAGGTGGTGTCGACCACGCACAACAAGCAGGTGCCGTGGTCGAACTCCTCACTGCTCGGCGAGGTCTATCTGGCGGAGAAGTGAGAGGGGCTTTGCGGACCGTTATCCCGGAGCGCGCAACCGTCCAATGTCATTGATGATGACGGGGTATGAGGCTATTTCCCCCACACTTCCTTGGCGATCTCGACCGCGAGGCTGAGCTTGGCCCATTGCTCCTCCTCGGAGAGGATGTTGCCTTCCTCGGTCGAGGCGAAGCCGCATTGCGGCGAGAGGGCGAGCTGCTCGAGCGGCGCGAACTTGGCGGCCTCTTCCAGGCGGCGCTTGATGTCGTCCCTGGTCTCGAGCTCGCCGAACTTCGAGGTGATCAGGCCGACCACCACGACCTTGTCGCCCTTGGGCAGGAAGCGCAGCGGCTCGAAGCCGCCGGCGCGGTCGGAGTCGTACTCCAGGAAGTAGCCGTCATAGTTGGTGCCGGCGAGCATGGTCTCGGCGACCGGCTCGTAGCCACCCGACGAGATCCAGGTCGAGCGGAAATTGCCGCGGCAGACATGGGTGGTGATCGCCATGTCGGCGGGCTTCTCCGCGATCGCGTAGTTGATGATGCGGGCGTAGATCTCCTGCAGGCCATCCGGATTGTCGCCGCGCTCGCGCGCCTTCTTCAGCTCGTCCTGCGAGCAGAGATAGGCCCACACGGTGTCGTCGAACTGCAGGTAGCGGCAGCCCGCGTCATAGAACGCCTTCACCGCCTTGCGGTAGGTCTTGCCGAGGTCCTCGTAGAAAGCGTCGAGATCGGGGTAGACGTCCCTGGAGATCGCCTTGCGGCCGCCGCGAAAGTGCAGCACGGCCGGCGACGGGATCGTCATCTTGGCGGTGACGTGGGCCTGGTCGGTGTATTTCTTCAGGAACCTGAAGTGGTCCAGCATCGGGTGGTTGTCGGGGAAGTCGAGCTTGCCGATCACGCGCACCGCGTCATGCCGGGTCTGCACGCCCGCGAACTGGATGCCGGTGTCGGGATGGAACAGCTCGCAGCCGGTCAGCCTGGCGAGGAAATCGAAATGCCACCAGGAGCGGCGGAATTCGCCGTCGGTCGCCAGCTTGAGGCCGATAGAGGCCTGCTTGTGCACGACCTTCTCGATTTCCATGTCCTCGATCTTGCGCAGCTCGTCGGCCGCGATCTCGCCCTTCTCGAGCCTGGCGCGCGCCTCCTTGATCTTCGGCGGACGCAAGAGACTGCCGACCTCGTCGGCGCGGAAGGGGGGTCTTGTTCGCTGCATGGTCTCACTCCCGAAGTTCTAATGGCCGGCCGCCCCTGCCACGCCGAGGTGGCGCTCCAGCACCGACGGGTCGGCCTTCAGCGCGGCGCTCGGGGCATCGTGGACGATCGTGCCGCGTTCCAATATCACAACGCGATCGGCCAGCCCCAGAATCTTTTGCGCATTCTGCTCGACGATGATCGAGCAGATGCCGCCCGCGCGGGTGATGGTGCCGATCGCCCTCAAGAGCTCCTCGACGATGATGGGGGCGAGGCCCTCGGTCGGCTCGTCCAGAAGCAGGACCTTCGGGTTGAGCGTCAGCGCGCGGCCGATTGCCAGCATCTGCTGCTCGCCGCCGGAGAGCTGGTTGCCGAAATTCCTGCGGCGCTCCTCCAGCCGCGGGAACATCTCGTAGACCTTCTCGACCGTCCACGGACCGGGCTGGGCGACCGCGGTCATGTTCTCTTCGACGGTCAGCGAGCGAAATATATTGCGCTCCTGCGGCACCCAGCCGATGCCGGCCCGCGCCCGCTGGTCGGCCCGCAAGCTCGTGACGTCGGCGCCACCGAGCGCGATGGTGCCCGAGAAACGGCGGGTGACGCCGACGATCGAGTTGATCAGCGTGGTCTTGCCGGTGCCGTTGCGCCCCAGCAGCGCCAGCACCTGCCCTTTTGCGAGCCGCAGGCTCATGTTGGGCAGCACTACCGCCTCGCCATAACCGGCGCGCAAGGACTCGATCGCAAGCAGATCGGGAGCCCCGGAATCAGACATGGGCTTCCTCGCCGAGATAGACGGCCTTCACCTGCGGATCGCGCGCGACCTGGTCGGGCGGTCCCTCGGTGAGGAGTCCGCCGGAGACCAGCACCGAGATGCGGTCGGCAAAGGAGAACACGAGATCCATGTCGTGCTCGATCAGAAGTACCGTGACGTCGCGCGGCAGGCCGGCGACGACCGCCAGAATGTCGTGCCGCTCGCTCTCGGGCACGCCTGCCGCCGGCTCATCCAGGAGCAGCACGCGCGGCCTGGCCGCGATCGCCACCGCGATCTCGAGCAGGCGCTGCTTGCCGTAGGGCAGCATCGAGGTCGGCTCGTTCATGACGTCGAGCAGATGGAAACGCTCGAGCAGGCCCGCGATCTCGCCGTTGACGTCGTTGCGCGTACCCATCCGCCGCCACCAGTCGCCGCCATGGCCGAGTCGCTCGGAGACCGCGAGACCGATCGTTTCGAGCGGCGTCAGGTCGGGATAGAGCTGGTTGATCTGGAACGTGCGCGACAGGCCGCGCTGCACGCGGCTGTGGACCGGCAGGTCGGTGATGTCCTGGCCTTCGAGCAGGATGCGCCCGGAATTCGGCTTGAGCACGCCGGTGAGCTGATTGATCACGGTGGTCTTGCCGGCGCCGTTCGGGCCGATCAGGGCGTGGCGGGCGCCCTGCTCGACCTTGAGCGACAGCTCGCGCGTCACGCGCAGGCCGCCGAACTGCTTTTCGAGGTTCCTGGTTTCGAGCGCGATCGTCATGCCTCGCTCTCCGGGACGGTGACGGCCGCGTTGCGTCCGCCGGTCTGCCGCAGGATCAGGTTCGGCACGAACAGCACCCAGCGATGCAGGCGCTCGCGGCCGACCAGCACGATCACGACCAGCACGAGGCCGATCCAGAACTGCCAGTATTGCGGGGTGATGCTGGAGAACAGTTCCTGCAGCATCCGGAACACC
>NZ_JAGWUA010000206.1 GCF_028868675.1 Bradyrhizobium sp.
GAAAAGCTCGGCACCACCGCGGTCGGCTATGGCGTCGCCATCCCGCACGGCAAGCTGCCCAAGCTGGAAAAGATCTTTGGCCTGTTCGCGCGGCTCGACCGTCCGATCGATTTCGAGTCCATGGACGGCCAGCCCGTCGATCTCGTCTTCCTGCTGCTGGCGCCGGAAGGCGCCGGCGCCGATCATCTCAAGGCGTTGGCGCGCATCGCCCGCCTGTTGCGCGACCAGGACATCGCCAAGAAGCTGCGCGCCTCGCGCGACGCCCAGGCGATCTATTCGGTGCTGGCGCTGCCGCCCGCGACCGCGGCGTAAGCTAGAAAAGGCCTGCTATTCGCTCCAGCGTCACGGGAGGCTTCATCGATGTCTTCCGCCCGTGATGATGGAACATACCCGTCCACGGATCGAATACGGGCACGCGAGCTTCGACAAACTCGTCGACATCACGTGTAACCACAGCCAAGTCCTGCACGGCGGCAATGGCTGCAATGAACAAGTCGGGCTGACCGAAGGTATGGCGGCGCTTTTGGCCTTCGACAGCCATTGTTTTCCAGCGGACAAGCACTTCCTCGGTGATGGCGAGAACGCGCCCGGCGAACAGCGGCCGCAAGGTCCTCTCGAGCCAAGCGCGAAGGTCGGCGCGTCGTGCGATGTCGCTCAACTGCTCAATGCCGTAGATGATCTCGGCGAAGGTGACGTCCGAGACGTGAAGCGTGCGGCCGTCTTGGGCTGCAACGAAGTTGACGACTTCCAGATTGGCTCTGGGTTTGCGAAGCTCCGAAACGACGTTGGTATCGAGCAGCCATCCTCTCACAATTCGACATCCCGGACCTTGGACTTGATGGTGAGACGCTCGAACTCAACGTCACCCAACGGGCCGGTGGAAAGTGCCCTTACGATATCGCGGCCGCTCACCGGCCGTTGAAGACGATCAAATTCCTCGGCTCCGACGACGACGGCCGCATCCTTGCCGTGCAGCGTGACCCGCTGCGGCCCCGCAAGCTGTGCCGCCCTGACAACTTCGCTCAAGCGGGCTTTGGCGTCCTGGAGACTCCATCTCCCCGATCGAGAGTGCTTCTTGGAAGAGCGGTGCTTTGCCGTCGACATGGGCTCCTCTGATAGCTAGTCAGAACAACCAGAATTTATGACATCCAATTTTCGCCGTCAAAACAAAACGGGCACGCCTTCGTCTGAAGGCATGCCCGCTTGAAATCCCTCTGTCGCGCGCGATGCGCGTCAGTGCACGCTGACGGCCTGCAGTTCGTTGCTCCAGGCATTGGCGATCGCGGCTTCGCGGCTGTCGGTCAGCATGATCGGCGTGCCGTCGGCGGCATGCAGCGCGAACAGCTTCAGACCGGGCGCGATCTTCGGCGCCTGCGGAAACAAATCCGGTACGTCCTCGGAGCGGATCTGCTTCACATAGGCGATGTGACCTTCGCCAAGGGTCGCCAGGGTTTCAGCCGACACGTTCTTGGCCTCACATTCGAACGCAACGTCACTCATGGTCTCGACTCCTCCAACATACCAAGCGGTCGAGTCCGCTACTCGTTCCATTATTCGTGCTCATTGATAGCGATTGTCTTAACGATCCTTTCCGGTTCCGGCCGGGCCAGATCGATCGACAACAACCCGTTCTTCAAATCCGCACCCAGCACGTGCATCCCCTCCGCCAGCACGAAGGTGCGCTGGAAGTGGCGCGCGGCGATCCCGCGATGGATGTATTGCCGGGTCTTGTCGTCCTGCTGCCGCCCGCGGATCACGAGCTGGTTTTCCTCAATGGTTACATCGAGTTGGTCGCGGGTGAAGCCGGCGACCGCCAGCGTGATGCGCAGCCGCTCGGGCTGGCCGTCCGACCGTTCGCACCGCTCGATATTGTAGGGCGGGTAACCGTCGGCGCCTTTGACGACGCGATCGAGCACGCGCTCAATCTCGTCGAAGCCCAGCAGGAACGGACTGGATAACGTGGGAACACGAGACATAGTTTACAAAGTCCTCTCGAAGCGACTTTGACGTTTCAGGGCCCGCAAGCGGCACCCCTTGGTCTGCAATATGGGCATATTGCGATGCCGGTTCAAGCACCTGGCGGAGGGCCGCCCCGGAACGACGGGGCGTCTCAGGCCTCGATCCGCGTCCTTCCGTCCGCGCTGAACAGGTGCAGCTTTGCGCGCGTCGCGGCGACGCGAATCTTTTGGCCGATCGCGGGTGCGTCGGCGCCGGGAATGCGGACGATGATCTCGCCGGGTGGCAGCTCGCCGGGGGTGGCGGCGACACGCTGCTCTTCCTGCTGCCGCGCGCCATAGACGAAAGTCTCGGCGCCGACGCGCTCGATCGCCTCGACGGTCAGCGAAAGCGCGATGCCGCCGGAAGGCGCCTGGTCGGTGATGACGAAATCCTCCGGGCGGATGCCGAGGATGCCGGCCTCGGCGGAGCCGCCGCCCGTGCCGAGTTGCGATCTAATCTCCTGGGGGCGCGTCGACATCAGGTTCATCGGCGGTGCGCCGATGAAGGAGGCGACGAAGGTCGTGGCAGGCTTCTCGTAGATGTCCAGGGGATTGCCGACCTGCTCGACCTGGCCGCCGTTCATCACCACCAGCACGTCGGCGAGCGTCATCGCCTCGAGCTGGTCGTGGGTGACGTAGATCGAGGTCGTGTTCAGCCGGCGCTGCAATTTGCGGATCTCGACCCGCATCGCGATGCGCAGTTTGGCGTCGAGATTGGACAGCGGCTCGTCGAACAAAAACACTTTTGGCTGGCGCACGATGGCCCGGCCCATGGCGACACGCTGCCGCTGGCCGCCGGAGAGCTGGCGCGGCTTGCGCTCGAGCATCGCACCGAGCTCGAGGATGCGCGCGGCTTCCTCGACGCGGCTCTTGATCTCGGCCTCGGCCATGCCGCGGTTGCGCAGGCCGTAGGCCATGTTGTTGTAGACGCTCATATGCGGATAGAGCGCGTAGTTCTGGAACACCATTGCGATGTCGCGATCGGCCGGCTCGACGCCGTTGACGACGCGGCCGCCGATGTCGATCTCGCCGCCGGTCACCGTCTCGAGCCCGGCCACCATGCGCAGCAGCGTCGACTTGCCGCAGCCGGAGGGGCCGACCAGCACGCAGAACTGGCCGTCGCCGACGTCGACATTGACGCCCTTGATGGCCTCGAAGCCGCCCGGATAGGTCTTGCGTACGTCGCGCAGGGTGACGTTAGCCATTGGTTTCACCGGCGAATGGCGAATGGCGAATGGCGAATAAGATCGGGGTGCGAGCCAGGCGCCACGCCTCGCCCGCCATTCGCCACTCGCTATTCACCATTCGCCCCCTCACTTTTCCGTCTCGACCAGTCCGCGTACGAACAGCTTCTGCATGACCACGACGACGAACACCGGCGGCAGCATCGCGAGCACCGCGGTCGCCATCACCACGGGCCATTCGGTGAGCGCGTCGGTGGTGGTGATCATCTTGCGGATGCCGATCTGGATGGTCTGCATGTCGTCGCGCGTCGTGATCAGCAGCGGCCAGAGGTACTGGTTCCAGCCGAGGATGAACAGGATCACGAACAGCGCTGCCATGTTGGTGCGCGACAGCGGCAACAGCGTATCCCAGAAGAAGCGGAACGGCCCCGCGCCGTCGATGCGCGAGGCTTCCAACAGTTCGTCCGGGACGGTCATGAAGAACTGCCGGAACAGGAGCGTCGCGGTGGCGGATGCGATCAGCGGCAGCGCCAGCCCCGCATAGCTGTCGAGCATGTGCAGGTCGGCGACGATCTTGTAGGTCGGGTAGATGCGCACCTCGACCGGCAGCATCAGGGTGATGAAGATCAGCCAGAAGATCGGCATCCGGAACGGAAAGCGGAAATAGACGATCGCGTAGGCCGAGATGATCGAGATCGCGATCTTGCCGACCGCGATCAGCATCGCCATGACCAGCGAGTTGAACATCATCGTGCCGACCGGTTCACGGGTCGAGCCGGACGTGCCGACGAAGATCGTCTGATAATAGACCTTCAGGAATTCGCCGCCGGGCAACAGCGACATCTGCCCGTTGGCGATGACGCCGGTCTCCTGGGTCGAGGCGACGATCGCGAGATAGACCGGGAAGGCGACGATCGCGATTCCGATCCAGAGGATGAAATGGGCGACGTAGCGCCTGATGCCCTCTTGCTCGACCATCAGTAGGTCACCTTGCGTTCGACGAAGCGGAACTGGATCGCCGTCAGCATGATGACGATGACCATCAGGATCACCGATTGCGCCGCCGAGCCGCCGAGATTGCCGCCGAGCAGGCCGTCGGTATAGACCTTGTAGACCAGCGTTTCCGTCGACTTGCCCGGGCCGCCGCGGGTCATCGTGTCGATGATGCCGAAAGTGTCGAAGAAGGCGTAGACGATGTTGACGACGAGCAGGAAGAAGATCGTCGGCGACAAGAGCGGGAAGATCACGGTCCAGAACCGCCGCATCGGGCGCGCGCCGTCGATCGCGGCGGCCTCGATCACGCTCTTCGGGATGCCCTGCAGGCCGGCGAGGAAGAACAGGAAGTTGTAGGAGATCTGCTTCCAGGCCGCGGCCACGATGATCAGCAGCGCGGCCTGGTCGCCGTCGAGCAGCGGATTCCAGTCGACGCCGAGCGCACGCAAATAGCGCGACAGCACCCCGAGCGAGGGATGCAGCATGAAGATCCAGAGCACGCCGACGACCGGCGGGGCTACCGCATAGGGCCAGATCAGAAGCGTGCGGTAGAGCGTGCCGCCGCGCAGCGGCTTGTCGGCCATCACCGCCAGCAGCAGGGCGAACGACAGCGACGACACCGCGATCGCGAAGGAGAAGCCGAAGGTGCGCAGGATGGTGGCGAAATAATCCGGCTGGCTGAGCAGGTCCCGGTAGTTCTCGAACCAGACGAAGGTGGTCGAGAGCCCGAAGGCATCCTGCTGCAGGAAGGACTGGAACACGGCCTGCGCCGCCGGCCAGTAGAAGAAAATCAGAACGATCGCGAGCTGCGGCGCAACCAGCGCGTAGGGCAATAGCTTCGACTGGAAGATGGCGTTCTTTTGCATGACTTCAGAGGGGCGGCAGGCCGCGGGCTCGCGGCCTGCCGGCTCATCGTCTCATTTCACGGCGGTCTTTTCAAACTGCCGCAGCATCTGGTTGCCGCGCTCTACCGCTGCGTCCAGCGCCTGCTTGGCGGTCTTCTTGCCGGCCAGCGCCTGCTCGATCTCCTCCGACCAGACGTCGCGCAGCTGCACCATGTTGCCGAGCCGCAGGCCGCGGGAGTTCTCGGTCGGCTCCTTGTTGGTGAGTTCCAGCAACGGGGTCTCGAGATAGGGCTGGTCCTTGTAGAAGCCCTCGGCCTTGGCCTTCTCGTAGGCCGCCTTGGTGATCGGCAGGTAACCCGACGATTTGTGGATGTAGACCTGGCGGTCGGTGTCGGAGAGGAAGGTCAGGAACTTTGCGATGCCCTTGTATTCCTCGGGAGTCTTGCCGCCCATCACCCAGAGCGAGGCGCCGCCGATGATCGAGTTCTGCGGAGCGCCCTTGACGTCGGGGTAGTAGGGCATCGGCACGGCCGTGAAGTTGAACTTGGCCTGCGCCTTGACGTTGCCGAAGAACGCGGACGAGGTCAGGTAGATCGGGCATTCGCCGGAGGTGAAGCGGCCCTCGCCGGTGTTGGTGCGGCCGGCATAGTCGTAGGTCTTGTCCTTCTGCAACTCGACCAGGTTCTCGAGGTGCTTGACCTGCAGCGGTCCGTTGAATTCCAGCACCGTGTCGAAACCGTCGAGGCCGTTGGCCTTGGTCGAGAGCGGCACGTTGTGCCAGGCCGAGAGCTGCTCGAGATTGACCCAGGTGACCCAGGAATTGGAGAAGCCGCACGTGGTATAGCCGGCTGCTTTCAGCTTCTTGGCGTCCTCGAAGACTTCCGGCCAGGTCTTGGGCGGCGCGGCGATGTTGGCCTTCTTGAGCGCGTCGAGATTGATCCACATGACGGTGGAGGAGGAGTTGAACGGGAAGGACAGCATCTCGCCCTTCGACGTCGAATAGTAACCGGTGATCGCGGGCAGATAGGCCTTGGGATCGAACTTCTCGCCGGCCTCCGCCATCAGCTTGTAGACCGGTTTGACCGCGCCGGTCGCGGCCATCATGGTCGCGGTGCCGACCTCGAACACCTGCATGATGTGCGGCGCGTTGCCGGCGCGGAACGCGGCGATGCCGGCGTTCATCGTGTCGGCGTAGTTGCCCTTGTAGGTCGGAACCACCTTGTAGTCGCCTTGCGACGCGTTGAAATCGTTCGCGAGCTTGACGATCACGTCGTTGTTCGCGCCGGTCATCGCATGCCACCACTGGATTTCAGTCACCGCCTGCGCCGGCGATGCCGCAAAGCCGATCGTGGCCGCAACAGCGGCAGCCGCATAAAGTCGTCGAAGAGCCATCAAGAAAACCTCCCCTTGGGCCGTCATCACGTGCGCTTGCGCTAGCAGCGCCATATGACGTTCACATGACTGTGTAAGCGGGCGAAACGAAAGCGGCAAGCGCTACCGAAGGGAAGCCGGAAATTAGGCGAAGGCGCGCAAGGGCAATCGAAGCCGTTCGCGCCGCACTATAGTGCCCGCGCCGCAGTGCGGCATCCGCCGAGAAAAGCGGCGCGCAGGCGCCTCAGCGCTTGCGCTCGGGCCCGCAGACGACGCCTGTCTTGACCATCGCCTCGATCTCGGCTTTCGAATAGCCGAACTCGGAAAGCACCTCGGCAGAGTGCTGGCTGAATTTCGGCGGCACCCGGCGCAGGCTCGGCTTGGAGCGCGCGAGCCGGATCGGCGATGCCACGCCCTTGTACCAGTCCTTCTCGATAATATCGCCGCGGTAGATCGTGTGCGGGTTGTTCAACGCCTGGTCGATCTTCTGCACCGGGCCCGCCGGCAGGCCGGCCGCGAGCAGCCGGTCGCACAAGGGCTCGGCCTCGTGCTGGCTGAAGACGGCGGCGAGCTCGGCGCGCAGCGCCTCGCGATTGGCGATGCGGTCCTTGTTGCGGGCAAAGCGCGGATCGGTGCCGAGCTCCGGCTTGCCGATCTCCCTGCACAATTTGCGGAAGGTGCCGTCATTGCCGACGCCGATGAAGATGTTATCGGTCTTGGTCGGGAAGATCGCATAGGGCACGAGGTTGGGATGCTCGTTGCCGGTCAGCCCGGGCGGTTTGCCATGCATGAAAAAGTTCGCGGTGTGCGGATGCATGATGGCAAGCCCGGTCTCGTAGAGCGTGGTCTCCAGGAACTGGCCCTTGCCGGAGCGCTGCCGTTCCGACAGCGCCATCAGGATGCCGATCGCCGCATAGAGCCCGGTGCCGATGTCGACCAGCGGGACGCCGATCCGCATCGGTCCGCTCTCGACCGAGCCGGTGGCCGCGATCATGCCGGTCATCGCCTGGATGATGGCGTCATAGCCGGGATTGCCGCCGCGCGGGCCGTCGGCGCCGAAGCCGCAGATCCGGCAATGCACGAGGCGCGGGAATTTTTGCTGCAGCACGTCGCTGCCGATGCCCCATTTCTCCAGCGTCCCGGGCTTGAAGTTCTCGATCAGGACGTCGGCCGTCTCCAGCATCTTGAGCAGGACGGCGCGGCCGCCGTCGGAGGCGAGGTCGAGTCCGATCGAACGCTTGTTGCGGTTGATGCCGACGAAATAGGCCGCGTCCTCGTCGTGGAAGGGCGGGCCCCAATCGCGCACCTCGTCGCCCGCCGGCGGCTCGACCTTGATGACGTCGGCGCCGTGGTCGGCGAGGATCTGTGTGCAATAGGGTCCGCCGAGCACGCGCGTGAGATCGATGACGCGCAGTCCGGTCATCGCGCCTGATGCGGCTTCGGAACTCATGACGGCAACCTTCGCTTCGAGGAGGATCGGTATTCGATCACAGGCCTAGCGAGGTTCGAAGGTGCCGGCAATGGCTTCACGGGCAGGGCCGCATGCGCGGCCGCCTCGCCGCCTCGGACGAGCGGCAGGCGAACGTCGATATTGCTGCGGGCGAGGGGGTGCCGCGCTGAAGGACAGGGCGCGCGCCGTGCCGCAGTGGATTCTCGCCGCGTCAGCGTGCTCGGTGTCGGAGCTGGTCGCGATCAGGCACGAGATCGTTGCGCTGCGGGGACCGGGGAGTGGGGGGCGCGCTGGGTCAAAGCATCAGAAGTGCTTCCTTGCGAAGGCGCGTCCCGAACCTGATTTCAGGTACCGTTCAAAGGCGAACGCACGAGCTGCGTCATCGAATGCAAAATACGTTCGTATCCGCCAAGGCCCATATTTTGATGTATGCGGCACCTCTCCGGCATTGTGCTTTGCCAATCGAGCTCGCAGATCATCTGTGATGCCCACATAGAAGTGCTCAGAATCGAGACTCTGAAGAATGTAAACGTACTTCATGGCCTATCCTCCCTTGGCGGAAGGATACCGGCGGAGTTGACGGAAACATATCCGGATTGCCGAGGCCCGCCGCCGCCCTTCGGGCTA
>NZ_JAGWUA010000024.1 GCF_028868675.1 Bradyrhizobium sp.
TCCTGGTCGTCGCCGGCAACGCCGCCTGGACGGTCGCGAGCATCGCGCTCTTGTTCTCCGGCGCGGTGTCACCGAACCTGCTGGGCGAGCTGATGGTGATGGCGCAGGCGATCGCCACCGGCGTGTTCGCCGAGCTGCAATTCATCGGCCTGCGCCGGAGCTGCGGCGCGGTGGCGGCGTAAGGTGCGCCTGAAGCCGCAATGACGTTGAGAGAGCTACGTCCGCCCGCGCCCGTTGGCCTTGCCGATCACGTGCTTGCCGTTGAGCCTCTTCTTCGCGCCGGCGGGCTTCGCTCCGGCCTGCGTTACAGACTTCCTGGCCTTGCGCTCGGCGCGCGCCTTTGCCTTCGTCTTTTCGGCGCGGGCTTCCGCGCGCAGCTTCTTGCGCTTCTTCTCGCAAGCCTCGCACTTGCAGCCAATCGGCTTCAGATAGGCTTTGAAATAGTCGGTGCCGTAGTCGTAGTTGATCTCCTCGCCCGGCTCGATGTTCTTGATTGCGCGAATATAGACCTTGCGCTCCCGCGGGCGGACGTCGGATTCCGCGTTCGGCCGGCAGGAATGATTGATGTAGCGGGCGACGTTCTTGCGCACCGAGCCGTCGATGGTCCAGCGGCCGTTGAGCTCGAACAGGTACTTGTTCTCGATGTCGTCCTGCGCCTTGATCCGGCAGTCCAGAATCGGGCCGAAATAGCGGACGATCCGGGTACCTTTCCTGATCGGCTTGGTGGCGAAGAGGCCAAGTCCGGTCTTGGAGCGGCCGACGCGATAGGGCTTGTGCGAGGAGATGACGGGCATGATCGAGAGAAGCGACGACGCGTACCGGGACTGAAGGGGTTGAAGGCGAAGGCGCTCTTCTAGAACGATTCCGTGGCCCTGTCAGGTCTCTCGAGGCCTCGTTTGAACCTTCCCCACAATGAACGCGTCTGATCGAGACGGAGTTCCGCGCCCCGGAGGGCCCCAGCATGAAGCGGGTCTTGTGGCGACGCGGCTGCCGCCGGGGCCGGTCTGCCATGTCGCCTATGTCGATGCGGTCGCCAACCCGAACGCGAACGAGCTCGCGCGGCAGGCCGCCGACGCCTTCGCCCGCGACTTCAAATGCGGCAAGGACGAGGTCAGAATCGTAGGCGCAAGCGGCCGCGCCGTCGAATTGACGAAGCGCTGGCGCCGCCTACCCCGGCGGCTTCGGCATCGTGCCCTTCAGGATCGCTTCCAGGAGTTGCTCCGGCGTGGTGCCCTCCGGCAACCGGTGCAGGATGTCCGCGAGCCGCCCGTCGAGCAGCAGCATGGTGAAGCCGTGCACCATCGACCAGGCGCGCGCGATCGCCGCACCCTGGCCGAGCGTCAGGCTGTCGCCCGCAATCGGCTCCTGCCGCATCGCGCCGATCGCGTTGGCAAGCCCGGAGAAGGAGGCTTCCGCGGCCTCGTGCAGCGAGGGCCTGGAATAGTCCAGCCGCTCGGTGCGAAACATCAGGCCGTACATGCCGGGATGGGCCTGCGCGTAGGCGACATAGGCCTTGGGCCGCGCCAGCATGCGCTCCAGCGGCGAGGCGGCGCTGTCGCAGGCCGCGGCCATCGCGGCGTTGAACTGGCGAAAGCCGATCGCGGCGAGCTCGCTGACGAGGCCGGTCAGGTCACCGAAATGATGGGTCGGCGCCGCGTGCGAGACCCCCGCCTCACGCGCCACCGCGCGCAAGGTCAGGCCCGCGAGCCCGTCGCGCTCCAGCACCCGCTCGGCGGCCTGCAGCAGCGCCTCGCGCAGCGCGCCATGGTGATAGGGCGTCTCCGTCCGCGCCGCACTGCGGCGCACGCGCCCTGGGCGGGCCTTCGCCGCCGTTGCCGTCTTGCGGGCGCCGCGCGCGCGGCGGGCGGCTTCAATCCTGGTTTCAGTCTTCGCCATGAGCAGCCCTATACGATGAGTCAGCTTATATGTCGGCATTTTGACAGTGTAAAGATTTCCCTTGACCTCCGTCGGTATCCTGCGATACTTATCTTGACAATGCAAAGATTGACTTGGTCCAAGCTGATGACGGCGGCCAACGTCGTGCTGCTGTACGCGCCGAGCCTGCCGATCCGGTCGAGCCTTGCGATCGCCTTTGCCGCCCGCCACGGCGCGCTCTATTTCACAAAATGGTATCCCGCGCAGTGCAGGATCAAGTATGGTGCACCGGCCGGCGCACTGCCCCAATCCCGCTGAACCGGCCAGACACAGGACAGACGATGAAGGACGTTTTCGCCCGCCTCGCCTCGGACTTCCTCTCCGCCATCGTCTTCCTCATCATCTATCTCGTCACCGACAATGTCGTGCTCGCGACTTCGGTCGCGGTTGTCGGCGCGATCGCGCAGGTGATCTACGCGCGGGTCAAAGGCAGGCCGCTCAACTTCATGACCTATGCGAGCCTTGCGCTCGTCGTCGTGCTCGGCACCGTGACGCTGCTGACCAACGATGCGCGCTTCATGCTGGCAAAGCCCTCGATCGCGCATTTTGCGATCGGCGTCATCATGCTCAAACGCGGCTGGATGCTGCGCTACGTGCCGCCGATCGTTGCCGAGACCGTTCCGGAATACGTTACCGCGGCGGGTTACGCCTGGTCGGCGCTGATGTTCGTGATCGGCGCCGGCATGATCGCGGTCGCCTCGACCGGCGATCTGAAGCTGTGGGCGTTCTATATTTCCGTGGTGGCCGGCGGCGCCAAGATTTTGGCCTTCGCCATCCAGTACGTCGTGCTTCGTCTCATCGTCACGAGCCGCCTGCGCGCCGCCGCCCGCGCCTAAATGCCTCCCCCGCCAAGAGACCGTTAGGCAGCCGGAACGAGTTGGGCTATACGCTTCGCCCCGGACCGACCGCAAATGATTGCGGCGCGCCGGGAAATCTTGGGAGACGGGAATGGCCGTGGACGGTAGCTGGAATGTGACCTTGTCGACACCGATGGGCGACCGCAAGACGACGCTGAACCTGACGAGCGCGGGATCGACGCTCACGGGCACGCAGGGCGCCGAGGGGGAATCGACCGAAATCTTCGAGGGAAGCGTGAACGGCGACGACGTCGCCTGGAAGGTCTCGATCGTCAATCCGATGCCGCTGACGCTCGCCTTCTCCGGCAAGGTCTCCGGCGACAGCATGAGCGGCGAAGCGAGCATCGGCCCGATGGGCAGCTTCCCGTTCACGGGGACGCGGGGGTAACGCGGCTCTCGTGTCCCGGACGCGGTGCAGCGTGCAACGCTGCGCCGCAGAGCCGGAACCATGCGGATGAACCCCACCTCACCCCAGATTCAATTCCTTGAAGAAGTCGTTGCCCTTGTCGTCGACGATGATGAAGGCCGGGAAGTCGACGACCTCGATGCGCCAGATCGCTTCCATGCCGAGCTCGGGATATTCGAGCACCTCGACCTTCTTGATGCAGTGCTCGGCGAGGTTCGCCGCCGCGCCGCCGATCGAGCCGAGATAGAAGCCGCCATATTTCTTGCAGGCCTCGCGCACCGCCGGCGCGCGGTTGCCCTTCGCGACCATCACCATCGAGCCGCCGGCGGCCTGGAACTGATCGACGAAGGAGTCCATCCGGCCTGCGGTCGTCGGGCCGAACGCGCCGGAGGCGTAGCCCTCCGGCGTCTTGGCGGGACCAGCGTAATAGACCGGATGGTTCTTGAAATAGTCCGGCAGCGGCTCGCCCTTCTCCAGCCGCTCGCGCAGCTTGGCATGCGCCGCGTCGCGCGCCACGATCATGGTGCCGGTCATGGACACCCGCGTCTTGATCGGATGCATGGACAGCGTCGCCAGGATGTTCTTCATCGGCCGGTTGAGGTCGATCTTGACGACTTCGCCGCCGAGCGCCTGTTCGACCTGCGGCAAGTACTGCGCCGGATTGTGCTCGAGCTCCTCGAGATAGACGCCGTCCTTGGTGATCTTGCCGAGCACCTGGCGGTCGGCCGAGCAGGACACGCCAAGCCCGATCGGCAGCGAGGCGCCGTGCCGCGGCATGCGGATCACGCGGACGTCGTGGCAGAAATACTTTCCGCCGAACTGCGCGCCGACGCCGAGCGACTGCGTCATCTTGTGGATTTCCTTCTCCATCTCGACGTCGCGGAAAGCGTTGCCGTCGGCCGACCCGTGGGTCGGCAGCGCGTCGAGATAGCGGGCCGAGGCCAGCTTCACCGTCTTCATGCAGAGCTCGGCCGAGGTGCCGCCGATGACGATCGCGAGGTGGTAGGGCGGGCACGCCGCGGTGCCCAGCGTCAGCACCTTCTCCTTCAGGAAGGCGAGCAGCCGGTCCCTGGTCAGTACCGACGGCGTCGCCTGGAACAGAAAACTCTTGTTGGCGGAACCGCCGCCCTTGGCCATGAACATGAACTTGTAGGCGTCCGCTGAGTCCCCTTGGCCCTCGGCGTAGATCTCGCACTGCGCCGGCATGTTGTTGGCGGTGTTCTTCTCCTCGTACATCGTGATCGGCGCGACCTGCGAGTAGCGCAGGTTGCGGCGCAGATACGCATCGCGCGCGCCTTGCGACAACGCCGCCTCGTCCTCGCCGTCGGTAATGACGTTGCAGCCCTTCTTGCCCATGATGATGGCGGTGCCGGTGTCCTGGCACATCGGCAGCACGCCGCCGGCGGAGATGTTGGCGTTCTTCAAGAAGTCGAGCGCGACGAACCTGTCGTTCGGGCTCGCCTCGGGATCGTCGAGAATGGCGCGGAGCTGCTTCAGGTGCCCCGGCCGCAGGAAATGGTTGATCTCGCCGAAGGCGGCCTCCGACAGCAGCCGCAGCGCCTCGCGCGACACCACCAGCATGTCCTTGCCGAGCACCTTCTCGACCCGGGCGCCCTCGGATGAAATCTTCTTGTAGGGCGTCTCGTCCTTGCCGAGCGGAAACAGCGGGGTGTGCTTGTAGGGCGGAACGGGCTTTGACTGGTCGGGAAAGGCGGTGGGAGCGTTCATGGGGCTGGTCTCGGGTTCTGGGGCACTCTCGCGGGCCCCTCGGATAGAGCGTTTCTACGCATTTTTGGCACAAAAGAAAGGGAGCGGATGACCTTCGGTCGGGCGGGCTCCAGGCGCGCCATCGCGCGGGGAAAGCCTCTACTCGTCCCGGTCCTGCGATCCGTGAAATATCGCTGCGATGACAACCCGACGGTGCAGTTCGTCGACCTGATAGACCACGACATAGGGCAGCCGCGGCACGACCCACTCATACGCGCCAGGGACACGACCGACGTGGCCCATGAAGGGAAACATGGTCAGCTGCTCGATGCTTCCCAACAGCCGATCCATGACCTTCTTGGCAGCCACCGGGCTCTCCTGTGCGATCCAATTGAAAATACCTTCGAGATCAGCAACGGCCTGATCGTCGAAGACGAGTTCCATTTGGCACTCAAGATTCGAGGCGAGCCAAGCGCGTGCGCACCTCAGCAAGAGACAGTAATTTGCGGTTCGGATCGGCGATGCGCCGCCGCACTTCAGCGACCTGCTCGTCGGTCAGCCTGATCTCATGCATGTGCTTGACGTAGTCGAGCAACGCTCCGGCGGCGGCGTTCTGCTCGCCTTCCGGAAGTCGCTCGACCTGGCGGATGGCTTCTTCGAGGAGCTTGGTCATATTCGAAACATACCACGTTACGCGGGATAGAACAGCCGCGCTGCGCGTGGAAATGCCATTCCGCGCCCTTGCGCTCCGCGTCCGCCGACGCTTGAATGCGCCTCCCAAGGGGCTTTTCATCATGACATCTCGACTGAACGTTCGCGGCGCGATTGTCCTTGCCGCCGCACTTTGTGGCCTCGTCGCCCTCGCCTCGCCCGCCAGCGCCGACCGCTGCGACGACAGCGCCAAGGAGCTGGCGAACAACATCGACAAGCTGAAGGTCAACTTTCGCGCCGCCAACATCGTCTACATGACCCACCCGCTGGCCAGGGAACTGTCGGTCGGTTGTCGCGGTGACAACTATTCGATCGAGCTCTATGCCAAGGGTGACCGCAAGCCGAAGCCGGAATTCATCGCGCTGGTGGGCTCGATGGCCGCCATCGTCTTCACGGTGACGAAGGACGACACCACGACCGGTGCGTCGCGCTGCCTGAAGCGGATGGGCCTGTTGCGGGGCGACAAGGTTTCCTTGCGCTACCGCCGGCTCAACATGAACTGCACCCGCACCAAGACCGACGCCGCGATCGCGATCACGCGCAGCAAGGACGAGTAGCGCGCGGTTCACCATAGCCCCGCGCAGCAGGGAATCATTCGGATTTTAACGATTGGTTTCACGGAAGCTTCGCCAGAGGCCGGACACTCTCGCCCATTCAATGTGAGGACTTGCGCGATGAGTAGTGTTTCCAGTGTTGCGCCACCGCCGGCCGTCGTTGTCGTGCCCAGCTACGACACGACCAGGCAGGACGATCAGACCAAGGCGAAGGCTACCGAGCAGGCCTATCAGCCGCCGCCGGCCGCGCCACTGCCGCCGGGCCAAGGCACGCGGATCGACCAACTCGCCTGACGCCGCCGCGTTACACACAATGCCGGCCATGACGCGAGCCCCGCCGGGGCGCATCGCGTCATGGCGAAACGCGTTCATGCGTCCAGTTCGCGATAGTGGCGGAAGATGCCCTGCTCGTTGAAGGCAATGCGGCGCGGACTCGCGAGATAGGTCGCGATGTTCGACCGCGCCGCGACGCGGACATGCAGGCCGACCAGGCCCGGAACGTTCCTCTCGAACGTCTTCATGTGCCTGGGAAAGGCATAGCGCAGGCCGGCGACGATCTGGAACAGCGACAGGTCGACATAGGTGAGCCTGCGTCCGGTGACGTAGGCGCCGCCATTGTCGTCCACGAGTTTCTCGAAATAGCCGAGATATTTCGGCACGCGCTCGCTCCAGAACTCGGCCGTGCGCTTCTTTGAGGGCTGTTTCTGGTCCTCGTAGTAGAGCGTCGGGCCGAGCGGATGATGGGTGTCGTGGATCTCCAGCACGAGATCGGCGACGGTGAGCTGAAGCTGATGCACCCACAGCCGTCCCGCCTCGCTCTTGGGCGCGAGGGCGTGCCGTGCACCGAGATAGAAGAGGATGTTGGCGGTCTGCCCGATCACGAGCTTGCCCGCTTTGAGGAACGGCGGTGCAAAGGGCGGCGTGCCGCCGGGCGCGTCCATCATCTTCATCATGGCGCTGGTGCCGCGCGGCCCGCGCACGACGTCCACATAGTCGGCACCGGCCTCCTCCAGCGCGAGGCGAACATATTCGCCGCGGCCCTGGATCTCCGGCCAGTAGTAGAGTTCGTATGTCATGCGGGGCGCCCGTGATCACGTACGGCAAGCTTAGCACGCGAACGGGACCACCGTCATTCGAGAATGGTCCACGCCGTCATTGCGAGCGAAGCGAAGCAATCGAGACTGCGCCCGTGGCGGCGGTCGGGATTGCTTCGTCGCTTCGCTCGTCGCAATGACGACGCGGCAGATCCCGGAATGACGTTCGTCAGTTCACCGCAAAACAATACAGCAGCCCGTCGCCGCCGGTGCTCTTGAGGTCGGCCTGCGAGCAGCCGCCGTCCGGGCCGCGCGAGGGATGCGCGGCGTTCCAGGATTTCACCGTCGGAAAATTCGGAGGGCCGTTGATGTCGGAATGACCGAGCATCGCTGCGCCCTGCGTGCTCGACGTCCAGTTCTTGCAGGTGCGGTCGTCCTGGCCGGCAAAGGCGGTGCCATCGGGCTGCGAGCCCGTCAGGATATCGTGCCGGTTCGGCTGGTCGCCATAGCCGTTCACCGTCTCGCCCTTCTCGGTCAGCGCGGTCGCCTTGTCGATCTTGTTGGCACCGTGCAATTCGGCGACGTCCCTGGCGATCACGACGCCCTTGGCGTTCTGCCATGGCCGATGCGGTCGCGCGCGTTCACGGCCCGCTTGCCGTCGGCGGCTTGCGTCGAGAGATAGGCGTGCCAGGTCTTGGCACCGGCGCCCGCGGACTGCGCGAGCTTCTGGCATTGCGCATCGGCGCCTTCAAGGCCGCCGAGATCGGCGCCCTTGCCGGGCCCGCTCGATGTCACGAAGAAGCTCATGTCGGCCGATTGCGCCTGCGCCGGCTGTGCTGCGAGCAACGGCCCCACGGTGAGGACGAGGGCAAATCCAACGGGCTGAACCAGTCTTCTGAAACGGGGCATGTCGTCCTCCGGTTGTGGTCTGTTGTCGCCGCCTGAGACGAACCCGCAGGCTGCGGCAATATTCCGTCGTAACGTGCAAAGAAAAAGGCGCCGTGCCGGACACACGACGCCTTGTTTGTTCCTCATCGCACCGCGCGATCAGTTGGTCTGCTGGATCGCCGACAGTTCCCAGTCACCGGGACGCCGGCGCGCGAAGGTCCAGACCTCGGTGACCTCGCCCGGCTGGTCGCTGCCCGCAACCATCGCGCCGCTGGTGCGATCCACCGTCTTGTCGACCAGCGCAAAGCGCATCGCCACCGTGGCGTAGTCGGTCTCGCCCTCGCGCCAGGCCTCCGCGAGGTCGCCCTGCAGGAGCTTCACGCCGGACACCTTGTTGACGACGTTGCGCGCGCGGTTTTCGCCAAGATCCTTCTCGAAATAGGAGACCATTTCGGGGGTCGCCAGCGTGTGCAGCTTGGCCACGTCCTCGTTCGACCAGGCAGTCTGGATCTCGCCGAGCAGGCGCTCGAACGCCTCATAGTCGCCGGGCTGGATCTCGAGCGGCGCGTTGTTGGCGCCGAACCCGAAGCCGAGGCCGCTGCGATAGCTCGGTTGCGGCCCCGTGCCGACACCGCTGCCGCCGGCATAGGCCGCCTGCGGGCCGGCGTGACGGCGCTGCCACCACGACATCGCGAGCCGCACCACGACCACCACCAGCACGATCTGCAGGATCAGACCGAGGACCGACGACAATCCGCCGAGGCCGGAGAACAGGCCGCCGCCGAACAGGAGGCCGAACAGGCCGGCGCCGAGAAAGCCCGCGGCGAGCCCGCGCAGCATGCCCCCGCCCGGCCGGTTGAAGAAGCCGCCGCCGGCCGGCGCGGTGGAGTTCATGCCCGGCTGGCTGTAGGTGCGGTTGAATTGCGACGTGGAACCTGGCGCGGTTTTGGTCGACGGCGGCGCGGAGAAGGTCCGCGCGCCGCGCGAGCCCGACGAGAAGCCGCCACCGACGCGGGCGTCCGCGGAGGAGATCGCGACCGCGGTCGGCAACGCCAGCGCCAGCACGACGGCGATCGTCTTCACGAGACTGCGGCTACGTTGCGAGAAATTCATGTGTGTTTCCCAAAATCCCCGACATGGGGAAGCGCCTCTAACATGGGCAGGCTTGTACAAAAGTGAAGCGCCCATGGGAACCCGCGGCTGCGGCCCTCAGTCGCGGGGATGCGGCAAAAGCCCATATGTTGCCGACGGTTGGAACGGACACGGTTATTGGATACCGCCGTCGGAAATGGTTGCGCGGCGGCCCAATGTCGTCACACGCGGCTGCCTCACCCGGCCTTCATGGTCTCCTTCACCGCCGCCACGAGCTGACCCAGCGTGAACGGTTTTGGCAGGAAGTCGAACTGCTGCCCTTCGGGCAGGCTCTTCTCGAACGCATCCTCGGCGTAGCCGGAAACGAAGATGAATTTGATGTCCGGATTCTTCTCGCGCATCGCCTTCAACAGCGTCGGTCCGTCCATCTCCGGCATCACGACGTCGGAGACGACGAGATCGATCGCGCCGCCCTGCTCCTCCAGCATCTCCATCGCCTCGACGCCGTTCTCCGCCTCGACCACCGTGTAGCCGCGCGAGCGCAGGCCGCGCGCGTTCAGCGCCCGCAGGCCTTCCTCGTCCTCGACCAGCAGGATGGTGCCTTGCCCCGTCATGTCGGCGCGCGGCTTGGCTTCGACCGGCTGTACTTCCCTTGCGGCGGCGCCCGTTGCGGCCGCCGTCGCCTCGACCTGGGTTTCCGGCTCGGCGCGATGGCGCGGCAGGAAGATGTGGAACGAGGTCCCCTTGCCCGGCTCGGAATCGACGTAGATGAAGCCGCCGGTCTGCTTGACGATGCCGTAGACCGTCGACAAGCCCAGTCCAGTCCCCTTGCCCACTTCCTTGGTCGAGAAGAACGGCTCGAAAATCTTGTCGCGGATGTCGGCGGGGATGCCGGTGCCGGTGTCGGCGACCTCGATCCGCACGTATTCCGCCGCCGGCATGCCCTTGTAGGCGAGCCTGGCGCAGTCCTCCGCCGCGACGTTGGCGGTGCGGATGATGAGCTTGCCGCCGTCCGGCATGGCGTCGCGCGCATTGACCGCGAGATTGACGATCACCTGCTCGAACTGGGAGACGTCGACCTTGACCGGCCAGAGATCGCGGCCGTGGACCAGATCGAGCTTCACCTTCTCGCCGATCAGGCGGCGCAGCAGCATGGTGAGATCGGACAGCGCGTCGCCGAGGTCGAGCACCTGCGGCCGCAGCGTCTGCCGGCGCGAGAACGCGAGCAGCTGCCGCACCAGCGTCGCGGCGCGCGTCGCATTCTGCTTGATCTGCATGATGTCCTGGAAGGACGGATCGGTCGGCTTGTGCGCGTTCAGCAGGAAGTCGTTCGCCATCATGATGGCGGAAAGCACGTTGTTGAAGTCGTGGGCGATGCCGCCGGCGAGCTGGCCGACGGTCTCCATCTTCTGCGACTGGTTGATCTGGTTCTCCAGCGCGCGCCGCTCGGTGGTCTCGAGCATGTAGACGATGGCGGCCTCGTTGTCGCGCTCGTCCTCCTCCACCGGAGTGATGAAGAACTGGCCCCAGCGCTCCTTGGCGCCCTCCAGCATGACCTCGACGGGAGCGACGTCGGCCTGGCCCTCCGCGGCCTGGTTGATCGCCGCGATCAGCAGATGGCGGTCGCGGGCATTGACGGCGCGGAAGATCGATTTGCTGGTGCCGTCGAGATTGAGCCCCTGCGCGAGCTTGGCGTAGCGCGCGTTGGCGCGAACCACGTTGCCGCCGCGATCGACGGTCGCGATCGCCATCGGCGTGTGGTCGAAGAAGCGCATGAAGCGCACTTCGGCGGCGCGGTCGGGGTCGCTGCGCTCGTCTCGGGCGCGGCTGATGACGAGCGTGCGCGAAGGGCCCGGCACGCCGTCGGCGCCGAAGGCGAGCTTGTGGTAGAGCCGGACCGGCATGGTCCTGCCCGCGCGCATGCGCAGGTCGATGTCGAACACCTCGGTCTTGACCTCGCCGGGCACGGCCACGATTCCGGTCAGCAGCGACGCGCCGTCGCCGGAGACGATGTCGGTCAACTTCAATCCGCCCGAGCCGATCTCGGCCAGGTCGTAATCGAGCCAGTTGGCGAGCGTGGCGTTGACATAGGCGAGCTCGCCGGCCGGGTTGACCGAGAAGAAGCCGCAGGGCGCGTGGTCGAGATACTCGATCGCGTGCTGCAGTTCCTGGAACACGTCCTCCTGGCGCTCGCGGTCGCGCGTGATGTCGGCGATCGACCACACCGCATATTTGGCCTCGCGCTTGAGGGTGCCGAGCGGGCGCACCCGCATGCGCAGCCAGCGGCCCTGGCTGCCGTCATGCCCGGAGATGCGCACCTCCTCCTGCTGCCGCTTGCCCTCGCGCGCGGCCTTCAGCAGGCGGAACACGGCCTCCGAGACGTCGGGGTTGCCGATGAAGACGCGCTCGACGGGTCGGACCTCCTGCGGCCCGGAGGCGCCGGTCAGCGTGAGATAGGCCGCGTTGGAATAGACCACGTGGCCGCGCGGGTCGGTGACAGCGAGCCCGTCGAAGGCGTGGTCGGCGATGCGGCCCATCACGGGATCGTCGAGATTGCGGTCGGCGAAGCGGATGATGCCCGCGGCAAAGGCGAACAGGTTGAACAGGCCGACCATCGCCAGCACGGCGAGGATGCCGAGGATGTAGGGCTGCGCCTGGGTGCGCCCGAGCGTCATCAGCCCGACGGCGACCGCGACCAGCGCCGCCGCAACCAGCAGCACCAGCGCGATGCTGCCCGAGCGCGGCGCCGGCTCATGCGCCGCAGCGGGCTCGCGGGACAGGTCGTGATCGGTCTCGGCGGTCATCTCGAGCGGCGCAGCCTTGTTGCAGGAAGCAGCCTTGCGGCAGGACGTCGACGCGCAACCGGCGCGCACAGGCCTCCCTGCCTGAATCGGACCCGCGGGCGCAAGCCCGGAAGGTACGCTGATTCCCGGAATACGGCTATTTCCCGCACTTTTCGGGCCGTTACCGGCGTCCGGCGCCGAAGCCGCGCTTCAGCCGCATGACGTAGCCGATGACCTCGGCGACCGCGTGGTAGTGTTCCACGGGGATTTCCTGGTCGACCTCGACGGTGGCATAGAGCGAGCGCGCCAGCGGCACGTTCTCGACGATCGGAATGTCGTGCTCGCGCGCGATCTCCCGGATCTTGAAGGCGAGATTGTCGACGCCCTTGGCGACGCAGATCGGCGCCGTCATGCCGCGGTCGTAGGACAGCGCCACCGAATAATGGGTCGGGTTGGTGATGACCACGGAGGCCTTCGGGACCGCCGCCATCATGCGCTTCTTGGCACGCTGCTGGCGCAACTGCCGGATTCTGCCCTTGACGTGCGGATCGCCTTCGGACTGCTTGAACTCCTCCTTGATCTCCTGCAGCGACATCTTCTGCCGCTGGAACCAGCTGCGGTACTGGAACAGATAGTCTGCGATCGCGACGATCGCGAGCGAGGCCACCACGGCGCCCAAGAGCTGCACGGTCAGGGTCGTGGTCACCCCGAGCATGGCCGACGGGTCGAGCTTGACCATCGCTTCCATGCGGTGGCGCTCCGGCCACAGGATCATCGTCATGACCGCGCCGAGCGCGACCAGCTTGAGGATGCCCTTGAGGAAGTTGGCGGCCGCCTGCTTGCCGAAGATGCGCTTGAAGCCCGCGCCGGGCGAGATCTTGCTGAGCTTGGGCTTGAGCGACTCGGCCGACCACACCAGGCGGTGCTGCAGCATGTTGCCCGCGATCGCGGCGAGCGCCAGCATCAGCAGCGGCACGCCGATCGCAGCGATGACGACGAATTCGAGCTGCTGGGTTAGCTGGATCAGGCTCCGCCCGTCGGTCTTGATCATCCAGGAATTGGCGAGCAGGCTGCGCAACGGCATCACCATGCCGTTGCCGATCGAGCCCGAGAAGGTCGAGATCACGAGTGTGCCGCCCGCGATCACGAACCAGGTGTTGATCTCCTGACTCTTGGCGACGTCGCCGCGTTCGAGCGCGTCGTCCAGACGCTTTTGCGTCGGGTCTTCCGTTTGACTGTCGGGATCGTTGTCTTCGGCCATGACTCTCTCGGCTCATCCCTCAGTTCAGCGGCATCATCTGGTGCATGACGCCGACGAAGTAGTCGAGGAACGTTCCCATCATCGCCGCGATCACCACCGCGAGCACCAGAAATCCCGCGAAGATCGACAGCGGCACGCCGACGAAATAGACCTGCATCTGCGGCATCAGCCGCGCCAGCACGCCGAGCCCGATGTTGAAGACCAGGCCGAACACCAGGAACGGGCCGGAGAGCTGCAGGCCGAGCCGGAACGCGGCAGCGAAGGCGCGCGTGGCGAGCGCGGCGACGTCGCCGCTCGACATGGTCTCGCCCGGCGCGAAGATCTTGTAGCTGTCGTTGAGCGCGGCGATCACGAGATGGTGGCTGTCGGTCGCAAACAGCAGCGTCACGCCGAGCATGGTGAGGAAGTTGCCGACCAGCACGCCCTGCTGGCCCTGCGTCGGATCGACCGAGGTGACGAAGCCGAGCCCCATCTGCTGGGCGATCACGGCGCCGGCGACCTGCAGCGCCGACAGCGTCACGCGCGCCGTGGCCCCCAGCACGATGCCGATCACGATCTCGTGCATCATCAGCACCAGCAGCGAGGTGATCGAGCCCATGTCGACGTGATAGGCGTTGCGATGCAGCGGCAGGATGATCAGCGTCAGCAGCAGCGCGATCGACAGCTTGACCCGCGTCGGAATGTTGGTCTCGCCGAGGCCCGGCAGCAGCATCACCATTGCGCCGACCCGGGCGAAGGCGAGCATGAAGGACGCGGCAAGCGCCGGCAGCAGCGAGATGTCGATGCGCATGACTTACGCATACTGCATCAGCCGCCGATGATTCGCGACGATATCCGCAGCATGTGGGCGTGCAGCGCGTCGGCCATGAACGGCAGCGCCAGCAGCATGGTGGCGAAGATCGCGAGAATCTTCGGCACGAAGATCAGGGTCTGCTCCTGGATCTGGGTCAGCGCCTGGAGCAGCGACACCACGACGCCGACCAGAAGGCCGACGACCATCAAAGGCGACGACACGATCACGATGGTCCAGATCGCATCGCGCGCCACGTCGAGGGTTTCGGGTCCGGTCATGTCACTATTTCCTGGTTTATTCTTATCCCCTCCCCTCGTCATTGCGAGGAGCGAAGCGACGAGGCAATCCAGGCTGTCACCGCGGAAAGATTCTGGATTGCTTCGCTTCGCTCGCAATGACGTCCGGGCAGCTGTCGTCTGCGGCGGCCTACGCCGGCACATTCTGTAAATCAGATCGGCATCTTCATGATGTCTTCGTAGGACTGGATCACGCGGTCGCGCACCGAGACCAGGGTGGAGACCGCGACGTCGGTCTCGGCCACCGCCGTGACCACGTCCATCACGTTGGCCTTGCCGGCGGCCATCGCCACCGTCTGCGCGTCGGACTTGCGGCCGGACTCCATCACGCTGCCGACGGCGTCCTTCAACAGCGCGGCAAAGGATTGTCCGGGCGCCTCCGCGCCCTTGGACCCGCCGCTGCTCTCGAGCACGCGGGCGAGGTTCGCGTAGGCATTGGCAGCAATCGTCGGTGAGGCCATGGCTTAAGATCCCTTCTCAGGTCTTGAGGATGTCGAGCGTGCGCTGGATCATCCGGCGCGTCGCACTGATGATGTTGAGATTGGCCTCGTAGGACCGCTGTGCGTCGCGCATGTCGGTCATTTCGACCACCGAGTTGACGTTGGGATATTTGACGTTGCCGTTGGCGTCCGCCGCCGGATTGCTCGGCTCGTACCTGACGCGGAAGTCCGACGGGTCGGGCTTGATCCGGCCGAGCGTGACCACCTGGGCGTCGAGCGTACGGTCGAGCGCGGAACTGAAGGTCGGAACCTTGCGCCGGTAGGGGTCGCCGCCGGCGGTCGACGCGGTCGAATCCGCGTTGGCGATGTTTTCCGAGATCACCCGCATGCGCCCGGCCTGCGCGCGCAGGCCGGAGGTTGCGATCGTCATCGAGCGGAGGAAATCGTTGCCGTCGGTTGCCATGTTCGGTCTCCGCTAGCGCGTCAGCCCTTGCCGATCGCAGTCTTCAGAAGATGCAGGCTCTTGCTGTAGAGCGAGGTGACCGCCGCGTAGTCCATCTGGTTGGCCGCGGCCTTCATCATCTCGTCCTCGAGATTGACGGAGTTGCCGGCGGGGCGGGTCTCGAAGCCGGCATTCTTGTTCTGATCGAAGCTCGACGGCGCCCCCGACGGAGTCAGATGCGAGGCGCTGGTACGGGCCAGCGCCAGCGGCCCCACCGCACCGGCGGCGGCTCCGCTGCGGTCGAATTTCGGCTCGACGAGGTCACGCGGCCGGAAATTGGGCGTGTCGGAATTGGAGACATTCTCGGACAGGACGCGCTGGCGTTCCTGGTGCCACTGCATCTTGGTGCGCAGCGCCGAGAGCACCGGGAGGTCGTTGATGGACATGCTTGCGGCTCCTTCCGCCCTCCGGATGGCCCGGAGCTAGGCAGAATTTGCCGCGTGTATGGTTAACGGCCGGTTAAGATGCCGCGGCCGCGTGTCCGGGATTGGGACGCAAAGCCCGCCCGCCCCGTAAAGCTACACGGCAAAACTCACGTTAACCCAATCGCTTGGCTCGCAGGCAAATCCCAAGAAGTCGTTTTGGATCGGGCGATTCATGGGTTATTAAGAGTTTGGGGACGGCAAGCCTTGCCGTGGGGAGCTAAGGGGTTCGAACATCTGGGGCGTTGCCCGCCCGTGGTTCGGTCGACCATTGGCAGCGTAAGGAAAGCGCCATTTGCCGGGGACAAGCATGCAGGCTTTGACCTTTATCTTCGCATTCATCGCCGTACTGGCGCTGATCGGTGTCGCCGCGTGGCTGGTGCGCCGATTCGCCACCAACCGGCTGGGCGCCAACACCCAGCGCGGCAGGATGCCCCGGCTTGCGGTGATCGACGCCGCGGCCGTGGATGGAAGGCGGCGCCTGGTTCTGGTCCGGCGCGACAATGTCGAGCATCTCTTGATGATCGGCGGACCGACCGACATCGTCGTGGAACCCAACATCGTACGTGCGGCCCCCGGCCGCGATCAGCTGCCGCAACGTCCCGGCACCGCCGAGCCGCCGCGTCTGGCTCCGATGCCGGAAACCGGCGGCTGGGTCGACGAGGCCCCGCGGCCCGAATCGCTCGACCATCCCGAGCCGCAAATGCCCGAGCCGCCGCCGCGGCCGGCACGTCCCTCCTTCGCCGACGAGGTCCGCCGGCAGGCGCCGCTTCACGCCGAGCGCCGCAGCGAGCCGCTTTCCGGCTTCGCCACCGAGCCGATGATGCCGCGCGTCGAGCGCGAGCCGCGTCCCGAACCGATGCCGCCGCGCATGCCCCGCAGCGAGCCCGCGATGCCGCGCCCACCGCGCCACGCCGAACCGGCCAAGGTGCCGCCGGTGCGTGCCGAACGCGCTGCCGCGCCGCCGCCGATTCCGCCAGCTCCGCCGCCCGCCGCCGCACCTTCGAGCGCCGAGCAGAATCTCGCCGAAATGGCGCAGCGGCTGGAGGCAGCCCTTCGCCGTCCGGCCGGCGAGACCGTCGCGCCCCCCGTCGCACCCGAGCCGCCTGCCCCTGCCGCGCGCCCGTCACGCGGCGAGGCGCCCGCCCCGGCCGCGGCGCCCAAGAGCAGCTTTGAAAATCTCGAAGACGAGATGGCCTCCCTGCTCGGCCGTCCGAAGCCGTCTTCGTGAGGCGCGCAGGCCTCCCGCGTAGAGTTGTTTTCCTCACCATCCTGACCGGCGCCGCTCTTGTGGCGGCGCCTGCGGCTGCGCAGGACATCAGCATCAATCTCGGCGGCCAGGGCGGCGGCGGCGTCACCGAGCGCGCGATCCAGCTCATCGCGCTCCTGACGGTGCTGTCGATCGCGCCCTCGATCCTGATCATGATGACCTCGTTCACGCGCATCGTGGTCGTGCTGTCGCTGTTGCGCACCGCCATGGGCACCGCCACCGCGCCGCCGAACTCGGTAATCATCGCACTGGCGATGTTCCTCACCGCCTTCGTGATGGGACCGGTGCTGCAGAAATCCTACGACGACGGCATCCGGCCGCTGGTCGCCAACCAGATCAGCGTGGAGGATGCGCTGCAGCGCGCCGCGGTGCCGCTGCGCGGCTTCATGCAGAAGAACGTGCGCGAGAAGGACCTCAAGCTGTTCATGGATCTGTCCGGCGAGCCGCCGCCCGCCACGCCCGACGAGCTCAGCCTGCGAATTCTCGTTCCCGCCTTCATGATCTCCGAGTTGAAGCGCGCCTTCGAGATCGGCTTCCTGCTGTTCCTGCCCTTCCTCATCATCGACCTCGTGGTCGCCTCCGTCCTGATGTCGATGGGCATGATGATGCTGCCGCCGGCGGTGGTGTCGCTGCCGTTCAAGTTGATCTTCTTCGTGCTGGTCGACGGCTGGTCGCTGGTCGCGGGCAGCCTGGTGCAGAGCTACGGGGGATGACGAGCGCTTCGCTCCGCTGTCCCTACCCCTTCACGTCGTACTGCTTGCTGAGATGGTCGCCGATCTGCACCAGCAGAGCGACGCATTCGGGATAGCCCGGCTTGTCGACGGTCGTCTGATCGGCCTTGGCGCGAAATTCCCAGCCCTCGCCGTCGCGCAGGATCGAGATCGTCATACCGTCGGGGCAGTCCGCATGCACCTTCAATTCGGCGCGCGCCATGGCGATGAGTTCGGCTTCGGTCCTGGCAGGCTTGCTCATGTCGACCCTCTCCCGGCAGTGAGATCGGCAAATTGCCGCCTCCGGAGGCGGCTGTCGAGAGGCGAAGGTAGCAGGCGCCCTACCTCGTCATCTTGATCTGCCTCACGGCCGGGATCGCCGGCAGAGAACCGGTGTGCGGGGTGTCGTCCTTGGCCTGCGGGGAAGCCGGGGCGCGGGCGGTGGCGTCGGGGAAGCGAGCCTTCATCTCGCGCAGGAAGCCGTCGAGCGTGTCGACGCTGGCGGCAAGCTTGGCGATCTCGGCGAATTCGGCGCTGGAGGCCGCCGCCGGCTTGCTCGCGATGTCGAAGGCCAGCCGGTCGGAGCTCTCGCTCATCAGCGGCGCGTATTTTTCGCGGAAGCGCGACAAGCCGATGGAATCGTCGGCCAGCGCATAGCCGACCGCGGCGCGGATCACGTCGCTCTTCTCCACCGCATTGAGCGGCTTGAAGTCGCGCCAGCGCTCGCCGTAATAGAGTTCGATCTGCTCGGCGGACTCGCGCCAGCGCCGCGCCGCCCAGAAGATGTCGGAGCGGAGCCGGATCGCCTCACGGCCGGCGACGTTGGAGACGATGTCGAGCGCAAGATCATGGCGTCCGACGTCGCTCTGCGCGCGGGCTTCGAGCAGGAGGCGTTGCTGACGCAGCTCGCCGGAAAGGTCGCTGATGCGGCTTGCACGCAGCGCCGAGATCGCGAGGTCCGGCTTGCGGTTGGCGAGGTAGACCATGGCGAGACGGGCGGCGACCTGGGCGCGTGCCGCGCCCTCGAGGCGGTGATCGACCTGGTATTGCAGGAGCTCGGCGGCCTGGTCGAGCAGATCGACGGCGGCAAGGCGATCGGCGAGCCTGCGGATCAGCTCGTCGCCGCGCCGGCCGATCGGCGTCAGTTCGCGGAATTCGAAGAACATCGCGAGCGCCTCGATCGGCGGCAGATCGTCGCCTTTGGGCCCCAGGAAAACCTGCACGAACAGCTCGGAGGCGAGGTCCTGTGCCTGGCGCGAGGCCTCCGCGTTCGGCTGCAGTCTGGTCGCGGTGCGCGCTGCGCCGAGCGCCTCGGCGTAGCGGCCCATGTCGGCATACATCCGCGCCAGCATCTGCAGGGTCCGCACCTCGATCGCGTCGCCGCGCCAGATCATCGCCAGCGTCTCGAGTTCCCGCAGCGCGTCCTCCTTGCTGATCTCGTCGCGCCGCTGCTTGATCGCGACGTCGAGCTGCCTGGCTTCGGCTGCCGCCTGCCGGTCGGCCGAGGCGATCGCGAACTTGTAATCATCGAGCGCGTCCTTGTCGTGGCCGAGCGCCTCGGCGAGCCGGCCGCGCAGCACGGCGAAGGATGGCTTGACGTCGTCAGGTACGCCGATGACCTCGAGTTCGGCGCGGCGCTTGGAGGCGCCGGCATAGTCCTTGACCTCGAGCGAGGCGCGCATCGCGTCCATGGTGACGATGCGCTGGATGTCCAGCGGCAGCGAGGCGATGGCGAACTCGACGTTCTTGAACTTTTCGCGCGCATCGGCCCATTTGCCCTGCCGGGCGAAAGCAAGCGCTTTCCACAATTGCGAATCGTGGCTGTTGCCGATCACGGGATTGGCGAGGTCTTTCAGGCCCTGCGCGGGTCGGCCGATCAGGATGCTCGAGATCGCATGCATGATCAGCGCGTTGCTCTCTTCCTTGTTCTGGGGATCGGCCAGCATCACGTCGGTGACGGCCTTGGCCTCGTAATACATGCCGCGCGACATGTAGAAATGGGCGAGATCGAGCCGCGGAATCGAGCGCTGCGCCGGCTCGACCGAGGCGATCGCCGCAACCAGCGCCTGCTCGCGCGCGATGAAATTCTCGGACTGGCCCTTGCGCCATTCCTCGATGTTGAAGATCGGCCGCGCCGCGGTCGGCGCGCGTTCGGCCGCGACGTCGACCGGCGACAACGTCAGCCCGCCCTTCTTGCCGAGGATGACCTTGTCCAGCCCGACCTCGACCCCGACCTCGTCGGAGTTGGGTCGGATGGCGATGCCGTGGGCGGATTCGAGCAGCGACAGGTCGACCAGATCCTGCCGCTTGATGAAGCCGCGCACCGGCCGCGACGCGGTGACGACGAACAGCGCGTCGCCGGCGTCGGGATCGGTGACCTTGTGCAGCAGGCCGGGATCGGCGAGAGGAATCGAGATGTTGGCGAGAGCTGGATCGGTGATGTTGCGCAACATCATCAGCGGCAGCGGCGAGGCCTGGATCTTGTCGGCGAGCGTCAGGAGCCAGTTGGCCTCCTTGCCGTTGTCCTCGCTCGACAGCGAATAGACCAGCGGACGGTTGAGGCGGACGCGCACCGCCTGCCCCTTGTCCAGCGGCATGTGGCTGACCTCGCCGATCATCGCGCCGCCCTTGGCGCGGATCGGCTCGATGTTGATCGGCTTGTCGGTATCGAACACCACCCAAACGGTGTCGCCGCGGCGGAAGGCAGCGGCGGGCGTAGCCGCCGCGACGGGGAACGTCACGCGCAGGCCGTCGCTGTCGCGGCGGGCATCGACCGGCGCGCCGGCAGGCGCGGCGTTCGCCGGTGTCTCCGTCTTGACCGTCTCCTTGATCGCTTCCTTCGGCGCTTCGGTCACAACCGGTTTGGCAGTCTCCTGCGGCGCTTCCGCAACGACCGGCTTCGGAGGCACGACAGGCGCCGGCGCTTCCGCAACGGCAGCCGCCTTCGGCGCCTCCACCGCGCGCGGCGTTTCCGTCGCGGCCGGCTTCGGCGCTTCAGTCTCGGTTTTAGCTTCCGTCTTGGCTTCGGGCTTGATCTCGATCCTGGCCTCGCGGGCGATCGCGTCCGAGGTCGGCGGCATGATCTCGCGCTGGACCTGCTGTTGCCGCGGCGGATCGACCGGCTTCTGCGGCGCGGCCGGCGCATGCGGAAGCTCGGCCGTGGGCGCAGCCTTGGCCTTGTCCTGCTGGAAGGCAATGTCGACGACATAGTTCCTGTCGTCGCGGAACGAGTGCACGTCGGAATCGCCGATCAACGCGACCTCGATGCTGGTCTGGTCGATATCGGTCTTCTGCTTGATGGAGGCGACGTTCGGGGGCGCGGCGACCTTGGCGTCGGCCAGATCGAAATTCAGCGCCGCATTGAACGCGAGCGTGAGCTTTTGCTCGTTGAGCACCGAGGAGACGCCGACGCCATCGGGCATCTCGAACACGAAGCGCACGAAGGTCGGCTGCACCGAGGCGCGCACGCGGATCGGCGGCCGCTTCTTGGTTTCCGCGACGGCCCGCTGCGCCCGCAGCGCGCGCTCGGCGGCGCGGGCGCGCTCGGACAATTCCTTCACCACGTCCATCGGCAGACTCGGCGGCGGTCCCTTCCAGCCTTCCGGCAGGAGGTCGATGAAGGTGCGCTCGCCGGCGTTCATGGTGTTGACCGTCACCCGGCGCGCCAGCGACAGCCGGATCGCGCCGCCGTCGGGGTCGCGGCGCGCCGAGTTGACGTAGTCGGGCGCGCTTTCGGGGACCTTGTCGACGGGAACGTCGACCGGACGGTCGAAGCGGATGATCACGATCGAACCGGCAGTCGTCACCTCGGAGGGCACGTCCTCGGCGAGCTTGATCACCAGCCGCCCATAGCCGCCGGCGGCGGAAAAGCTGGCCTCGCCGCGCACCGGCCCGGTTTGTGCGGTCGAGGCCGCGGTCAGGCCGATCGACAGGCAGGCGGCAGCCGCAACCAGATTGCGGACGCGCCGCGTCAGGCCCCGCGCCAAGACGCGGGCCCGCGACCAAAATCCAGCGACAGCCGTTCGCGCCATTGGCGGCATTTCTTCCGGTCCGACGGTCGATGCCGGCTCAAAGTGCCGGCCCGTGCCATCGAATGTAGGTTTTGCCAATTAAGGACTTGTTAAATATGAGCTCTCAATTCGGCTTTTGCGGCGTGGTCGGGCGGCCCTCGATCTTGGGAAGCTCGCCCGCCTCGGCGGACCGCTCCCCGCCGCTGCCGCCACCGGCGCGGCGCGCCATTTCCACCGTCAACCGCTCGGCGGCCTCGGACTGCATCAGGCCCATGATGTCGGACATCTTCCGCGGGGCGATCTGGGTTGCGATCTCGATCAAGACGCCCATCTCCAGCCGATCGAACACCCGCGCGGCGTCCTTGGGCTTCATGCTCTCGTACATGGTGACGAGGCCCTTGAGGCGCTGGGCTTCGGCCTGCTTCTGCTCGGCCGCCGAAGACGACATGCGGGATTCCGCCGCCTTCATCTCCTCGACCTTGGAGTCGATGCGCTTCTCGGTGGCCTTCAACAGGCTCTCGCGAATGTCGATCTCGCGCTGCCGCGCCTCGAGTTCCTGACGGCGCGATTGCAGCCGCTCCAGGATCGCGCGCTCCGACGGCGAGATCGGCTGCTGGCCCTCGATGTTGACGGGCGTGCCGCCCTCCACCTTGCTCTCGGGCGCGGCGGGCTTGGGCGCCTCCTTCGGCTCACCATGCGTCGAGCCGGTAATGTCGAGCTCTTCCCGTCCGGTCGGAAAGTTGAGGTTCTGCTCGGCCCATGATTTCTGTCCCGGGCTCGCCTTGTATTCGAACACGTAGCCGCCGTTGATCGCGAGGCCCGCGACCTTGAGGACCGCAAGGCCCGCGATCGCGACCAGCACGACCGGAATGACGCGGATGTTACGAAATGACTTCATGCGGACGATACTTTATGCGGCGAGCCCGTTGGAGCGCCTGCGCTCGGAGAAGGCTTCGGCGGCCGCCGCCACCGCCTTCGCCGCCGACGGCCTCGGCGCAGGCGTCGCCGCGACCGGCTCGGCAGGCGCCCCCGGCCGCGCGGCGACGGCGATCTTGGACAGGCGCCGCACCACGTTGTCGGCCTCGCCGAGCTGGCGGTGGAGCTGTTCCGACATCTGGGTCGCGGCGGCGAGCTGGCTGCCGAGGTTCTCGTTGACGTCGCGCACCGCGTGCTTCAATCCGCCGATCGCGCGCTCGGCAATCTCGGTCGCGGTGATCAGCTCGGCGATCACGGCCTTCAGCGAATGCTCGTCCGCCTTCAGCCGCGTCAGCCGCTTGTTGAGCAGGATGCAGTAGCCGATCGTCAGCATCAAGAGGACGGCCACCAGCGTCTCGATCGCCATGCCTAGTGAATGGTTCATTGGGCCTCCATCATCTTGTTCTGCTCGTCGACCTTCTCGAACATCGCAAGCGTCGTCGACGGCTTGCGCAGCGGCTTGGTGACTCGGATCGCGACGCGGTCGCCGACGCGCCCCATTCGCCCCTCGGTGAGGGTGACGCTGCCGCAGCGCACCGAGACGGTCGCATCCGCGCGCATCTCGAGCGGCAGCGTGTCGCCGACCTTCAGCCGCATCAACTGCTTGAGCGGCACGTCGGCCTCGTAGAGCACGGCATCGACGGCGATCTCGGCCTGCACGATCTCGGTGGCGAAATGGCCTTCCCAGATCGGGTCGCGGCCGAACTTTTCGCCCATGAACATCTGCAGCAGGACTGCGCGGATCGGTTCGATGGTCGCGTAGGGCAGCAGGAGCTCGATATTGCCGCCGCGGTCCTCCATGTCGATGCGCAGGCGCACCAGGATCGCGGCGTTGGCGGGCCGGCTGATCGCGGCGAAGCGCGGATTGGTCTCGAGCCGGTCGATGGTGAAGGTGACCGGCGACAGCGGCCGGAACGCGAGCTCGGCATCGGCCAGCACCACCTCGACCAGGCGCTTGACCAGGTTGGTCTCGATCGTGGTGTAGGGCCGACCCTCGATGCGGAGCTGGGTGCTACCGCGGCGGCCACCGAGCAGCACGTCGATCATCGAATAGATCAGGTTGGAATCGACGGTCGCCATCCCGAAGTTTTCCCACTCCTCGGCCTTGAACACGCTCAAGACCGCCGGCAGCGGGATGGAGTTCATGTAGTCGCCGAAACGCACCGAGGTGATGCGGTCGAGCGTGACTTCGACGTTATCGGAGGTGAAATTGCGCAAGGAGGTCGTCATCAGCCGCACCAGGCGGTCGAAGACGATTTCCAGCATCGGCAGGCGCTCGTAGGAGACCATCGCCGAATCGATGATCGCGCGGATGCCGGAATGATCGTCGAGCGTGACGTCGCCGACGGTGAAGCCGAGCAGGTTGTCGATCTCGTCCTGCGTCAGAACCCGCTCGCCGGAGTTCTTCGTGCTGCCGAAATCGCGGCTGCCGTCCTCGACCATGGCCGCCCATTGCAGTGCCATGGTTTCCGATAATTCGTTCTCGGCCGCCGCCTTCGCGGCCTCGTTGGGATCCTCGGAATCGAGCGAGGCCTCCCATTGGGCGGCTATGGCGTCCTGGTCGACTGGATCGTTGCCCGCCATGTCCCTAGCCCATCCGCCTCACTGCACCACGACTTCCTTGAACAGCACCGCGCTGACCTGGATCGGCGCAACCGCGGCGTTGACGCGTCGGGTCAGTTCCTCCTTGAGGCGGAAGATGCCGGCGGAGCCGTTGAGGTCGGCCGGCCGCAGCTCGCGCACGTAGGTCTGGAACAGGTCCGTGACGCGCGGCATCGTCGGCTTGATCGCCTCGATCTGCTTCTCTTCCTTCAGTTCCAGCACGATCTTCAGCCGCAGATACTGCACCCGCTCGCCCGGCGCGCCGGCAAGGTTCACCATCATGTCGGGCACGTCGACGAAAGTCGGCGGCTTCGGCGGCGGAGCCGCTTCGGCGTGATGCTCGGCGTCGCCACGGAAGAAGAAGAACCAGGTCGCCGCGCCTCCGCCGAGGATGGCGAGCACGCCGACTGCCATGATGATCAGCTTGAGCTTGTTCTTCGGGGCGGCGCCCTCCGCGGCCTCGGTGGCTGCGCCTTCCGCTTCGTTCTCTGCCATGACCGCCGAGCTCACTCTCTATAGATAGCCTCGAGCCCGATGCCTCCTGGCAGCCTGCGACGCGATACGATTGCCCCAGCGCGCAACGCGCTCCTCTCAGGTGCAAACGCTACGGTAATAATGGTTAACGGAATCTTTCCATCGTTCGCCGGCTAGGAAAAATCTGCCGGGCAAACATGGTCAACAGAACCTTTCTGCCGCCCCTGCACGGCCCCGCCAAACGACTAACCAACTGAAATTCGGGATTTTTCCGAGTTGGCACGGCTTTCGCTGAGAGAGCCGCGAGACCCGCCGGGCTTGGGAGAGCTCGAAGGTCCCGTTCACGGGTTCGCCGAAAGACGCTTGGGAGAGCGGCGACGGCGGATCCCACGTCAGGGGAGATTGATCCGATGCAGAACGCGCTTCTGGTCGGCCTATCGCGGCAAGTGTCGTTGGAACGGCAGATGGACGTCATCGCCAACAACGTCGCCAACGCCAACACCAACGGCTTCAAGGCCGACCGCTCGCTGTTCGAGCAATATCTCAACTCCGGCGCGCACGAGGACAATTTCGTCGGCTCCGACCGCCGCGTGGCCTACGTGCAGGACCGCGGCACGTTCCGTGACGTCGGCCAGGGGCCGATGGAGATGACCAAGGCCCCGCTCGACCTCGCCATCAGCGGCGGCGCCTATTTCGCGGTCCAGACTGCCGGCGGCGAGCGCTACACCCGCGACGGCAAGTTCGCGATGAATAACGTCGGCCAGCTCGTGACCGCGGACGGCAACCTCGTGCTCGGCACCGCCGGCCCGATCACCTTCCAGCCGACCGACCACGACATCAGCATCGCGCAGGACGGAACGGTGACGGTGCTGGAAGGCTCGAACAAGGCCGACTCGATCCGCGGCAAGATCCGCCTCGTCGGCTTCGACGATCCGCAGAAGCTGCAGAAGCAGGGCCTCAATCTCTACGCGGCCGGCGCGGCCACCCAGCAGGCGGACACCAAGTCCACCGTGCAGCAGGGCTACATCGAGAAGTCGAACGTCAATGCGGTCTCGGAGATGAGCCGCATGCTCGAGGTGATGCGGACCTACCAGGGTGTCGCCAGCCTGCTGCAGCAGGAGAGCGACCTGCACAAATCGGCGATCGAGAAGCTCGCCGACGTTCCGGCGTAACGCCATCAGGGGAGAACTGACATGCAGGCGCTTCACACCGCTGCGACCGGAATGGCGGCACAGGAACTCAACGTTCAGGTGATCTCCAACAACATCGCAAACCTCCGCACCACCGGCTTCAAGAAGCAGACCGCGGCGTTCCAGGACCTGATCTACGAGCACATCCGCCGCGTCGGCGCGCAGTCCTCGGACCAGGGCACCATCGTGCCCGTCGGCGTCGACATCGGCGGCGGCGTCAAGACCGTCGCCACGCCGCGCATGATGACGCAGGGCACGCTGTCGCAGACCGGCAACGATCTCGACCTCGCCGTCTCCGGCGAAGGCTTCTTCAAGATCCTGATGCCGGACGGCACCTACCAGTATACCCGCGACGGCACCTTCCAGATGGACAACCAGGGCCGCGTCGTCACCGCGCAGGGCAATCCGGTGCAGCCGACCATCACGATCCCGAACAACGCCTCGGGCCTCACGGTCAACATGCAGGGCCAGGTCTCGGTGACGCTGCCGGGCTCGACGAGCTCGACCATCATCGGCCAGATCGGCCTGACGCGCTTCGTCAACAAGGGCGGCCTGCAGCCGGTCGGCAGCAACCAGTTCACCGAGACGCCCTCCTCCGGTCCGCCGCAGGACGGCATCGCGAACTCGGAAGGCTACGGCCACATCACGCAAGGCAGCCTCGAGCAGGCCAATGTCGACGTCGTCTCCGAGATGAGCGACTTGATCGCCGCCCAGCGCGCCTACGAGATGAACGCCAAGGTGATCAGCGCCGCCGACCAGATGATGCAGTCCACCACGGCGCTGTTCCGCTAAGGGAGGATGACGATGCGCAACACCATCGCCACGCTCGCCGCCCTGCTCGCGCTGACGGCGCCCGCGCACGCGGCCGACGACGCCATCGCGCAGCCGGCGCTGCGCCCGAGCATCACCGTGACCGCGGACGTGGTGCGGGTCGGCGACCTCGTCGACAATGCCGGCCCGGCCGCGCAGATCCCGGTCTACCGCTCGCCCGACCTCGGCACGACAGGCGCATTGCCGGTCGCGCAGGTGATCAACGTGCTGCGCGCCAAACAGGTGATCGGCGTGATGACCGGAGACATCAAGGAGGTCACGGTCACCCGCCTGGCGCGCACGCTCGCCAACAAGGACCTCGAGCTCGCGGTGGCGTCCGCGCTGGAGCACCGCTTCGGCCTCGGCGAGGCCGCCAATATCGGCATCACCTTCGACCGTGGCATCTCCGAGTTGCGGCTGGACGCCACCAACACCGGCGCGCTGCAGCCGACCGCCACCCGCTACGACCAGCGCAGCGGCCGCTTCGACGTCACCTTCGAGATCAGCAACGAGGCGAGCGCCGCGCCCGCCAAGCTGCGCTTCACCGGCACCGCGATCGAGACGGTGGAGGTTGCCGTGCTGACCCGCGACATCGACCGCACCGAGATGCTGAAATCCTCCGACGTCGTGCCGGAGCGGCGCCCGAAGGCGGAGATATCGGGCGAGGCCGCCACGCGCGACCGCGCGGTCGGCATGCAGCTCCGCCGCCCGATGCGCGCGGGCACGCCGATCCGCGTCGCCGACCTGGCCAAGCCCGAGCTGGTGCAGCGCGACCAGAGCGTCACCGTCATCTACCAGGCGGCCGGCCTCTATCTGACCACGCGTGCCAAGGCGATCGACAGCGGCGCCGAGGGCGACGTCGTCAACGTGCTCAACGTGCTGTCCAAGCGCACCCTCACCGGCGTCGTCACCGGCCGCGGCCAGATCACCATCCAGGCCGCCCCCGCCGCCTTGCCGAACGACCGGACGTCATCGCTGCAACGCGAGCCGGCGCCGGTCGCGCTCGCCCAGACCCAGCTTTCGCCAGCTCCAGCCAAGTCAGAGTAAGTCATGTCCAGGTTCAGCTCCGCCGCCCGTCTCCGTCGTCTCGCCCTCTCCGGCGCGTTGCTGGCGACGTTCGCCTTCGCGAGCGGCTGCTCCTCGATCGATCGCCTGTCGCAGATCGGCGAGCAGCCAAAGCTGTCGGCAATCGAGAATCCGACCGCGCAGCCCGGCTACAAGCCGGTGCAGATGCCGATGCCGAAGCCGGAAGTGGTGTCCTACAACCCGAACTCGCTGTGGCGGAACGGCAGCCGCGCCTTCTTCAAGGACCAGCGCGCCCACCAGGTCGGCGACCTCCTGACGGTGACCGTGAACATCACCGACAAGGCCAACATGGAGAACGACACCTCGCGCAGCCGCAGCAACAAGGAAGATTCGGGGATCACCGACTTCGCCGGCGCGAAGACCATCACGCAGGCCAACAAGATCCTGCCCGGCCGCATCCTCACCGCCGACTCCACCGCCTCCAGCGAAGGCAAGGGCAGCGTCGACCGCAAGGAGGCCCTGCAGACCACCGTCGCCGCCGTCGTGACGCAGGTGCTGCCGAACGGCAACCTCGTGGTCGAGGGCAAGCAGGAGATCCGCGTCAATTTCGAGATCCGCGAGCTGGTCGTCGCCGGCGTCGTGCGGCCCGAGGACATCCAGAGCGACAACACCATCGACTCCACCAAGATCGCGCAGGCCCGCATCGCCTATGGCGGCCGCGGCCAGATCATGGACGTGCAGCAGCCGCGCTACGGCCAGCAGGTGATGGACGTGCTGCTGCCGTTCTAGTCCTTCTCCCGAGCTCCCACATCGTCGGTCGCGAACCTAGGCGCGGCCAGCGATGTTCTACGCGGCCCTCGCTAGCTCCCCTGGCGAGGGCCGCATGAGTTCTTGGGACGACCCAAGACATGATGAGACCGGGTCCGGCCTGCGGCGTCCGTGACCGGTTTCCAAAAACATGAGGTTCAACCCCATGCACAGTGGCCGGCGGGAGCCGGCGAGGCGTTACGGATTTTACGAAAATAACATTGACGCGTCGGGCAAATCAGGGGTATTCTGCAACAATGGCGGAGCGTGGGATCGGCAGAGCCCTTATGCACCCTTCCGCTCTGGAAAGAGGCCGAACCCGGCACCGCACGATCCAGCCAAACCTAACTCCACCACGTTCATGGGGGCTAGCCTCGGTTGGCGGATGGCTCCCGATAGCCGGTCGCGCGCGCCGGCGTCACGCCGCATCCGCCACGGCGCGTATCTCGAGGCGCACACCCGTTTTCTCCTGTAGCGCGCTGATCACGGCCATCAGGTTCTCTGCTGTCGGATTGCCGCCCGGCCCGAACATCCTCATCAGGCTCTTCTGCGGGCGGTCGATCGCCTTGCTCAGCCGCTCGAAGCCGATCGTCGCGTTGATGTAGGTTCGCAGCGCCGAACGGCCGTAGTCGACGTCGCCCTGCAGCAGCGCCTGCATCGCCTCCTGAAACAGCGCTTCGCGAAAGGCCGGGTCGCGCTTGGCTCGCTCACGAACCGTTTCTCGAAAATCATGGGTCAACGGCATTGTTCATCCCTTCGCGCGCTTCCGCGCCTTGTAGTCGCGCCAGCGATGCTGTGCGGCGTCGATATCGACTTGCTGCCTCTGCTTGGTGCCACCACCAAGCAGGATGACCAGCATGTTGCCGTCCCACCCGAAATAGACCCGATAGCCCGGGCCGCGATTGATCTTCAGTTCGGATACTCCCTCCCCGATCGACTTGACGTTCGAGGTGTTTCCGTCCGCAAGCCTGGCGATCGCGACGGAAACGAAAGCGGCTGTTTGCGCGTGCAACCGGTCGTGCCACTCCTGGAACGGACTACGGCCATCGACGGTGTATTCCTCAACTCTGATTTCTGGTACCACACATGTTACCAATTGTCGATTTCAGAAAATTCGGTCGATTTGAGATTATCGTGGATGCGCCCCAAGCGCCTCACTATGTTTCTATTCTGTTCCTTTCACAAACGAGGATGCTGGACTGTTTCCGGCCCCAATGGCCTGACTTGAAATTTTCGTGGCCCAATTCGTTAGTGAACCACGCCTACCATCGGGAGAACACGATGGAGGCGCGCATGCGGAAATTGACACTTACCAAGTCCCTCGAGCTTGTTGGCGATACAGAAGGCGCTTTCCGGTACCGAGAGTTGAATAGCTCCGGTGTTCAAATTCACGGAGATAGAGACGGCGCAACCGTCGGCGATCTCTATGTCCGCAAAGCAGCCATTCCCGGGGCTGCTCCGAAGAAGATTGCGGTACAATCGAATTTGAGGTGTGAGAAGTCGATCAAGCTTATCCCAAGCTACGCGAGCATCTTGGTTCGGTCGTAACGATCGAGGCACACAGCCAACTCATAAGAACTCCGCCTCCACCACTCCCAACCCGTCCAACTCCATCCGCACCTTGTCGCCCGGCTTCAGCCACAGCGTCTTCACGAGGCTTCCCGTCAGCACGATCTGGCCGGCATGGAGGCCCTTGCCTTCGGCCGCGAGATGGTTGGCGAGCCAGGCGAGCGCGTTGTGGGGATGGCCGAGGACGTCGGCGCCGGTGCCCTGGCCGGCCACCTCGCCGTTGAGCAGTGCGCGGCCGGCGATCCTCTTGAGGTCCGGCACGGCGGCGCGAGCGACCTCGGGCCCGAGCACGCAGCCGGCGGCAAAGAAGTCGTCGGCGATCAGGGTCGGCGCGCCCAGCGTCTCCCATTTCACGTAGCGGTCGTCGACGATCTCGATCGCGGGGCGATAGGCCTCGACCGCCTCGGCCACCCATTCGGCGGTGAACGGCGCCTCGCCCGGCGCGAGGCTGCGCTTCAGGCGGACCGCAATCTCGCATTCGACGCCGACCCGGACATAGTCGGCCGCCGCGAGCTTGACGCCGCTGTCGTGCACGCCCTTCTCGAACACGCCGCCGGCGCAGGGATGGGGGATGCCGATATAGTCCTGCATCACCGCGCTGGTGCAGCCGATCTTGTAGCCAACCAGGCGGCCCGTCTGCGGCAGCAGGAGATCATGCAGTGCACGCTGGACCTTGTAGCCGGCAGCTTCGTCCGCGGGCGGAACCTCGAGCGCCGCGAGCGGACTTTTGTTGCGGCGCGCGGCCGCGATCGCCTTTGCGGCTGCGAGAATCTCGTCCATCGGCGCCGCCTCCCATGCTACTCAGCGTGGCGGAGTTCAGCATTCCAGCCCGGGCCTGACAAGCACCGCTACGGACAGCACCGCGGTCCGCGGCCCCGGGATCAAGACATGGCGCAATGCCGTTGACCCGACTCGCAAAAGTGCGATCGCCTGAGCTGAAGGCTCGGTCTCATCCGAGCTCACGTGAACATGGAGAAGTCCGGTCCAGCCCGTTGATCGCGATTCAATTTTCGAATCGCGTTGCATGCTGTGCCCCGCCGCCTATTGGCTGGCGATCGTTGCCTTGAGACCGCCGAGCTCGGACCGGCAAAGCTCCAGCGTCCACCCATACGCCTCGAGGACGTCCCGCACGATCGCAAGGCCCAGGCCCGCAGCGCCACCGCCCTGGTCGAGGCGGGCGCCGCGTCGGACGACGTGTGACAGAGCGGACGGTTCGATGCCTTTGCCATCATCTTCGATGGCGATCGAAGACAGGGCTTCATCCGACGTGATCCGGACGGATCGCGCGGCATGGCGCGCCGCGTTCTCGAGCAGGTTTCCGAGAACTTCGGCGAGGTCGACCTTGTCGAGCGGGGCGCAAAGATCGGCGGCAACGAGGTTCTCGAACCTCACGCGCGCACCGTCGGGAGTGCGCGACAGCGTTGCCGTGACGGAGTCAACGAGCGGCTTCACGGGAGTGGATATTGCAGCGCCGCCCCGGGCGCGCCCGCGAACCCTGGCCCGGGCGAGCTCGCGGTCGACGTGGCGACCCATGGCTTCACTGACGGCTTCGATATTCTCGGCAATATCGCGCTCGCCCCGCTCCCGCAGACGTGACGCATCGGCCGCGAGAGCCGCGAGGGGCGTCTTCAGCCCATGAGCCAGATCGGCGGCACGGCCGCGGGACCGTTCGATCTCGCGTTCCTGGGCGTCGATCAGCGCGTTGACCTCCTCGACCAGGGGGTGAACCTCGGTCGGGACCGAGGGCGGCAGATGCCGGGTTCGCCCCGCTCTGATGTCGGCCACTCCGCCGCGCAGCGCGACCAGCGGACGCAGGCCGACGCCGACCTGGACCCAGGTCGCAAGGGCCAGCACGCAGCCGAGAAGGACGAGAGCGATCGAGAGATCCTTCGCGAAGGCCGAGGTCGCCGCCGTGACCCTGGCGAGGTCCTCGGCGACGGCAAGGCGGACGACCAACGGCCTGCCGTCCGCGGTCAGCGTGACGGCGCGCTCGGCGACGAGGACGCGCCGGCCTCCCGGTCCCGGCGCCTGGTGCTGATGTGTTTCTCCAGGCTCAAGTCGATCCGCCGGAAGCTCCAGGCCCGAATCCCACAACGAGCGCGAGCGAAGCAACTGCCCGCGCGCATCGCCGACCTGCCAGTACAGCCCGGACAGCGGATCGGCGAAGCGGGGATCGACCGGGGTCTGCGTCAACACCAGCTTGCCTTGCGGGTCGAGGTCGATGCCGGCGAGCAGCTGCTTCAGATGGACGTCGAGGTCCTGAGCCAGGGTGCGCGACACATGGCGCTCGAAAACCAGGACCAGCGCCCCCCCGGCAACCGCAAGCGCCATCAGCATGGCCACGATGCCACCGGCGACCAGTCGCAGCCTGAGCGAATGCCGGCTCATTCGAACAGGTCCGGCATCAGATAGCCGAAGCCGCGCCGCGTCTCGATCGCGTCGGCGCCGAGCTTCTTGCGTACGCGGCCGACCAGCACCTCCAGCGTGTTGGAATCATGCTCCTCGCCGTGACCGTAAACGTTCTCGTCGATCTCCTGCTGCGAGACGACCCGCCCGCGATTGCGGAGGAGATGGGCGACCAGCCTGTATTCGAGCGGCGAAAGCGCGATGGGCACGCCGCGGCGGGTCACCTTCATCTGCCGCTCGTCGAGCGTGATCTCGCCCGCGGTCATGACCGAGGAGGCATGCCCCGCCGAGCGCCGCACGATGGACCGCAGCCGCGCCAGCAGCTCCTCCATCCGGAACGGCTTCGGAAGGTAGTCGTCGGCGCCGGCATCGATGCCGTCGACCCGCTCGGCCCAGCTTCCCCGCGCAGTGAGGATGAGGACGGGCATGCGGCGTCCGTTGGCGCGCCAGCGCTTCAGGACCGCCAGGCCGTCCATGCCAGGCAAACCAAGGTCGAGGATGACGGCGCCGAAGTCCTCGGTGTCGCCGAGGAACCAGGCGTCTTCGCCCTTGGCGACGGTTTCCACCACGTAGCCGGAGGCCTGCAGAGTGCGCGAGACCTCGGACGCGATCCGCAGGTCATCCTCGACGACAAGCACGCGCATCACTTCTCCCTGGTCCGTTCGACGGCTCCGCTCCTGGCGTCGACGTGGATCTCGAACAGCCGTCCCTTGCCGTCGACGACGCGCAATTCGTAAGTCCAGGCACCGGCTTCCCGTTCGAGCTTCACGCCGACGATCTCGCCCGGAAGCTTTTGCCTCACCATGGTCAGAATCTCGGCAAGCGGACGGATTTCGCCCGCCTCCACGGCCCGGCGCGCGTCGTCCTGATCGCGGGCGAGCGACGGGGCCCCTCCGGCCGCGAGAAGCGCGGCTGCAAGGATCAGGCATCGAACTCGCTGCGGGCGTAAGTCCATGAGGAATACTCGTTATCCCGGAGATATGGATGCCTGATCTCACCTGACAAATCGCTGACTTGGCTCAACAGGCGTCGGTCAGGCCGGTTCTGACAGATTGGCCAGGTCGCCGCCGCATGGTGCGGGCGGCAACCGTCAGGAGATACCTATGCGCAAGATCGCCATTCTCACCGTCGCCGCCGTAGCCCTCGGTGCGGCGTCCGCCCAGGCCGGCAGCCTCGGCAAGCCGTGCACGTCGGCCCCCGAATCCCAGTGGCTGCCGATGCAGGAGCTACAGGCGAAGGTCGAGGCTCAGGGATACAAAGTCCAGAAGGCCAAGCTCAAGAACGCCTGCGGCGAGCTGTACACGCTCGACAAGAACGGCAGCAGGGTCGAGCTGTTCGTCGATCCGACCAACGGCCAGATCATCGGCCAGATGTGATGGTTCGCAAATGAGAACCGTGAGCAACACGATCGAAGCCGGCGGCGTTATGCCGCCGGCCACGGTCAAGGTTTGGGATCCGTTCGTTCGGATCTTCCACTGGTCGCTGGCGAGCTTGTTCGTTCTGGCCTACGCCACCGGCGACGAGATCGAGCGGGTCCATATCGCGGCCGGCTACGCCATCGCCGGCCTCCTCGCGATCCGGATCGTCTGGGGCTTCGTCGGTCCGCGGCACGCACGATTTTCGAACTTCGTTCGTCCGCCGCGCGAGGTGCTCGCCTATCTGCGGGACGTCGCGCTGCTCAGGGCTCCCCGCTACATTGGGCACAACCCGGCCGGCGGCGCCATGATCATCGCGCTCCTGATCGCGCTGGCCGGCACGTGCGCGACGGGCTACGCGATGACCACGGACGCCTACTGGGGCTCCAAGCTCGTCGAACACGTCCACGAATTCCTGGCCAATCTCACCGTTGGCCTGGTCGTGGCGCATGTCCTCGGCGTCCTGATCGCGAGCTTCGAGCATCGCGAGAACCTCGTGGCGTCCATGATATCCGGCCGCAAGAGGGCTGCCGACTGAGCAGCCCTCTTCGACTCGCAAGACCGCCTTCGCCTGAAGTGAAGGCTTGGTCTCATCCGAGCTCAGGTGAACATGGAGAAGTCGGGTCCAGCCCCTTGATCGCGATTCACTTTTCGATCGCGCATCACGCTGCGCGATGGGCGCGCGGACATCACGCAGGGCGCGAAACTTGCGCGCCGATTGCGCACGCTTCATGGGGAGCCGCGCGGGCGGCGCCCGGCCTATTCGTCGCGATAGACCTTCTCGCGCTTCTCGTGGCGCTCCTGCGCTTCCACCGAAAGCGTTGCGATCGGACGGGCTTCGAGCCGCTTCAGCGAGATCGGCTCGCCGGTCTCCTCGCAATAGCCGTAGGTGTTGTCCTCGATGCGCTGCAGGGCGGCATCGATCTTGGCGATCAACTTGCGCTGGCGGTCGCGGGCGCGCAGCTCGATGGCGCGGTCGGTTTCGGACGAGGCCCGATCGGCGAGATCGGGGTGATTGACGTTCTCCTCCTGCAAGGCCTGCAGGGTCAGCTTGGACTCCTTGAGGATCTCATCCTTCCAGGCGAGGAGTTTCAGGCGAAAGTACTCCTTCTGCCTGTCGTTCATGAAAGGCTCTTTTTCGGAGGGTCGATAATTCTTCAACTTTTCCAAGGGCGGCCCATCTTTCTCAGCGACGACTCGAACGGACCAGGGTCCGTTGAGCGGGGCCTTATATAGCGGTGTCTTGTGACACACAATATTTCCCTACATCCTCCCGCACTGCCCCCAAGCCCTTGCACAGCCATGTTTATCCGGCGGGCCCGGGGGCGCACGAGCGGCTAGTAGCCGACCGTGAAGCGCGACCTCAGGTGCGCCGGCCGCTCGATCTCGTCGGCCATCGCAACGGCGAAATCGGCAAAGCTGATTGAGCTCCTGCCGTCGGCGGCGGTCAGGAGCTCGTCGGTTCCGAGCCGGAACTCGCCCGTCCGCGGTCCCTCCACGAACAGGGCCGAGGGCGACAGGAAGGTCCAGTTCAGCTCCTTCTCCTGCCGCAGCAGGTCGAGGAAGGCGGCGCCCTTCTCCGCTTCGGCCTTGTATTGGGCCGGAAAACCCGGGGTTGTAACCAGTTTCACGCCCGGGGCGACCTCGAGGCTGCCGGCGCCGCCGACCACGAGATAGCGGCCCACGCCGGAGGCCTTAGCAGCGGCTATCAACTTTTGCAGGTCGCTCGCCAGGAAATGGACGGCGCTGACGGCGACGTCATGCCCGGCCCACAGCTTTGTCAGCCCGGCCTGGTCGAGCACGTCACCCCTGACCGGCGTGACGTTGGGGAGACCCGCGATCTTCTCGGGATGGCGGGCGATGGCAGTCACGGCATGGCCGCGGCGGGACAGTTCCGCGGTGATCTGCGATCCCGCCCGGCCCGAGGCGCCGGCGATAGCGATTTTCATTTGAGCTCCTTGCGCTATAGTTACTGATTGTTACTAAATATTGCAAAGA
>NZ_JAGWUA010000207.1 GCF_028868675.1 Bradyrhizobium sp.
TTTAGCACCTCTGACCAAGTCCAGTAATCTTCTTTGCATGGGGTGGGAATTGCGAATTTCAGTGCTGGACGGTGCCGGGTGGTCGGTAGCTTCTTTGCAGCGAGGAACCGTACGATAGGCGTTCATCGCAAGCCGAAAGGATCGAGGATCGTGAACGCCACCGCCCACCAGCCGCCGCAGATCGCCCGCGCCAATGGCATCGACATCTGCTACGAGATCTTCGGCGACGCCGGCGCCGAGCCCATGCTGCTGATCATGGGGCTGGGTGCGCAGATGATCGTCTGGGACGACGCGTTCTGCCGGCAACTCGCCGCGCGCGGCTTCCGCGTGATCCGCTTCGACAATCGCGACATCGGCCAGTCCAGCCATCTGACCGGCGGCAAGCGCCTCACGCCGCTCGAGTTGTTGAAGCTGCGCTTCCTCCGCATTCCGGTGTCCGCCACCTACGAGCTGATCGACATGGCCAAGGACACGGTGGCGCTGATGGAGGTGCTCGGCATCAGGTCCGCGCACCTGGTCGGCGCCTCCATGGGCGGCATGATCGCGCAGGAGATCGCGATCTCGTTTCCGCACCACGTGCGCTCGCTGACCTCGATCATGTCAACGACGGGCAATCCGCGCGTGCCGCCGCCGAGCCGCGAGGCCGCCGCCATGCTGATGGCGCCGCCGCCGCGCAGCAAGGACGAATATCTCGTCCGCTACGCCGAGACCTGGAAGGTGCTGCGCGCCGGCCATTTTCCGGAGGACGAGGCGCAGGACCGCGAGCGCGCCGAGCGTACCTTCGCGCGCGGCCTCAACCCGGCCGGCGTCGGCCGCCAGCTCCGCGCCGTGCTCGCCTCGGGCAGCCGCAAGGAACGGCTGCACAAGGTGACCGCGCCGACGCTGGTCATCCATGGCACGGTCGACCCGCTGGTGCGGCCCGAGGGCGGCAAGGATACGGCAGCCTCGATCCCCAACGCGAAGCTCATGATGATCGAAGGCATGGGCCATGCGCTGCCGATCCGCTTCTGGCCGGAGATCATCGACGCGATCGACGAGCATGCGCATCGCGCGGCGGCGAACGCCGCGTAGATTCTTTCGTCGCGATCCAGATGACGTGCCGTGCGCCGCCGCCCTTTCCGGTGGCGCGAACGGCGACTTCGTTCACCGCAAATCCAGCCTGTTGCAGCCGCTTCGAGAATTTCGGATGCGGCCCGGACGACCAGACGGCAAGGACCCCACCGGGGCGCAGCGCGGTGTGCGCCATCTTCAGCCCGCCGACGTCATAGAGCGCGTCGTTGGCCTTCCGGGTCAGGCCTTCCGGGCCGTTGTCGACGTCGAGCAGGATGGCATCGAATGTCAGCGGATGCCCGTCGATCAGCCGTGCCACGTCGACCTCGCGAACATCGACACGGGAATCGTCGAGGCTGTCGCCAAAGAGCTCCGCCATCGGGCCTCGCGCCCAGGCGACGACCGCCGGAACGAGTTCGGCCACCACGATTTGCGCGCCGCTCCCCAGCGCACCGAGCGCGGCACGCAGCGTAAAGCCCATGCCCAGTCCGCCGATCAGCAGCCGCGGCTTCGCGACCTCTTCGATCGCCTTCGCAGCGAGCGTCGCCAGCGCCACCTCCGAGCCCGACAGGCGGCTGTTCATCAGCTCGTTGGTGCCGAGCATGATCGAGAACTCCTTGCCTCGGCGCATCAGGCGGAGTTCGTCGCGGCTACCGGGAATGCGCGCGGTATCGATCTTGACCCAGGGAATCATGCCACGCTTGTAGCATGCCCGGGAGCCTTATCCGCCCGCCCGGACGTCGAGCACGCAGTGGTTCTGCGCGCCGAGCTCCTCGCCTCCACCATTGCCTTCAGAAGATCAGCACGCCGCAAAGACGAACTATCCAAACCGCCTTCTGCGCCATTCGATCAGCTTGGCGCTGACCTCTCCCGGCTTTTCCTGCTGCGTCCAATGACCGCTGTCCCGGACCAGGTATTTTTCGAGGTCCGGCACCAGCTTCTCCATGCCATCGGCGGCCGAGGGCGGCAGCACCGCGTCGTTCTCGGCCATGATCATCAGCGACGGCACGCCGACGTGATGGTCGAGGCCCTCCGAGCGCTGCCAGTTGCGGGTGAAGTTGCGGTACCAGTTGATGCCGCCGGTGAAGCCGGTCCTGGTGAAGGTGTCGACGAAGACCTCCTTCTCCTCGGCCGACAGGATCGGCGTGCGCGGGTCGAACTTCGCGTCATAGGCCGCGATCATCTGCGGGAAGGCCAGGTTGAGTTTTGCCGAGGCGCCGACACCGGCAACCGGCGCCTGCTCCGGCCTGGCTTCAGGCCTGGCCAGCGGCTTGCGCATGAAAGCGTCGAAGGTCTGCTCGACGCGGCTGCCGAAGATCCGGTCCGGCTCGCGCGCCGGGTCCTGAAACTGCACGATGTACATCTGGTCGCCGAAGCGCTGGCGGAACAGCGCGATCGGATCGGCCGGCGCACGGTCCCAATGCGGCGTGTTGACGCCGACGACGCCGGCGACACGGCTGGGATGACGCAGCGGCATCTGCCAGACGACGAAGCCGCCCCAGTCATGGCCAACGAAAATCGCCTTGTCGATTCCGAGATGATCGAGCAGCCCGACGAGATCGCCGGTCAGGTGCTCCAGGTCGTAGGCCTCGACCGGCTCGGGCCGGTCGGTCGCGCCATAGCCGCGCTGGTCCGGCGCGATGACCCTGATGCCGGCCTCGCTCAGCGCCTTGATCTGGTGGCGCCAGGAAAAGGCCAGCTCCGGCCAGCCGTGGCATAGCACCACGGGCGGCTTGTCGGTCGCAGGACCCGCCTCGTAATAACCCATGCGAATTCCGTTCGTCTGCGCGAACTCGATCGGCGGCATTTCGATCATCGAAAAACTTCCCATTCAGCGGCGCCCCTGACGTCTGCCGCCGGCGGCAACACCTCCGACAGATTCAAGCGGCTGTCGAGCCGCGCCAGGATTTGATCGGCGCGCCCAGCATCGAGAGGTTGGAGACCTGCGGCATCACGGCGCGCGAGGGATGTCAGGCCGACAGTGTAGGGTCCGGCGGAGCATATGCAACGGCAAACGGCCCTGCCCGGTCGAACGGCGAGAACTCGCCGTTCGCCTGGGCGAGCCGATCCGCCACCGCCCACAGCGCGGCCGGGTTCACGACGAGCCCGATGTGACTGGCGAGATGCACCTCGATGTTTTCCGCCGTGCCGGAAGGACGCACCAGGCAGGTGCGCCAATTCACCACGCCGTCGCTGCGCGACCAGATCGAGCTGGTCGGCACCGGCAGGTCGCCGGCGATGACGTCGCGCAGCTCCAGATGATCCTCGACCCGCTCACCCGACAGTGTCTCGTACAGCCGCGTCGCGTTGGTCGCCCGTACGTCGTTGGCAAAGGGGCTGCCGAGCGTGACGACGTAGCGGACCATGTCGGGGGCCTGCAGCGCCAGATCGCGCGCATAGACGCCGCCGAGGCTCCACCCGACCAGGCTGACCTTGCGTCCGGTCGCGGCATGGACCTCGGCGAGCCGGTCGCGCAACGCTGCGCGCATGCGCGCCAGGCCGCCGAGATTGCGCCCCATCCGCCAGGCCTGGGCATCATAGCCGAGTTCGCGCAGATAGCGCCGCATCGGCACCATCGAGAGGTCGCTGGCGAGAAAGCCGGGCAAGGCGAGCACGGGGTGACCGTCGCCGCGCGGCGCGCGCATCAGGAGCGGCGAGAGCAGGATGCTGGCATTGAGTTCGAACAGCCCGCGCGCCTCCGCGAGCAGGAGAGCGAGGCCTGGCGGTCGAAGCCGGCCGTCAGCCTGCGCTTCGCTCCCGCCCGCCGGCATCTATTTCTTCTTGTCGCTGCTGGCCGTCCCGCCGAGGCCGGCCATGGCGACGAACATGTCCTGAAACCGCTGGGCGAGCTTCGGATCGAAGGTGAACCAGCTCTGCAGCAGCGATTCCGGCGAAACCTTTTCGATGTTGCTCATGACCTGCTGCTGCAGCTTGTCCATCACGGCCGTCTGCATCGGCCCCACGTCGGGCAGTCCGAAAAACTGACGGGCCTCCAGGGGGGTGCAGTCGATTTCAATGTTAACCTTCATGTCCCCTCCTCAGGCGGATTCGAGCGGCCTGCCGCAGTATCGCCGCGACTTGGCATGCGACGCAAGCGACCGGGCCCCCGCGGTCCGCAGTCCCTCCCGCAATCGGAAGATATGCTCAACCGAACCGCTCCGCCATCGTGGCCCGGACCGGGTCGAGGTCAGGCGGGGCGCTCCGCTCGGCACGCGGCGGCAAGGTCGCCCTTCTTCTCCCCGCCATGGCACACGTCGAAAGCCGACTGGCGCGCGAACCCGCCCTTCCAGTGCCCTGAAGACCGCGTTGCTGCACAGCGGCGCAAGTCGGTGCGTTCCTTGCCGGAATCGCGCTTGCGCGGGTCGAAAACAGTGGGCAACATGGCTCGGTTGGCCCGCCCGAACAATTCAAAAATCATCGGCGCGGCACGGTGGAGAGGGGCAAGAATGTCGGCAAGAACGTCGTTACGCCATAGCCTGTTTGCGATGACCCTCGGATCGGCGCTTGCCTTTGCACTGACGCCGGCTTCGAGCCAGACGCTGCGCTACGCCAACCAGGGCGAGCTCAAATCGCTCGATCCCTACACGCTGAACGAGACCACCACCCACGCCCATCTCGGCCATGTCTATGAAGGCCTGGTCGAGCGCGACAAGGACCTCAAGATCATTCCGGCGCTGGCCGAAAGCTGGGAAACGCCGGAGCCGACGCGCTGGCGCTTCCACCTGCGCAAGGGCGTCAAGTTCCACAACGGCGATCCCTTCACCGCCGACGACGTGGTGTTCTCGGCGGATCGCGTGCGCGCCACCGGTTCCAACCTGCTGACCCGCATTCCTGCGGACGCGAAAGTCGTCAAGATCGACGACTACACCGTCGATTTCGTCCTGACCTCGCCCAATCCCATCCTGATGTCGCAATGGGATACCTGGTACATCATGGACAAGAAATGGGCGGAGGCGAACAACGCGGTGGCGCCGACGCCGGTCGCCGCCACGACCCCGAGCTTCGCCTCGCTGCACGCCAACGGCACCGGGCCCTTCATGGTCGACAGCCACCAGCCGGGCGTGAAGACCGTCTACAAGGCGAACCCGAACTGGTGGCGCAAGCCGGAACATAACCTCAAGGAAATCGTGTTCACCCCGATCGCCTCCGACGCGACGCGGGTTGCGGCGCTGCTCTCCGGCGAGGTCGACGTGATCGAGCCGGTCCCGATCCAGGACATCCAGCGCGTCAATGCAAGCCCGAACGCGACCGTGATGACCGGCCCCGAGCTTCGCACGATCTTCCTCGGCATGGACCAGTCGCGCGACGAGTTGCTGTTTTCGAACGTCAAGGGCAAGAACCCGTTCAAGGACGTCCGCGTCCGCGAAGCCTTCTACAAGGCGATCGACATCGAGCTGATCAAGACCCGCGTGATGCGCGGCCTCTCCACGCCCTCGCCGCTGATGATCGCGCCCGAGCTGTTCCCGCTGTCGAAGGAGTTCACGCGGCCGAAATTCGATCCCGACGGCGCCAAGAAGCTGTTGACCGAAGCGGGCTATCCGGACGGCTTCGAACTGACCATGGACTGCCCGAACGACCGCTACGTCAATGATGCGGCGATCTGCCAGGCGGTGGTCGGCATGCTCGCTCGCATCGGAGTCAAGGCGACCCTGCTGGCGCAGCCCAAGGCGCAGTACTTCGCCAAGGTCCTGAAGGCGGGCGGCTACAAGACGTCGTTCTACCTGCTGGGCTGGACGCCGGGCACCATGGATTCCCACAACGTGCTGCATGACATTCTCGGCTGCCGCGACGATCCCAAGGATCCCAACCGCGGCGAGGCCAATCTCGGCGGCTACTGCAACAAGGATTTGGACGCGCTCACCGACAAGATCCTGGTGGAGCCCGACGCGAAGAAGCGCGACCAGATGATCAAGCAGGCCTATGACATCTCGCTCAAGGACTACGCCTATATCCCGCTGCACCAGCAGTCGCTCGCCTGGGGCGTGTCGAAGAAGGTGAAGCTGACCCAGCGCGCGGACAACCAGGTCCTGCTCTATTGGGCCACCAAACAGGGCGAGTGAGCTGCAGAAAGTAGCGGGATCCCGGAAGCTCCGGCTTCCGGGACTTCTCGCTTCGGGCGACGATCGATGCGCGCGGCCCGTGAGCTGACGTGAAAGGAAGAAATGCTCGCTTTCGCCCTTCGCCGGGCCATCCAGGCCATCGGCGTCATGATCGCGGTCGGGATCATCGCCTTCTCGATGTTCCGCTTCGCCGGCGACCCGGTGAGCCAGATGGTGTCGCTGGACACCACCAACGCGGAACGCGCCGCGATCCGCCAGTCGCTCGGGCTCGACGATCCCGTGGTGGTTCAGTTCGGCCGCTACATCGCCAACGCGGCTCAGTTCAAGTTCGGCGTGTCCTACCAGTTCCGGCTTCCCGTCTCGAAGCTCCTGACCGAGCGGATGCCGGCAACGCTCGAGCTCGCGATCTGCGCCACCATCTTCGCGCTGGTCTGCGGTATCCTGATGGGCGTCTATTCGGCGCTGCGCCGCGACACCTGGCTCGCGCACGCGTTCCAGGCGATCTCGCTGATCGGCATCTCGCTGCCGACCTTCCTGATCGGCATCCTCTTGATCTACCTGTTCTCGGTCACGCTGGGGTGGCTGCCGTCCTTCGGGCGCGGCGACGTCGTGCATATCGGCTGGTGGACGACCGGACTGCTGACGCTCTCCGGGCTGAAGGCGCTGATCATGCCGTCGATCACGCTCGGCCTGTTCCAGATGACGCTGATCATGCGGCTGGTGCGCGCGGAGATGCTGGAAGTCATGCGGACCGACTACATCCGCTTCGCCCGCGCCCGCGGCCTGACCACCCGCGCCATCCATTTCGGCCATGCGCTGCGGAACACGCTGATTCCCGTGATCACGGTGGTCGGGCTGCAGTTCGGCTCGGTCATTGCATTTGCGATCATCACCGAGACCGTGTTCCAGTGGCCGGGAATGGGGCTGTTGTTCGTGCAGGCCGTGCAGAACGTCGACATCCCGATCATGGCGGCCTATCTGATGATGGTGTCCCTGATCTTCGTCACCATCAATTTCGTGGTCGATATCCTCTACACCATCGTCGATCCGCGCCTGCGTTCGACGGTCAGCCGGGCGCATTAGGGATGAGCGAAGCCGTCGTCCAGCATCAGGTGGAAGAACGCGTCTCGCCCGGCGCCGTGCATGCGGGCCGGTTCAGGCGTCTCGTCGACAGTGACCTGTTCTATTCCTTCCGCCGCTCCAGGATCACGATGGTGGCTGCCGCCGTGACGCTCGCCTTCTTCCTGCTGGCGATCTTCGCCTCCGTGCTCGCCGTACAAAACCCATTCGATCCGGCGCAACTGCAGCTGATGAACTCGCGCATCTCCCCGCTGTGGACCGCCGACGGCCAGAGCCCGTTCCTGCTCGGCACCGACGAGCAGGGCCGCGACGTGCTGTCGGCGATCCTGTACGGCCTGCGGATCTCGCTCGTCGTCGGCATCCTCGGCGTCATCTTCTCGGGCGCGCTCGGCATCCTGCTCGGCCTGACCGCCGGCTATGTCGGCGGCGCGGTCGACGGCCTGATCATGCGCATTGCCGATGTCCAGCTCTCCTTCCCGGCGATCCTGATCGCGCTCCTGATCAACGGCATCGCCAAGTCGGTGTTCGGCAACAGGCTGGACGAGATGAGCATGCTCGGCGTGCTGGTGCTCGCGATCGGCCTGAGCTTCTGGGTGCAATATGCCCGCACCGTGCGCGGCTCGGTCATGGTCGAGAAGAACAAGGACTACGTCGCCGCCGCGCAACTGATCGGCCTGCCGGCGCCGGTGATCATGCTGCGCCACGTGCTGCCGAACACGATGGGGCCGATCCTCGTCATCGCCACCATCAACCTCGCGCTCGCCATCATCACCGAGGCGACGCTGTCCTTCCTCGGCTCCGGCATGCCCGAGACCATGCCCTCGCTCGGCACGCTGATCCGCATCGGCAACAACTATCTGTTCGCCGGCGAGTGGTGGATCGTGGCCTTCCCGGGACTGGCGCTGGCGGTCTTGATCCTCTCCATCAACCTCCTGGGCGACTGGCTGCGCGACGCGCTCAACCCAAAACTCCGGTGAGACCGGCTTCCGTTCATGACCGACACCGTTCTTTCCGTACGAAATCTCCAGGTGGAATTCGCCTCCCGCCGCGGCACGCTGCGCGCGATCGACGGCGTTTCCTTCGACATCGCCAGGGGCGAGGTGCTGGGCGTGGTCGGCGAATCCGGCGCCGGCAAATCCGTCACCGGGCTTGCCGTGATCGGCCTGATCGATCCGCCCGGCCGCAT
>NZ_JAGWUA010000025.1 GCF_028868675.1 Bradyrhizobium sp.
AGCGCGAAGGTGAAGAAGATCGCGTTGTAGAAGAACGCCTGCGCGCTCATCAGCACGAGGCCCACCAGCGCGCGCTGGCGGTAAGCCGCAAACAGCGTGTGGGCGACCTCGGCGAGCGGCGTATGATCGCGCATCCTGAGGCGAATTTTGGCAAGCCCGCTTGCCTTGGCCTGGTCATGCCCGATCACAGACCGCTCGATTTCGTCGACGATGGCATGAGCCCGCTCGGGCCGGCCGTGGATCATCAGCCAGCGCGGGCTCTCGGGGATCCACATCCGCATCAACAGCACGACCAGGCCGATCGTCGCGCCGATCAGATAGGCAAGCCGCCAGCCGAGATCGGGATCGATCACGGCGGGGTCGAGCAGGACGATGGCGCTGGCCGCGCCCATCGCGGCGCCGATCCAGAAGCTGCCGTTGATGACGAGATCGGTCCAGCCGCGATAGCGCGCCGGCACCAGCTCCTGGATCGTCGAATTGATCGCGGTGTATTCGCCGCCGATGCCCGCGCCGGTGAGAAATCGGAACAGCGCGTAGCTCGCGATGCTCCACGACAGCGAGGTTGCTGCGGTCGCGGAGAGGTAGAGCGCGAGCGTGATGAAGAACAGTTTCTTGCGCCCGATCCGGTCGGTGAGCCAGCCGAAGCCGAGCGCACCCAGCACCGCGCCGGCGAGATAGGCGCTGTTGGCAATCCCCAGATCGAGGTTGGAGAAGTGCAAGGCCGGACTCTGCTTCAGCGCGCCGGAGAGCGCGCCCGCGAGCGTGACCTCCAATCCGTCGAGCACCCAGGTGATGCCGAGCGCCAGCACCACGCGGGTGTGAAAGCCGCTCCAGCGCAAGGCGTCCAGCCGCGAGGGAATGCTGGTCTCGACGATGGCGTCATCCATCGAAACCGACCAATGCGCATCGTCTCCGGAACGCACACGCTCCAGACCGGCGGACTGTGCATGAGGAGCCATCTCTACCTGCCGCACGACAACGCCCCGGCGGGCCCGATGTTCCCTTTGGAACCAGGCGGCAATGCGGCCGTTTTCGATGCAGACGCAAGGAGTTGCCCATGACCGAGCCGAAACGGACGAGGCGATCGCGGAGGGCTGGACCACGCAAGTCCTCACCGCGCAAGACCGCGCGGCGCAAGGCTCCCAGGAAGACGGCGAGCCGGCGCGAAACGTCAAAGCGCTGGTCGCAGCGCGTGACGCGGGAAAGCGACGCGCTCGACCTCAAGCACGGCGTATTCAAGTTGAAGGAGCCGAAGAAGATCGCGGCCTCATTGAAGCGCTCGGCCGAGCACAGCGGGCGCCGCAAATCGGGCGCCTACCGCTCGGCGCTCTCGATGCTGACCTTCTACATCAACCGCGCCGGCAAGAGCCTGCCCAGGACCGAGCGCACGCGGCTCGAACGCGCCAAGGTGGAGCTGAAGCGGGCATTCGGCAGGGAGTAAACCTCAGCGGCTCACGCCGCGCGTCGATGCCAACTATGCCGCGCGGATGTTGGCCATGAAGCGATCGAGTTCGGCGCGCAGGCGGGTGCTCTCGCTCGACAGCGTCCTGGCCGAGTTCAGCACCTCCTCCGAGGCCGAGCCGGTCTCGGCGGCGCCGCGGTTGACCTGGCCGATGTCCGTCGCCGCGGTCTGCGTGCCCTGCGCCACGCTCTGAACGCTGCGGGCGATCTCCTGCGTCGCGGCGCCCTGCTGCTTCACCGCGCTCGCAATCGAGGCCGCAATGGTCGAGATCTGCCCGATCGTGGCGCCGATCTCCTTGATCGCCGCGACCGATTCCGCGGTCGCGCCCTGCATGCCCGCGATGTGTGAGGAGATCTCGTCGGTCGCCCTGGCGGTCTGGCTCGCCAGCGACTTCACTTCGCTCGCGACCACCGCAAAGCCGCGGCCGGCTTCGCCCGCGCGCGCCGCCTCGATGGTGGCGTTGAGCGCCAGGAGGTTGGTCTGCTCGGCAATCGCGGTGATCAGCTTCACCACCTCGCCGATCTGCTGGGCGGCATGCGAGAGCTTGCCGATGCGGCCGTCGGTCTCCCTGGCCTGCACCACGGCGTCTTCCGCGATCCGGCTGGAGTCGCGCACCTGGCGGCCGATCTCCTCGACGGACACCGACAGCTCTTCCGTCGCGGTCGCGACCGACTGCATGTTGGAGGAAGCCTGCTCGGAGACGCCGGCAACCTGGCCCGACAGCGTCTGCGTGGTCTCGGCGGTGCGGGTGAGCGTCGAGGCCGCCGACTCGAGCTGCACGGCGGAGGCCGAGACGTTGGAGACGATGGCACCCACAGCAGCCTCGAAATCGTCGGCGAAGCGAATCAACTCGGCGCGGCGCGAGGCGGCCTGCTCGCGGTTCTGGGCTTCGCCCGCGGCGGCATCGCGCTCGGCCTTGGCCACCGCCTGCATCTTGAACTCCTCGACGGCACCGGCCATCTCGCCGATCTCGTCGCTGCGGCCGAGCCCCGGCAGCACGACGTCGAAATTGCCCGACGCCAGTTCCCGCATCGCCTTGCACATCGCGATCATCGGACGCGAGATGCCGGTACCGAGCAGGACGGCGAGAACGACACCGAGCAGGGTGCCGCCGGCCGCGAGCATCAGGATCAGCTTCTCGGTCTGGCCGATGGATGCTTCCGATTGCGTCTCCAGGCGCTGCTGCTCGGAGACGAGGTCCGCCTTCATGGCGGTTGCGCCCTGCATGATCGCGCCGGCCGAGCCGCTCATCTCGGTCACGAGTTCGTCGACCAGCTTGGCGTTGGCTATGAGCTTTTCCAGCGCTTCGCGATAGGCTCCGAGCAACTCCTTGGCTTCCTTCAGGCCGGCGACGATCTTGTCGTCCATCGAGTAGACCGCGCCCAGCGAGTTCTCGACGAATTTCAGCCGCGCCACCGCGCTGGCGGCGACCGCCTGATCGGAATTGAGTACGAAATTGCTGGCGGCCGCGCTCGCGGTCTGGAACTGGGTGTTGACCTGCTTGGTGCCGAATTCGATCGCCTGCGCCTCGGAGTCGGAGGCGTTGTTGCCGATGTCGTCGAGCTTGTACTTCAGGAGATTGGCGTTGCGCTGAAGCTGGTTCTGCACCAGCAGCGCGCTGTCGCGCTTGGCCTGCAGGATCTTGGCGAAGGTCGCGGCGAAGTTTGAGAATTCCCTGGCGAGCTTGTTGAGGCTCTCCAGGCGCGCCGGCGACCTGGCGCTCTTGACCGCCAGATCGATGGCGTTCTTGAGTCTGGCCTCGGCGTCGAGCGCCGCCTTCGCGTCGTCCTCCTTGCCGGTGACGACGAAATACCGTGCCGCCGATCGGTAGGCGAGCAGTTCGCGATCGATGTTGCGGGCGAGGTCGGCCTCCGAGACGCTGGTGCGGTAGGCGCCGACCCCGGTCGAGACGCGCTCGAAGCCGAAATAGGCGAAGGCCATGCTGCCGGCGGAGATGACGAGAACCGCAGCAAAGCCGAGGATGACCTTGGCTCGGAACCGCAGGGTTGGAAGTATTGTGCGCTTCGACGCAGACCCGACACGCCCCGACATTCCACCTCATCCCATTTCAAGTTGCGCAACTGGCAGCGGCCCCGGAGCGCCCGCCCCAGACCGGATGCGCAAAGCTAGGGCAGATTCGATAAAGGGCGGTAAATTCGGCGACCTCCCCGTCTCAGACCGGCTGGGCCAGCGGCTGACCCGACGGACCAGAACTGGCATCCCACAGTCGCGGCCGCCAGCCTGTCCCGGAGATGGGAGAAGGGAGGCATCCCCCGCGCGACGCATCCGATCCGGACCGGCCGATGCCGCGCGGCGACCACGGCGCAAAGAGAATCAATGACTTTTCAGTGACGCGGGCGACCAAAATCCTAGTTGCAAAGTTCCCGGCCACTGTCTCTAATTAGAACCAATCAAAATCATGCCCGGAGGAAAACACGTGTCTACAGTCAAACTGACGGTGAACGGCAAAGCTGTCTCTGTCGATGTCGAGGACCGCACGTTGCTGGTCCAGCTCCTGCGCGATCATCTCAACCTGACCGGCACTCATGTCGGCTGCGACACCAGCCAGTGCGGCGCCTGCACCGTGCATATCGACGGCAAGGCGGTGAAATCCTGCACCGTCCTGGCGGGTCAGGCCGACGGCTCCAGCATCACCACCATCGAAGGCCTCGCCAAGGGCGACGAACTGCACCCGATGCAGGCGGCGTTCCGCGACAATCACGGACTGCAGTGCGGCTTCTGCACGCCGGGCATGATCATGTCGGCGGTCGACATCGTAAAGCGTCATGGCGGCCAGCTCGACGAGGCCACCGTCCGCCACGAGCTCGAAGGCAACATCTGCCGCTGCACCGGCTACCACAACATCGTGAAGTCCGTGCTGGACGCCGCAGGCCGCATGAAGGTCGCTCAGGCCGCCGAATAGCCGGCAGCTCAGCCTCGATCGAACAACTACCGCCGCTTTCGCTGGAAAGGGCGGTCAATCAAATTCCCCTCGGGAGGACAGGACATGGGTGTTGAAGGCATCGGCGCAAGCGTCGTGCGCAAGGAAGACAAGCGTTTCATTACCGGCAAGGGCCGTTACGTCGACGACATCAAGCTTCAGGGCATGACCTATGCCCATTTCATCCGCAGTCCGCATGCACATGCCAGGGTCAGGGGCATCGACGCCTCCGCCGCATTGAAGATGCCGGGCGTGGTCGCGGTGCTCAACGGCAAGCAGATCGTCGACGACAAGGTCGGCAATCTGATCTGCGGCTGGGCCATCACGTCGAAGGACGGCAGCCCGATGAAGATGGGCGCATGGCCGGCGATGGCGCCGGAGACGGTGCGCTTCGTCGGTCAGGCCGTCGCGGTCGTGATCGCCGAGAGCAAGAATTTGGCGCGCGATGCGGCGGAAGCCGTGGTCGTGGACTACGAGGAGCTGCCGGCGGTCGCCAACGTCGCGGCCTCGATCAAGTCCGGGGCACCGCAGCTGCACCCCGAGGCGCCGGGCAACCAGGTTTATGACTGGGTGATCGGCGACGAGAATGCGGTGAACGGCGCCTTCGCGAAGGCCGCGAACGTGGTGAAGCTCGATCTCACCAACAACCGCCTGGCGCCGAACGCGATGGAGCCCCGCTCCGCGATCGCCGACTATGATGCGGCCGAAGAGCACTTCACGCTCTACACGACGTCGCAGAATCCGCACGTCGCCCGCCTCGTGCTGTCGGCCTTCTACAACATCGCGCCGGAGCACAAGCTGCGCGTGATCGCGCCGGACGTCGGCGGCGGCTTCGGCTCCAAGATCTACATCTATCCGGAAGAGATGGTGGCACTGTGGGCCTCCAAGCGAGTCGGCCGTCCGGTGAAATGGACCGGCGATCGCACCGAGGCCTTCCTCACCGACGCGCACGGCCGCGACCACGTCACGCACGCCGAGATGGCGTTCGACAAGGACAACAAGATCCTCGGCCTCAGGGTGAAGACCTACGCCAATTTCGGCGCCTATATGTCGCTGTTCTCGTCGTCGGTGCCGACCTATCTCTATGCGACGCTGCTGTCGGGCCAATACAACATTCCCGCGATCCATGCTGAAGTCATCGGCGTCTATACCAACACGACGCCGGTCGACGCCTATCGCGGCGCGGGGCGGCCCGAGGCCAGCTATCTCGTCGAACGGATGATGGAGACCGCGGCGCGGCAGTTGAAGGTCGATCCGGCGGAGCTGCGGCGCAGGAACTTCATCACGCAGTTCCCGCACCAGACCCCGGTCATCATGGCCTACGACACCGGCGACTTCCACGCCTCGCTCGACGCGGCGATGAAAGCGATCGACTATGCGGGCTTCGCCGCGCGCAAGGCCAAAGCCAAGTCGGAGGGCAAGCTGCGCGGCATCGGCCTGTCCTGCTACATCGAGGCCTGCGGCATCGCACCCTCGAAAGCAGTCGGCAGCCTGGGCGCCGGCGTCGGCCTGTGGGAATCGGCCGAGGTGCGCGTCAACCCGGTCGGCACCATCGAGATCCTGACCGGCTCGCACAGCCACGGCCAGGGCCACGAGACGACGTTCTGCCAGCTCGTCGCCGATCGCCTCGGCGTTCCGATCAGCCAGGTCTCGATCGTCCATGGCGATACCGACAAGGTGCAGTTCGGCATGGGCACCTACGGCTCGCGCTCGGCTGCCGTCGGTCTCACCGCGATCCTGAAGGCGATGGAGAAGATGGAGGCCAAGGCCAAGAAGATCGCCGCGCATGCGCTGGAGGCGTCGGAAGCCGACATCGTCATCGAGAACGGCGAGTTCAAGGTGACCGGCACCGACAAGTCGATCGCGCTGCCGATGGTCGCGCTCGCGGCCTACACCGCCCACAACCTGCCGGACGGCATGGAACCGGGCCTGAAGGAGAGCGCCTTCTACGACCCGACCAACTTCACCTTCCCGGCCGGTGCCTATATCTGCGAGATCGAGGTCGACCCCAGCACCGGCAAGACCAACTTCGTCAACTTCGTCGCGGCCGACGATTTCGGCCGGCTGATCAACCCGATGATCGTCGAGGGCCAGGTCCATGGCGGCCTTGCCCAGGGCATCGGACAGGCGCTGCTCGAGCATGCGGTCTACGACGCCAACGGCCAGCCGGTCACTGCTTCGTTCATGGACTACACCATGCCGCGTGCCGACGACCTGCCGTCGTTCAAGCTCAGCCACACCACGACGCTGTGCCCGGGCAATCCGCTCGGCATCAAGGGCTGCGGCGAGGCCGGCGCGATCGGCGCCTCGGCTGCCGTGATCAACGCGATCACGGACGCGATCGGCAAGAACAATCTGGAAATGCCCGCGACCCCCGATCGGGTCTGGCGCACGATCCACGCGGCTTGAGAGGAGAACGAAGATGTATGAGACCAACTATCATCGCGCCTCCTCGGTCGACGAGGCAGCCGCTCTCTTCGCCAAGGGCAAGGAAGCGAAATATCTCGCGGGCGGCCACACGCTGATCCCGGTGATGAAGCAGCGTCTTGCCGGTCCCTCCGACGTCATCGATCTCGCCAGGATCAAGGAGTTGGTCGGCATCGAGGTCGCCGGCGACACGGTGACGGTCAAGGCGGCCACGCCGCATTACGACGTCGCGGCCAGCGACGCCGTGAGGAAGGCGATTCCGGCACTTAGCTCTCTGGCGTCCCAGATCGGCGACCCCGCCGTGCGCCATCGCGGCACGATCGGCGGCTCGCTCGCCAACAACGATCCCGCTGCGGATTATCCCGCCGCGGCAATGGCGCTGGGCGCAACCATCAAGACCAACAAGCGCTCGATTGCAGCGGACGACTTCTTCAAGGGCCTGTTCTCCACCGCACTCCAGGACGGCGAGATCATCACTGCGGTGTCGTTCCCCGTCCCGGCGAAAGCGGGCTACGCAAAGTTCCCGCACCCGGCCTCGCGCTTCGCACTGACCGGCGTGTTCGTCGCCAAGGCCAAGTCGGGCGACGTCCGCGTCGCGGTGACCGGCGCCTCGCAGAGCGGCGTGATGCGCTCGGCCGCGATCGAGGCCGCGCTGAAGGCGAACTGGGCCGCCAGCGCCGTCGACGGCGTGTCGGTCTCCTCCAGCGGCCTACTATCGGACATCCACGGCTCGTCCGACTACCGCGCCAATCTCATCAAGGTGATGGCGCAGCGCGCGGTGACGGCTGCGGGCTGATGGAGAGCATGATCCGGAAAAGTCTGCGGCGGTTTTCCGTAAAGATCATGCTCAAACAAAGAGCGAAAGCGCGATGGCGATCGCGCTTTAGCGCCTCCACACAAAATCTTGGCGGCGCGCAGCAATGCGCGCCGTTTTATTTTTCGCCCTGCGTCATGAAAAGCGCTTGCCTCGCCCACACGAAGGCGAGAAAAGTTAATCGGCCAATTAACTCGCCCGTCAAGGAACACCCCAAGCGGTTGGCGCCGCTCAATCGACGTCCCGCATGGCGACCTGAGGAAACAAAAAGTGCTCGATAAACCAGCCTCCCAATCGTCCGTTCGCGCCTCCGGCCCCTTGGCCGGTTTCCGCATCGTCGAATTCGCCGGCATCGGTCCCGGCCCGTTTGCCTGCATGCTGCTCGCCGACATGGGCGCCGAGGTCGTCACGCTCGATCGCGTCGGCGCGAAGAAGAGCATGAAGTCGGTGGCGGGCCGCGGCCGCAAGGTGATCGAACTCGATCTCAAGGACAAGGCGGCGATCGCGCAGGTGCTGGACCTGCTCGCCAATGCCGACGCGCTGATCGAGGGATTCCGTCCCGGCGTGATGGAGCGGCTCGGCCTCGGGCCCGACGTGGTGCTGGCTCGCAATCCAAAGCTGGTCTACGGCCGCATGACCGGCTGGGGCCAGGAAGGCCCGCTCGCCAACGCCGCCGGCCACGACATCAACTACATCTCCATCACCGGCGCGCTGGCCGCGATCGGAACGAAGGAGAAACCGTTGCCGCCGCTCAACCTGGTCGGCGATTTCGGCGGCGGCGCGCTCTATCTGGTGGTCGGCGTGCTCGCGGCGCTGCTGGAAGCCTCGCGCTCGGGCAAGGGCCAGGTGGTCGACACCGCGATGTGCGACGGCGCGGCGTCGCTGATGTCGTTCTTCTTCGACATGAGCGCGATGGGGCGCTGGACCGAAGGCCGCGACCGAAACTTCCTCGACGGCGGCGCGCATTTCTACGGCGTCTATGAATGCGCCTGCGGCAATTTCATCTCGATCGGCTCGATCGAGCCGCAGTTCTATGCGCTGTTGCGCAAGCACGCGGACCTCAGCGACGCCGCTTTCGACGCCCAGATGGATCCCAGGGCCTGGCCGGCGCTGAAGGAGAAGCTGAAGGCCGTGTTCAAGAGCAAGACGCGCGAAGACTGGTGCAAGATCATGGAAGGCACAGACATCTGCTTCGCGCCGGTGCTGACGATGTCGGAGGCGACCAGGCATCCGCACATGGTTGCGCGAAACGTGTTCGTCGAGCGCCATGGCGTAAAGCAGCCGGCGCCGGCGCCGCGCTTCTCCCGCACGATGTCCACGATTCGCGAGCCGGAAGCGGCGGAGATCGGCGCGGTGACCAGCGCGTGGAAGCGATGACGTCATTCCGGGGCGCGCGAAAGCGCCAACCCGGAATCTCGGCGTTGTGACCCTGCTTGACAGTCCCCACTGACGCGGCGTGCCCAAACCGGGCTGCCGCCGGAGGAGCGCTGAATTCGTAGAGTGGGCAAAGCGAAGCGTGCCCACCAATTTGACAAGGATCGCGCGAGAAGAGGTGGGCACGGCGCCAACGCGCCTTTGCCCACCCAGGTTCGTCGTGGCAGCAACTCACTCCGCCGGCAGGATCGTCCCTTCGACCTCGCCGAAACCGACGCGGTAGCCGTCGCCCTGGCACCAGCCGCGCATGACGAGGCTGTCGCCGTCCTCCAGGAATGAACGTTTTGCTCCGCCGGGCAATTCCACCGGCTCGGTGCCATTCCAGCTGATCTCCAGGAGGCTGCCGCGCTGGTTCTTCTCCGGGCCGGAGATCGTGCCGCTCCCCAGAAGATCGCCGACGTTCATGGCGCAGCCGGAGGAGGCATGGTGCATCAATTGCTGCACCGAGGACCAGTACATGTACTTGAAATTGGTGTGGCAGATGCGGGCGGGCTCGTTCATGCCCGCGGCACGCAAGGCGACGTCGAGTTCGAGATCGAAATTGTTCGGCTTGCCCTGGCGCAGATAGGCGAGCGGCGCCGGATCCTGCTCCGGCCCCTGGACGCGAAACGGCTCCAGCGCCTCGCGGGTGACCACCCACGGGCTGATCGAGGTCGCAAAAGCCTTTGCGAGGAACGGACCCAGCGGCACATATTCCCATTGCTGGATGTCGCGCGCGCTCCAGTCGTTGAGCAGCACGAAGCCGAAGATCATCTCCTCGGCCTGCGCTTCCGTCAGCATGCCGCCCATCGCCGACGGCTGGCCGACGACGACGCCCATCTCCAGCTCGAAATCGAGCCGCTTGCACGGCGCGAAGCTCGGCACCTCGACGGTCGGCGGCTTCAGTTGCCCGCGCGGCCGCTTCACCCCGGTGCCCGACACGACGACGGTCGAGGCGCGGCCGTTGTAGCCGATCGGCATGTAGAGCCAGTTCGGCTGCAGCGCATTGTCCTTGCCGCGAAACATGACGCCGACATTGGTGGCGTGCTCCCTGGACGAATAGAAATCGGTGTAGCCGGAAACCGCGATCGGCAGATGCAGCTTCGCGTCCGCCATCGGCACCAGCGCACGCGAGCGCAACTCCTTGTTGTCGCGCAGATGCGGATTGTCGTGGCGCAGCAACTCGCTGATCTTCGCTCGCGTGCTCGACCACACCTTCGGCCCCAGCGCCATGAAAGCGTTGACCGAGCCCTGCGCAAACACCCCATACGCCGGCGAGACGTCGATCAGGCCCTCGTTCTCGAGCACGGCGAGGTCGAGGATGACGTCCCCGATCGCAACGCCGACGCGCAGAGCCGGATAAGCCGGGGTCGAGAAGACTCCATACGGCAGGTTCTGGATCGGGAAGTCGGAGTTTTGGGAGACCTCGACGAAGGAGCGGAGCTTTGGGTCGTTGGGATGGGGCACGCGGTTCTCCAATCTCAAATCGCCATGCCCGGGCTCGACCCGGGCATCCATCTCTTCGGACGAACGATGGATCGCCGGGTCAAGCCCGGCGATGACGGGCAATAAAAATCATCACGGCCGGTTCGGGTCGAACCGCTTCTCGAGGCCCTTCCAGCAATCGGCGTAGTCGTCCTGCAGGGTCGACGACTTGGCGGCGTGCGCGGTGACGCGCTGCGGGTATCTGGTTTCGAACATGAAGGCGAGCGTGCCGGTGAGCTGCACCGGCTTCAGTTCGCCGTTGCTGGCATGATCGAAGGCCTCGCGATCGGGGCCATGCGGCAGCATGCAATTGTGCAGGCTGATGCCACCGGGGACGAAACCTTGCGGCTTGGCGTCGTAGACGCCGTACACCAGTCCCATGAACTCGCTCATGATGTTCATGTGATACCAGGGCGGCCGGAAGGTGTTTTCGGCAACCATCCACCGCTCGGGAAAGATGACGAAGTCGATGTTCGCCGTGCCCGCGGTCTCCGACGGAGAGGTCAGCACGGTGAAGATCGAAGGATCGGGATGATCGAAGCCGATGGCCCCGACGGGCGAGAAGGTACGCAAATCGTACTTGTAGGGTGCGTAATTGCCGTGCCAGGCCACCACGTCGATCGGCGAATGGGCGAGCTGCGTCTTGAACAGCGAGCCGCCCCATTTGACGAAAAGCTCGGTCGGCGTGTCCTTGTCCTCATAATTGGCGACCGGCGTCAGGAAGTCGCGCGCATTGGCCAGGCAATTGGCGCCGATCGGACCGCGCTCCGGCAGCGTGAAGGCGCCGCCATAATTTTCGCAGAGATATCCTCGCGCGGGGCCGCTCATGAGCTCGACGCGGAATTTCACGCCGCGCGGAATCACCACGATCTCCGCGGGCGTCGCGTCGATGCGACCAAACTCCGTGACGAAACGAAGGTCGCCCTGCTGCAGCACGAACATCATCTCGCCGTCGGCGTTATAGAAGTGCTGGTCCACCATCGACCTGGTGATGAGATAGACATGCGCTGCCATGCCGGCCTGGGTGTTGACGTCGCCCGCCGTCGTCATGGTCTGCACGCCCTGCACGAAGGTGATCTCCTCCTTCGGGAGCGGCGTCGGGTCCCAGCGCAACTGTGCGATCGGCAGGTCGTATTCGTGGCAGGGCGCGCTTCGCCACAGCCCGGCATCGACCTTGGTGAAGCGCCCGGAATGCTTCACCGAGGGGCGGATGCGGTAGAGCCAGGAGCGCTCGTTCGAGCCGCGCGGCGCGGTAAAGGGCGAGCCGGACAGCTGCTCGGCATAAAGCCCGTAGGCGCAGCGCTGCGGCGAGTTGCGCCCGATCGGCAGCGCGCCTCGCAGAGACTCCGTCTCGAAGCTGTTGCCGAAGCCGGACATGTAGCCCGGCGTGATGTTGATCGATTCCTGTCTGGCGAGGTCAAGCGAGGTATTGAGGTTCATGATCAGCCTCCTTGCAGAGCCGCCCACATCTCGCGGTCGCGCTCGGCGGTCCAGATCACGGGATCGTCGATCCCGCTGGCTTCGTCGAACGCGCGCGAGACGTTGAAGGGCAGGCAGTGTTCGTAGATGGCGAAGCCTTGGAATTTGGGATCCATGACCTCGCGGGCCGCGGCCATGGTTTCCTTGAGATTGCGTCCCCTGGCCACCGAGATCTCGGCCGCGCCATAGAGCGTGGAGACGAAATCCCGCGTCATCGCGATCGCCTCGCGGCCCGTGGCGAGCCCCTTCAGCGCGTCGCCGCGGCCGGGCGCGATCGCCTTGGGATTGAAGTTTCGGATCTCGTTCAGCGTCAGCGGCCATTCGCGCAAATGCGCGTCGCCGCAATAACAGGCGGAGTGATATTCGATGAGATCGCCGGAGAACATCACCTCGGCATCGGGCACCCAGGCGACGATATCGCCGGAGGTATGACCGGCACCAAGCTGCATCAACCGCACCTCGCGCTTGCCAAGATAGATCGACATCTCGCCTTCGAAGGTCAGCGTCGGCCAGGTCAGGCCGGGAATGCTCTGGGCGTCCTGGAACAGGCGCGGGAAGCGGCCATATTCGGAATCCCAATCCTGCTTGCCGCGCTCCTCGATCAGCCGATAGGTCTCCTGCGAGGCGACGATGCCCTGCGCCTTGTATGCGGAGGCGCCCAGCACCCGCACCGCGTGATAGTGCGAGAGCACGACATATTTGATCGGCTTGTCGGTGACGGTGCGCACGCGCTCGATCACCTTGCTGGCCATCGCTGGCGTCGCCTGTGCGTCGAACACGAGGCAGCCGTCGTCGCCGACGATCACGGCCGAGTTCGGATCGCCCTCGGCGGTGAAGGCATAGAGATCAGGACCGATCTCGGAGAAGGTAACCTTCTTCTCGGAGAGATCGCCGGTGGATGCGAAGTTCTTCGCCATCAGTTCATCCTCGGATACGGGGCTATTGTTGTTGCTGTTGCTGCTGCTGGCCGTCGATCATGCGGCGCCGGGCGAGCGCGATCGCGTCCCGCAGCACGTCGATGTCGCCGATGTGATTGGCCAGGATCAGCACCAGCGCCGCGTCGAGATCGGCGCTCTCTTCGTCGGACAGACCGCGATGCGCCTCGACGACGGCACGAAAGGCGTCGTCGGGCCGCGCGAAATTCGAGCTGGTGGACAGGGCCATGCGCAAATCCTTCAGTTCAGGCCTTCAGCCCGCGCCAGCGCCGCCGCAATCGCCGCGCGCGTCGGGTGGCGGAAGCGCGCCGCGACATAGCCGTCGGGCCGCAACAGATAGGTCGTGCCGGGCTCGGCATCATAGCGCCTGGCGGCAAGTCCCGCCGAATCGATCAGCCCATCGTCGCCGCCGATGCGGATCGCCTTCACCCCGAGCGGCGCCTCGATCGCAGCCGCATTGGAAAACGCCAGCAGGGTGAAGCCCGTTCCATCGTCGCGGAACGCGTCGGTCAGATAGACCGGCGCGCCTCCGCGCGTCGCGACCGGCGCGTCCGGCATCGAGATGCCAGGGCACGGCCCGCCGCGCCACGCGTCTGCGTCCGGCGAGGACAGCGGCGTGTCGTAGCTGCAGGGCACCGAGAGGCGACCGCCATTGACCATGCGCTTGCCGAACTCGGTCTCCTTCGCCAGCGACAGCACCGCCTTGCGCAACCGCGCCTCCTGCTGCGTGTTCGGTGCCATGAAATCGGTCGAGCGCGTGGATTCGCGGATGTTCTCATCCGCTGCCCGGCTACGCTCGACGTGGTAGCTTTCGAGCAGACTCGCCGGCGACCGGCCGCGCAGCACGCGATCGAGCTTCCAGGACAGATTCTCCGCGTCCTCCAGGCCCGAATTGGCGCCGCGCGCGCCGAATGGCGAAACCTGATGCGCGGAATCGCCCGCAAAGATCACCCGGCCGTGGATGAAGCGCTCCATCCGCCGGCACTGGAACTTGTAGAGCGAGATCCACTCGAACTCGAACTTGTCGTGGCCGAGCATGCGCGCGATCCGCGGCCGCACGTTTTCAGGCTGCTTTTCCACGGCCGGATCGGCATCGCGGCTGAGCTGCAGGTCGATGCGCCAGACGTCGTCGGGCTGCCTGTGCAACAGCGCCGAGCGCCCGGCATGGAACGGCGGATCGAACCAGAACCAGCGCTCGGTCGGGAATTCCGCGCTCATCCTGACGTCGGCAATCAGGAACTGATCCTCGAACACCTGGCCGCCGAACTCCGCGCCGACCATCTGGCGCAGCGAGGAGCGCGCGCCGTCACAGGCGATCACGTATTGCGCATCCAGGCGATAGGCGCCCTCCGGCGTGTCGATGGTCAGCACGGCGGAGTCGTTGCGTTGCTCGAGCGCCGTCACCTTGTTGCGCCAGCGCAGATCAATCCCTGGCAATTCCTGGACGCGGTCGACCAGATAGGCCTCCGCATAATATTGCTGCAGGTTGATGAAGGCCGGGCGTTTGTGGCCCTCTTCCGGCAACAGGTTGAACTGGTAGAGCAGGGACTCGCCGTGAAATATCCTGCCGACGCTCCATACCACGCCCTTCTCGACCATGCGGTCGCCGACGCCGAGCCGGTCCCAATATTCCAGCGAGCGTTTCGAGAAGCAGATGGCGCGCGAGCCTTCGCCGATGCGGTCGGCGTCGTCGAGCAGCACCACGTGCTGACCGCGCTGCGCGAGATCGATGGCCAGCGACAATCCGACCGGTCCGGCGCCGACCACCACGATCGGGTGCCCGGCCGGACTCGAGGCCAGGCGATCCTGATCGGGGTGACGGTGATAGCCGAACTGGGCTTTTGCCGGCGCCATGCGCTAACCTCGGCTCTGGTCAGAAGAACGCTGATCTGCTAAATAGTCTCACTTGCAACTATCTTGACCCGGGCGCAGCCGTCCGTCAACCGGTATTCGGAGCGATCTTCGTGGCGAGAACATCTGCCGGCGAAACCATGCTGAAGGCGCGCGATGCGGATGCGCCGGGGGTGTCGTCGAGCGAGAAGACGCGGCTCGACCTATTCAAATTCGTGCCGTTTCGGTTGAACCGACTGGCGGCTGAATTGAGTTCCGCGCTGGCGATCGAGTATGAGGACCGCCACGGGCTCGACATTCCGGCGTGGCGCGTTCTTGCAACCCTCGGCTTCCGCAACGATGCCTGCAGCGCGCAATTCATCTCGCAATGCACCCGCACGCACAAATCGACCGTCAGTCGCGCGGTGACGGCGCTGCTGCAGCACGAGTTGATCGAGCGGGTCGAGAACGAAGCCGACCGCCGCGAATTCCGGTTGCGGCTCACGAAGAAGGGCCGCGCGCTCTACGAGGAACTGTTCCCGCGCCTGCTGCGTCGCGAAGAAGAGATCCTCGCCTGCCTTTCGGCGCAGGAGCGCAAGCAGTTGTCCGCCCTGCTCGGCAAGATCGAGCAGAGCCTGAACCTGATCCAGACCAGCGAAGAAGCCGACGCCAAGCCGTCCTATTGACGGCTACGCCGTCACTTCGCAAACGAGCGCGACGGCGGCAGGTGCAGCGCCCAGGCGTCGGCGCCGGCGCGCGGATAGATCTCGGTGACGATGGGATCATGGCCGGGAATGAAACGATCGGGATGGCCGGCGAGGCGCTCGACGGTCTCCCAGCCCACCGCCATGTCCCCGATATTGTAGACGATCGGAAACGGGCTCCTGCGCTGCAGATTGGCGTAGTAATGCGCGGCGTCGGAGGCGAGCACGACCGGCCCGCGCGCGGTCTCGACCCGCACCACCTGGAGGCCGTCGGAGTGCCCGCCGACCCGGTGCACGGTCACGCCGGGCGCGACCTCGCCGTCGCCCGCGTAGAACGTGACGCGCTCGCCATAGACGTGGCGCACCATCTGCGTGACGTGCTCGACCGAGAACGGATGTCGCAGCAGGCCGTTACACATGCAGCGGCCGGTCGCATAGCTCATCTCGCGCTCCTGCAGATGGAAGCGCGCATTCGGGAAACGATCGAGATTGCCCGCGTGATCGTAGTGCAGATGCGTCACGATGATGTCGCGAATGGCGGAAGCCGACACGCCGAATCTTTCCAGCGCGTCCACCGGGTTGAGCGTCAGCTTGCGGGCGCGCAGCGTGGCCTCCTCGGCATTGAAGCCGGTATCGACCAGGATGTCGCGGCCGCCCCCTCGGATCAGCCAGACGAAATAGTCGAGGTCCTGCGCGGCGGTCTCATGAGGATCGGGCGACAGGAAATTCATGCTCGGGGTGCGCGGCGACATGGTCGCATAGCGCAGCGCATAGATCTCGTAGACGTTTCCCATGTTCTCGCACTTCTTCTGAGGAGGTCCTTCGGGCAGATCGATCGAACCAAGCCATCGCCGGTGGCAAAGGTCAAACGCCGCCTCGCCGGCCGGATACAGCCTTCAATGTGAGACCAATCACATTCTCATCGCAACGGCTGCCTTATGAGAGTTCGGAGCCGGGACGAACCATCGTCGAGAGTTGCCATGACGAGCGAATTATTCTCCTGCCCGAGGGCCGCTGCGTCGCGGTCAATTGTCACGATAACGTCGAGACTCCAAGCGGTTGACGCGTCACAACCCCGGTTTGATAATGCGAATTGCGTAAGTTAAGGTCGCCACGGCGCAAGCTGGAACGGCGCCCCTTTGGCTGGACCGCGCTGGTATGAAAATCCGTCCCCTCCTGTTTCTGTCGTTGGTCTTGTCGGCCGTCCTGGCCACGCCATCCTTTGCCGCCGGCGACCGCTACGCGCTGGTCATCGGCAACGCCAAATATCCGGACGCCGACACGCCGCTGAAGGAGCCGATCAACGACGCGCGCGACGTCGCCGACGAGCTCAAGCGCGACGGCTTCACGGTCGAGATCGGCGAAAACCTGACCGGGGACGGCATGCGCCGCGCCTTCGAGCGGCTCTACGGCAAGGTCAAGCCGGGCTCCGTGGCGCTGGTGTTCTACAGCGGCTTCGGCATCCAGTCGGCCCGCCAGAGCTTCATGATCCCCGTCGACGCGCAGATCTGGACCGAGTCCGACGTGCGCCGCGACGGCTTCAGCCTCGAGACCGTGCTCGGCGAGATCAACAGCCGCGGCGCCGGCGTCAAGATCGCGCTGATCGACGCCTCCAGGCGCAATCCGTTCGAACGGCGCTTCCGCAGCTTTTCCGCCGGGCTTGCTCCCATCATCGCGCCGAACGGCACGCTGGTGATGTACTCCGCAGCCCTGAGCTCGGTGATCTCGGACGCCGGCGGCGACCACAGCCTGTTCGTGCAGGAACTGCTGAAGGAAATCCGCGTCCCCGACCTGATGGCGGAGGAGACGCTGAACCGCACCCGGGTCGGCGTCACCCGGGCCTCGCGCGGCGAGCAGGTGCCGTGGATTTCGTCCTCGCTCGCCGAGGATTTTTCGTTCATCCCGGGCGCCGGCGGATCGCGGCCGACCACGACGACGGTCGCGCCGCCGCCCGTGCCGCCCCCCCCACCGGTGGTCGCAACCAATCCGCCGGCTCCTCCCGCTCCGCCGCCGCAGGTCCAGACGACGCCCGCGCCTTCCGCAAAGCCACAGGTCGAGGCGGCGCTTCCACCGCTGCCGCCACCACCGCCTCCGGTCGCGCCGGCCGACACCGGCCCGAGCAGCCATCCCGACAACGGGCCTGATCCGGCCGTGCTCGCCGACGATCCGACCATCAAGAGCCTGACTTCCAAGATCGCGTCCAACCCGGATGACGTCAACGCGCTGTACCGGCGCGGCCAGGTTTATGCCAGCAAAGGCGCCTACAACCTCGCCATCCGGGATTTCGACGCCACGCTGCGGATCAATCCGAAGGACGTGGAAGCCCTGAACAACCGGTGCTGGACCCGCAGCGTCATCGGCGATCTCCCGGGCGCGCTGAAGGATTGCAACGAGGCGCTGCGGCTGCGTCCGAACTTCGTCGATGCGCTGGACAGCCGCGGGCTCGTCAACCTGAAGTCGGGCGCGGTGAAGAACGCCATTGCCGATTTCGACGCCGCGCTGAGGATCAATCCGCGCCTGACCTCCTCGCTCTATGGGCGGGGGCTCGCGAAGCAGCGCAACGGCTCGGCCTCGGAGGGGGCCCTCGATATTGCCAACGCCAAGGCGATGGACCCGAACATTGCTCAGGAATTCGCAAGTTACGGGGTACGTTGATATTTTTTGGGACCGGGACCGCCGCCTGTCGAACCCCGAGGGCGCCGGCGGAGACCAATTGGAAGCATGCCGCGACCGGCTTTTTCCGGCCTGTCGCGAGACGACTTGGAATCGCGCGGGCTGCGCAGGAGGGACTGGCCATGAAGCTTTCCGCAAAGGGTTTGACCGCAATCCTGTCCGTGATCACGATCGGGGCAGCGTTGACGATGCCGCTTTCGGGCGCATTCGCCGGCGATGACAACAACGTCACGGAGGATCAGATCGCCCGCGCGCTGGCGCCGCCGCCGAAGAAGCCCCTGACCCGCAGTCTCTCGGTCGGACCGCAAACCGATACCGCCCCGAGCGCCGCGGAGACCAAGCTGCTGCAGACCGTCCGCGGCCGCACCACGCGCTCGCTCTCGGTCAGCGAGCGCGAGGAAATCGCGACTGCCGCCCAGGACAAGCCGAACATCGATCTGGAAATCACGTTCGAGTACAACTCGGCCGAGATCAGCCCGAAATCGCTGCCGTCCGTGCAGGCGCTGGGCCGCGCGCTCTCCCGTTCGGACCTCAAGGGCTCGACCTTCGTGGTTGCCGGCCACACCGACGCCGCCGGCGGCGAGGCCTACAACCAGGACCTGTCCGAACGCCGTGCGGATTCGATCAAGCGCTACCTGGTCGAGAAGTACAACATTCCGGCGACCGACCTCGTCACCGTCGGCTACGGCAAGAGCAAGCTGAAGGATCCGAGTCAGCCGATGTCGGAAGCGAACCGGCGGGTGCAGGTCGTCAACATGGAAAACAAGGCCACCGCATCCCAATGACCGCGGCATCATTGCTCGAGTGATCCTTCGCGATGTCGTGTAACGTCTCGTCTCCCACGCGCGTCCCGCGGCCTTGCGGGACGCCGCCGCGTTTCAGCAAATCGCTCTCAATGACGCCCGTGCGCCACGCCGCTGCGACGGCGACGCAGGCCAGGATGATCCGGCGATGAACATCTCCGAATACCTCAAGCCTGCGGGAACCGTGGCGTTCATCGTTGTGCTCGGCGCCGGCTACTACTGGTTCGAGAACAGGCACCGTCCGGAGGTGAAGGAAACGCCGGGCGAGGCGCACGTCGTCGTGGCCAAGTCCACCAATGCGTGCTTCTCCGATCTGGTGCGAGTGACCGGCTTCTTCGTGCCGCGCCGAGAAGCCGTGGTCGTCGCCGATCAGGAGGGTTCGAAGGTCACCGACCTCTTCGTCACCGAAGGCACCAGCGTCACCGAGAACCAGGAGCTCGCCCGCCTCTCGGCCCCGCCGCCAATGCCGGGACAGCCGGCAAGACCGGGTCCGCAGGGGCCGGTCTCGCTCAAAGCTCCCGCCCCGGGCCTCGTGACCGAAGTCAGGACCATCGTCGGCGCGCCGGCTTCGCCGCAGGCGGGACCGATGTTCCGCATCGCGGTCAATGGCGAACTCGAGCTCGATGCCCAGGTCCCCGCGGTGCACATGTCCAAGCTCAATACCGGCGCGACGGTGCGGATCAGTCGCGACGCCGCGCCGGACCTCATCGGGCGGGTCCGCCTGGTCGCGCCCGAGATCGACCGCGCCACGCAGCTCGGCCGCGTCCGCATCAGCGTCACCAACAACCCGTCGCTCAAGGTCGGCATGTTCGCCCGCGCCAGCATCGACGCCAAGCGCAGCTGCGGCGTCGCAGTTCCCAAGACCGCCATCGACCACCTCACCATCCAGGTCGTCAAAGGCAACACGGTCGAGACGCGCAGGGTGCGGGTCGGGCTGACGTCCGACACCGCAACGGAAATCCTCGAAGGGCTCGACGTTGGCGAAATCGTCGTGGCCGACGCCGGCAGCTCGCTGCATGACGGCGACCAGATCAAGACCATGTTCGCCGATGAACTCGATCGATCGCGGGTACGCTGATGGCACTCAATATCTCGGCATGGTCGATCCGCAATCCGCTGCCGTCCGTCGTCTTTTCGATCATCCTCCTGATCCTGGGCTGGGTCTCCTTCACCAAGCTCGCGGTGACGCGGCTGCCGTCGGCGGACATCCCCGTGATCTCGGTGGCGGTGTCGCAGTTCGGCGCCGCGCCCGCCGAGCTTGAATCCCAGGTCACCAAGACCATCGAAGACGCGGTGTCGGGCGTCGAAGGCGTGCGGCACATCACCTCGTCGATCACCGACGGCCTGTCGCTGACCACGATCCAGTTCGCGCTGGAGACCAATACCGACCGCGCGCTCAACGACGTCAAGGACGCGGTGACGCGCGTCCGCTCCAACCTGCCGCAGAACGTCACCGAGCCCCTGATCCAGCGCGTCGACGTGATCGGCCTGCCGATCGTCACCTATGCCGCGATCTCGCCCGGCAAGACGCCGGAGCAACTGTCCTATTTCGTCGACGACGTGGTCAAGCGCGCGCTGCAAGGCGTGCGCGGCGTCGCGCAGGTCGAGCGCATCGGCGGTGTCGAGCGCGAGATCCTGGTCTCGCTCGATCCGGACCGGCTGCAGGCGATGGGCCTCACCGCGGTGAACGTCAGCCAGAGCCTGCGCGGCACCAATGTCGACGTCGCCGGCGGCCGCGCCGAAATCGGCAAGAACGACCAGGCGATCCGGACGCTGGCCGGCGCCAAGACGCTGGGCGATCTCGCCGGCACCATGATCCCGCTGTTCGGCGGCGGCGAGGTGCGGATCGACGACCTCGGCACCGTCACCGATACCATCGCCGACCGCCGCACCTTCGCCCGCTTCAATGGCGAGCCGGTGGTCGCGCTCGGCATCAAGCGCTCCAAGGGCGCGAGCGACGTGGTGGTCGCCGCCGCCGTGCAGAAGCGCATCGATGCGCTCAAGGTCGCCTATCCCGACGTCGACCTCAAACTGATCGACACCTCGGTCGAATACACCAAGGGCAACTACGAGGCCGCGATCTCCACCCTGTTCGAGGGCGCCATCCTCGCCGTCGTGATCGTGCTGCTGTTCCTGCGCGACCTGCGCGCCACCATCATCGCCGCGATCTCGCTGCCGCTGTCGATCTTCCCGGCGTTCTGGGCGATGGACATCCTGGGCTTCTCGCTCAACCTCGTCAGCTTCCTCGCCATCACGCTGTCCACCGGCATTCTCGTCGACGACGCCATCGTCGAGATCGAGAACATCGTGCGGCACATGAACATGGGCAAGTCGCCCTATCGCGCGGCGCTCGAAGCCGCCGACGAGATCGGGCTCGCGGTGATCGCGATCTCGTTCACCATCATCGCGATCTTCGCGCCGGCGAGCTTCATGTCGGGCATCGCCGGGCAGTTCTTCAAGCAGTTCGGCATCACCGTGTCGGTGCAGGTGTTCTTCTCGCTGCTCGCGGCGCGCTTCGTCACGCCGGTGCTGGCGGCGTATTTCCTCAAGCACCACTCCCATGAGGAGCCGCCGCCCGGCCGCGTGCTGCGGACCTATCACGGCATCGTTTCATGGTCGGTCAGGCACTATTTCATCACCGTGCTGATCGGCCTCGGCATCTTCGCCGCCTCGATCTGGAGCATCACGCTGCTGCCGCAGGGCTTCCTGCCGGCGCAGGACAGCGCGCGCTCGCTGCTCGCGATCGAGCTGCCGCCGGGAACCCAGCTTGCCTATACCGAGAAGGTCACCGAGGACATCGTCGCTCGCCTGCGCAAGCGCGCCGAGGTGAAGAGCATCTTCGTCGACGGCGGCCGCGTGCCTCCGGGCACGCTGGAAGTTCGCCGCGCCGCGCTGATCATCAACTACACGCCGAAGCATGATCGCAAGATCACCCAGCGCGAGCTCGAATTCTCGATCAGCCAGGAGCTGGAGAACATCCCCGACATCCGCTTCTGGTTCCTCGACGAGAACGGCCTGCGCGCGATCTCGCTGGTCGTGACCGGCGTCGACGCCAACATCGTCAACAATGTCGCGAGCGAACTCGCGACGCAGATGAAGCGGATTCCGACCATCTCCAACGTGATCTCGGAAACCGCGCTGGAGCGGCCGGAGCTGCGCATCCAGCCGCGCGCCGATCTCGCCGCGCGCCTCGGCGTCTCGACCGAGAGCCTGTCACAAACCATCCGGGTCGCGACCATCGGCGACGTCGGTCCGGCGCTCGCCAAGTTCGACGTCGGCGACCGCCTTGTGCCGATCCGCGTGCAGCTCGAGGATGCCGCGCGCGGCAATCTGAAGACGCTCGAGCAGTTGCGCGTGCCGCTCGGCGAGCACGGCGAGAAGGGCGGCGTACCGCTGTCCGTCATCGCCGACGTCAAGCTCGACCAGGGCCCGACCAGCATCAGCCGCTACGATCGCGAGCGTCAGGCGACGGTGGCCGCCGACCTCGTCGGAGCCGCGGCGCTCGGTGACGCCACCAGGAAGATCTACGAACTGCCCGTCATGAAGAGCCTGCCGAAGGGCGTCAAGGTCAGCCCGTCCGGCGACGCCGAAAGCCTGAACGAGCTGTCGGACGGCTTCGCCACCGCGATCACCGCCGGCCTGATGATGGTCTATGCCGTGCTGGTGCTGCTGTTCGGCACCTTCCTGCAGCCGATCACCATCCTGTTCTCGCTGCCGCTGTCGATCGGCGGCGCCATCGCCGCGCTGCTCGTCACCGGCAAGCAGCTCACGACGCCAGTGTGGATCGGCATCCTGATGCTGATGGGCATCGTCACCAAGAACGCGATCATGCTGGTGGAGTTTGCCATCGAGTCGATCCATGCCGGCAAGCCGCGGGACGAGGCGATGATCGACGCCGGCATGAAGCGCGCGCGCCCGATCGTGATGACCACGATCGCAATGGCCGCCGGCATGATGCCGAGCGCGCTCGCGGTCGGCGCCGGCGGCGAATTCCGCTCGCCGATGGCGCTCGCGGTGATCGGCGGTCTCCTGTTCTCGACCATCCTGTCGCTGGTCTTCGTGCCGGCGATGTTCATGGTGATGGACGACGTCGGCGCCCTGATCTGGCGCTTCGGCAAGCGCATGATCGTGCACAGCGCCGACTCGGACGAGGCGGGCAATCATCACGCGGCCGCCGGCCCTGCTGCGCCGCCAAACGTCGTGCATCCGGCGGCCGAATAGCTGTCCTGCAGGATCCGACCCAAGCACGGGAGTCGGCCATGACGACGCTTCTCCCCAACGGCAGCAGAGCAATCGTGGACACCCGAAAGATTGAGGATTACTGCCTGAACTCTGCGCATCCACGAGGCCGGCACAAGGCACGCGTCTTTCGGGACGCGCTCGACCTTGAACGTGGTGACGCCCTTTGGCTACGCGACGCGCTTCTGGCAGCCGCACTCTCTCACGAGGCCGTTCAAACTTCAGCAGACCGTTGGGGAACCTATTGGCGTGTCGACATATTGCTCAGGCGACACGAGAAGCGATCTGTGGTAAGAACAATTTGGATCATCCGGGCCGGTGACGACCGACCGGCATTCGTTACCTGTTGGGTGCTATGATGGGTATGAGCAGCAAGGAGACGCGGGCGCCGGCAGTTCTAGACGTCGTTGCCCTGCTGTCTGACCTTCCAGAGCATCGATTGGCGCGTGGGAACGTAGGCACGATCGTTGCCGAATTGGACGATGAGTCGGTACTGGTCGAGTTCAGCGACGATGGCGGGCAGACATATGCCATCTCGCCCTGCCAGCGATCGGAGCTTCTCGCCTTGCACTACATTCCGGAAGCAGCCTGAGCGCTCCGCTCCTACTCGTTCCGCGCGATCGTCGTCAGCTTGGCCATGTTCTTGAGCAGGATGCGGCCGCGCTGCAGGTCGAGGATCGCTTCCTTGCGCCAGGCCTGAAGCTGGCGGTTGACGCTCTCGCGCGCGGCGCCGACGAAGATGCCGAGCTGCTCCTGCGAGATGTGCACCTCGGAGCCGAAATCGGCCGCGAGCGCGCAAAGCCGCCGCGCCAGCCGCACCGGCAGGGGCTGCAGCATGGATTCCTCCATGCGCTCGCTCTGCCAGCGGATGCGCTGGCAGAGCAGCATGATGATCTTGATCGCGACCTTCGGCTCGCGTTCGAGGAAGGCGAGAAAATCCTCCCGCCGCAGTACGAACAATTCGCTCGCCTCTCCCGCGGTGGCATCCGCGGTGCGGTTCTGACCGTCGAGCACCGCGACCTCGCCGAACAGGTCGCCCGGCCCCATGAAGTTGAGCGTCAGGCGGCTGCCGTCGGAGGCGCCGGTCTCGATGCGGACCTGGCCGCGGCGCACGCCGTACAGCGCATCGCCGGCGTCGCCCTTCTGAAACAGCACCTCGCCGTTCGAAAGATGCTGGGTGTGGCAGAGATTTGACAACCGCTGCAGCTCGTCCGCGCCGAGATCCGCGAACATCGGGTTCATCTTCAGAATGACCGCAAATTCGGCCTGCTTGCTCATCACAATACCTTTGGCAATTCCATTGGAACCATGGCGACGACAATCGCGGAAACCCGCAGGACAGAAGTGTGTCATAAGTCACATAACTTTGCAGCATCTCCTGGTTATTTTTGGCGGCTTGGAGCGGTCCGCTCTCCCGGGATAAGCTTGTGGGCAACGGACGGGCGCCGAGCCCGGCCGGGATCGGCGCCGCCAGCGACGTTTGGAAACTCGACATGAGAGCAGTGAAATTCGCCGGCGCTGCGGTCGCCGCCGTCATCGTCGTGATCTCGCTCCTGCTGGTGATCGGAATACCGTCGGGCTTCCTGGCCTCGACGATCGCCTCGCGGGTCGAAAGCGCCACCGGCTATCGCATGACGATCGCAGGCAGCACCAGGATCAGCCTGTGGCCGACGCTGCAGATCACCCTGAACGACATCACGCTGCAGGACCCGAAGGACCGCAGCGGCATCAGCCGCCTGACGATCGACAGCGTCAAGGCCGACATGACGCTCGCAAGCGCCTGGTCGGGTCATCCGCGCGTGAGCGAACTCGTCGTCACCCATCCCGTGCTCCATCAGCAACTGCTGCGCGAACGCCTGCCGAACACCGGCGCGGCGCCGAAGCCGGCCATAGACACCGGCGGCGTGAGCATCGATCGCATCAAGGTCATAGGCGGCGAGATCGCGTTCTCGGCGGTGCGCGACCGCGTCGAGAGCCGGATCACGGCCATCGACGCCGATATGATCGTCGGCGGCGCCCGCAAGGTGATGATCACGGGCACCGCGCGCCCGGGCGAACACGCGCTGAAATTCGACGTCAGGGCCAGCCTGCCCGCCGCGCCGGTCGAGCGGCAGACGACGCCGGTCGACTTCGCGATCGACATGCCCGACCTGCTGCACGCCCCGCTCAAGGGGCGTACCGACGTCCGGCTGAACGGGCAGATCCTGATGTTCAACGGCGTCAGCGGCAGCCTCGGCGACGGCTCGTTCAACGGCTGGGCCTCGGTCGACATCGCGAGCAAGCCGCTGGTCAAGCTCGATCTCGATTTCCAGCGGCTCGAGGTTCCCCTTGCGAAATCGACGGCGCCAGCGTCGCAGCCCTGGAGCGATGCGCCGATCGACGTCTCCGGGCTCAACTATTTCGACGCGCAGGTGCGGATCTCGGCAAGCGAGGCCAGGATCGGCGATGCGCGGCTCGCGCCGCTGGCGATCGATACCAGGCTCGCCGGCGGGGTGGTGAAGGCGGGCACGACCAATCTCGGCGCCTATGGCGGCCAGGTCAGCGGCGAGGTGATCCTGGACGCGACCTCGGGCGCACCGAGCTTTGCCATGCATTCCGATCTCGTCGGCGTCCGCGCGCTGCCGCTCCTCAACGGCCTTGCCGGCTTCGACCGGCTCGACGGCAAGCTGCAGGCCAAGATCGCGGTGCGCTCGGGCGGCACCAGCCAGCGCGCGCTGATGTCGAACATGCAGGGCACCGTGTTCGCCAATTTCCAGGACGGCGCCATTCGGGGCATCAACGTCGCGCAGATGATCCGCTCGCTGACCACCAGCACGCTGTCCGGCTGGCAGGAGAACGAGACGCTGAGCACCGACCTCACGCAGCTCTCCGCCTCGTTCCGCATCGACAAGGGGCGGGCGGTGACGACCGATCTCAACCTGGTCGGCCCGCTGGTCAAGGTGACCGGCGCCGGCACGGTCGATCTCGGCACCAAGCTGATGGCGTTCCGCGTCGAGCCGAAACTCGTGATGACGACGGAGGGCCAGGGGCGCGCATCCGACCCGATCGGCTTCGGCATTCCCGTGATGATCGACGGCCCGTGGTCGCAGCCGCGGATCTACCCCGACATGGCCGGCGTGCTGGACAATCCGGATGCGGCCTATGCCAAGCTGCGCGAGATGGGCAAGGGCCTGTTCGGCCCCGGCGGCGCCGGGCTCGGCAGTCTGCTCGGGGGGCTCGGGCTTGGCGGCAGCAGCGCGCCGGGCAGCGCCCCCAATGATCCCAACCAGCCGGGGCAGCAGCCCGCGCAGGGCGGCCTGCTCGGCGGCGGGCTCGGCGAAGCCCTGGGCAACCTGATCCAGCAGGGACTGTCCGGCTCGGGCGGCACCGGCAGCGGAAGCGGCTCCGGCCACAGCCGCAGCATCCCGACCACGCCGACCGCGCCGGACGCGCAAGCGCCGCCGGCGCCGCCCACGAGCGACGAGCCGCAGGACAGCCAGCCGATGAATGACGTGCTGCGCCAGCTGTTTAACCGCTGATTTCGGGCGGCGCGCACCCAATTCGCACCGTTTGCTGGGCTCCCCCTCCTCGGCCTCCCCCCACAAGGGGGGAGGGAGCGGGAGCGCAGTGCTTGTGCTAGAACGGCCCGATCCGGCACCGCCGGCGCATGGGGATCCGGATGGCGGGAGCGAAGGAAAGGGTCTGGTTTCTCCGCGAGGGCCTGTTCGCCAAATATGTCGTCTCCCTCGTCGGCCTCGTCGTGTTCGTGCTCGCGGTCAACGGCGCGATGGAGACCTGGATCTCCTATCGCGGCACCCGGACGACGCTGACCTCCGGCATGGAGGAGAAGGCGCAGGCGACCGCGAAGCGGATCGAGCAGTCGCTCTCCGAGCTCGAGCGCCAGATCAGCTCGGTGACGCGCGCGAGCCTCGACACCATCGACAAGCGCCGCACCGGCTACGCCCAGCTCCTCAACTCGGTCGCCGCGGTGAGCCAGCTTTCCCAGCTCAACGGCGAGGGCCGCGAGGTGCTGCGCCTGTCGCGGGTGTCGGCGACCGTCGGCAGCAATGCGGACCTGTCGCGCGACCTGCGCTTCATCGACACCGTGACCCACGGGCTGAGCTACGCGCCCGCCTATTTCTCGGAGGGACACCCCTTCATGTCGATCTCGGTGGCGCATTCGGGCTTCAATGCCGGCGTCACCGTCGCCGACATCGATCTCTCCTTCCTCGCCGACTTCCTGTCCGACACCCAGGTCGGCAAGGTCGCGTCGGCCTACGTGGTCGATCCGCACGGCAAGGTGCTGGCGGCTTCCTCGAGGGGACCCGAGGTCGGCCGGGATCTGGCAAGACTGTCGCAGGTGGCGGAGGCCATCGCCGATCGCGAGCCGGTCTCCTCCGGCACCGACGTCAACGGCCACGCCGTGCTGACCGCGGCAAGCCCGGTGCCAAAGCTCGGCTGGACCGTGCTGGTCGAGCAGCCGGCGGCGCAGGCGCTCAACCCCATCCGCGACCAGCTCGTGCGCATCGCGCTTCTGATCGGCATGGGCCTCCTGGTCGCGATCCTCGCCGGCGCGTTCCTGGCGCGACGCATGCTGATCCCGATCCACGCGCTCAGCGCCGGCGCGCACCGCCTCGGCGAAGGCGATTTCAGCCACCGCATCGACGTCAAGACCGCCGACGAGTTGGAGGGGCTGGCCAGGCAGTTCAACAGCATGGCCGGCCAGCTGCAGGAGACCTACTCTAACCTGGAATCCAAAGTCGAGGAGCGCACGCGCGACCTCGCGCAGTCCATCAACGAGCTGAAGGTGCTCGAGGAGGTCGGCCGCGCGGTCGCCTCCTCGCTCGATCTCGGCGCCGTGCTGCCGACGATCGCCGCCCGGGCGCTGGAGATCAGCCACGCCGACGCGGTGCTGATCTACGGCTATGACGCCGACGCGCACCGCTTCACGCTGGTGGAGGCGAACGGCATCGACCGCGCCGCCGACGGCGCCCATCTCACCATCGAGGAAGGCACCAACATCCTGAGCGATGCCGCCCAGAGCGGCGAGCCGATCGCGATCGCCGATCTCGACCGCGCCGCCGGGCAGCCCTTGCGCGACGTCGCGGTCAAGGCCGGCTTCCACTCGGTGCTGGCGGTGCCGCTCCTCGACCAGCAGGGCACGCTCGGCGCGCTGGTGGTGCTGCGCCGGGCCGCCGGCGAGTTCGCGCCGGGCCTGACCGGATTGATGCGCACCTTCGCGAACCAGGCGGTGCTGGCGATGCGCAATGCGCGCCTGTTCACCGAGGTCGACCACAAGGGCCGCGAACTCGCGGCCGCGCACGACACCGTGCAGCAGCAGGCGGCAAAGCTCAAGGAGCAAACCGAGCAGCTCAAGAACTGGAATCGCTCGCTGGAGGAGCGGGTCGAGAAGCAGCTCGGCGAGATCGGCCGCATCAAGCGGCTGGAGCGCTTCCTCGCGCCGCAGGTGGCCCAGCTCATCGCCTCCTCCGACGGCCACGACGCGCTGCTCGACAGCCACCGCCGGGAGGTCACCGTGGTGTTCTGCGACCTGCGCGGCTTCACCGCCTTCACCGAGACGACCGAGCCGGAAGAGGCGATGAACGTGCTGCGCGAATATCACGCCGCGCTCGGCGAATTGATCTTCCGCTACGAGGGCACGCTCGACCGCTACGCCGGCGACGGCGTGATGATCCTGTTCAACGCGCCCATTCAATTTGCCGACCACACGAGGCGCGCGGTGAAGATGGCAGTGGAGATGCGCGACACGATCGGCGCATTGACCGAGAAGTGGAAGAACCGCGGCCATTCGCTCGGCTTCGGCGTCGGCATTGCGCTCGGCTACGCCACGCTCGGCCAGATCGGCTTCGAGCAGCGGCTGGAATATGCCGCGATCGGCAGCGTCACCAACCTCGCCTCGCGGCTTTGCGACGAGGCCAAGGCCGGCCAGATCGTGGCGAGCCGCCGCGTCTACGGCATGGTCGAGCCATTCGTCGAAGCGCGGCCGCTCGACGATCTCCAGCTCAAGGGCTTCAACCACCCGGTGCTGGCGATGGAGATCCTGAGCTGGCACGAGGCGGCCGAGGCCGGTGGCGGCGTGGCCGATGCGGCGGCGGCGCGGGCGCGGATGTGAGGACGGGGGTCTGCCCGTCAAAATCTGCGGTTCAACCCCATGCACAGTGAAAAGAGGGCCGGGCCGTCGCCACAGAAAGGTATTATATTACATTTTGTGGCTGAGGGGGCCGGGCAGCGTTGTCCGATCGAAGGACTCAGTCACGCGCGCCGCGCGCCAGCTTCCAGACTTTTGCGACGAGGGTTTGAGCGTTCACGGCACGCTCCCGAAAAATGGATTGACGATCGAGAGCCCGCCGATGCTGCGGCCGTGCTGCATGTCTTCGCTGTAGAGCGTGTCACAGCCGGCCTCGATCGCGGCGGCAACGATGAGCGCGTCATAGAATGCAAGCGCGTGATTGCTTGCGAGAACGAGTGCTGTGGCGTGGATGTCGGCGGTAAGCGGCACGATATCGGGAAAGCGAAACCGGATGGACCGGACGGCAGCCTCGATGACCGGCCAATCCTGCTTCTGCTTGTTGCGCAGCACGTTGGTGAACTCGTTGAGCACCTGTGCGCTGATGACGCCGCCACCGGCAATCGTGGCCAATGCCCGGTGGCGCCGAACGTCGGTCGAATAAGCATAGATGAGGATATTGCTATCGAAGAACGGGCTCACCGCTCGTTCGCCTCGTCACGATCGAACTTGTAACCTTCGGGCAGAGGAAACCGGAACTGGTCGACCTGCCGGAGAAACTCCGCCCGCTTATCGACCTTTTCCACCGAGATCCGGCCTTTCGAGGCTTCCACCACGTCGAGCTCGTCTCCGGGCGAGAGCTTCAGCGCTTCGACCAGCGCTTTGGGCAGGCGAATTGCGAGGCTGTTGCCCCACTTGGAAACCTGCATCGCAGCCTCCAGGATATCCTATTTATGAACGTATATCATAGGCAGGATATCATTGCAATCAAGTGGCCATCGCCTGTGCTTTGGCTCGTCCCCGTGCCGGAGCCGGCGATACGATGGCTCACTTGCCTCGGGCAGCGGGAAGGTTGCGAGTCCAGCGAGTGCCGAGTTCGCGGCTACCCGCCTCCCCGACCCTCCGCCACGGCGCCGCGCGCGGCTGGCAGATCGCTCGCGGTCCGCTTCGGCCCCAGCGCCTCGAACTGCGCCTTCTGCTCGTCGCTGAGGTTGTAGTTGAAGTCGTCGAGCGCGTCGCTCGTGTCCTTCACGGCCTGCAGCATGGCGGAGAGGCGCGCCTTCACCGCGGCGAGGCGGGCCGGCATGGTCGCCAGCGGCTCGCGCGGGCAGGCGGCATTGAGCGGATCGAGGAAGCGCAGGGCCGTGTCCTCCAGCACTTCGAGCGCGGCGCGCTGGGTCACGTCGAGGTGCAGGCTGGCGGCGATGTCGTCGATCGGCCATTGCGAGGCCGCGAACTGCCTGGCCTGCTGCTCCATCTGCAGCGCCTGCTGCATCTGCGCGCGCTGGTCCTGCGGCTGCTGCGGCCGATCAGCCGACAAGGCGGCCTGGCAGGCCGTCGGCAATTGCGGCGGCGGCCTGTTCGCGGCCTGCATCAGGCGCGGCGGAGCGGCGAGCGCGGCGATGCGCTTTTCCTGCTTCGGCTCCAGGAGCTCGTCGAACTTCGCGAGCGGCGGCGCGACGACGGCGGCCGCCTCGAGCATCGCCTCGATGCGCGCCCGCATCACGCCGAGCCGGTCGAGGCCGGTTAGCGCTCCCTGCGTCTGGCAGTGGGTGCGGATGATCGCATCCGCCGTGCGCCAGGCGGTGGCGAGATCATCGAGCGCGGCGGCCTGCGCCTCGTTCGGCTCGATCGCCTTCGTGATGCGCTCGACCGGCAGGCCGCCATCGCTCTCCTCGGTGCCGCAGAACCGCTCCAGCGGCGGCACCCTTCGCGAGCGGCGCGGCGAAGCGAACGCCGACAGTTCGGCCGGCGCGTAAGGCGAAAACACCGCGGCGTGGATGTCGGTGTAGCCGTAGGACCAGAAGGACGCGCCGCTGCCGAAGAGGACGGCATCGAGGAGATCGTCGTCGGCGAACGGCCAGAACAGCGGACCGACCCAGCCGTAGGAGCCGTCGGCATGCGCCCACCAGCCGGCCCGCGCGCGACCGCCATGCCAGCCGGCGAGCGCCGCGACCGCGGTCAATTGCCCGCGCACGGCAGCGCTGGAGAGCGGCCGCGCGGCATCGACCGCGCCGCGCAGGTCCTGCGGATGCATCGCGGTGCGGATGCGGCCGTGGCGCACATGCATGCGCGCATGGCGGATGCCGGCGATGCCGAGCATGCGCCCCATCGCCGAGCGCAGCACGCCGACCGGACCGCCGCGAATGCGGAAGCCGGCCTCGGCCGCGGTCGAGCCGGCCAGCGCGAATGCGACCAGCGCCATGCCGGCGAGCGCCGCTGTCCCGCGAGACCTCGACACGGTTCCTTCCTCCGCTCGAACGCCGCACCACGTCACGGCGATGACGCGCGAGGGAACTGAAAGTTCCAGGCTTTTCGGCGGCGGGATGGCGAAGAACGCACGCGCGCAAGCGCGTCCCTTCACCTTCTCCCGCAAGGGAAGAAGGGAAGAAGCTCCGCCCTCAATTATGCGGCAGCACGAAGGTCTGGCCGGGATAGATCAGGTCGGGGTTGTGGATCTTGTCGCGGTTGGCGTTGAAGATCAGCGAATAGCGCGCGCCGTCGCCATAGGTGCGGCGGCTGATCGCCCACAGGCTGTCGCCGCGGGAAACGATGCGGCTCGCGCGGCTGGCGGCGAGCGCGCCGGTCGGGGCATCCGCGAGCGCGGCCTTCGGCGCCACCGCGTCAGCGTCGGATGCGGCGGCGACGCTGGCGCGCGGGGCGGGGCGCGCGGGCGGCGGCGCCGCCTCGGCGAGCGTCACCGGCACCTTTGCCGTGGATTGCGTCACCGCGCCATCGGGCGACTTCGCGCGCAGCGACAGCTCGTAGCTGCCGCCGGGCAGCTTTGGCGGGGTCATGACGAACTGGCCGCTGCCGTCGGCGACCACGGTGTCGAGCGCCTGGCCGTCGCGCATCAACTCGACGCGCGCGCCGGGCGCGGCGCGGCCGGCGATGACGGCGACGCCATCGTCGCCGACGCGCGCGACGTCGAAGCTCGGCCCGGCCTGCTTCGGCGCCGGTGCGAGCGGGGCGACATTGGGCAGCGCGGCGGCCTGCTTTGCGGTCGCGGCGAGCGTGCCGGCCGCCGGCGTCGACGCGGCGGGAGGTGCGGCAGGCGCGGCCTGCACGGCGGCGGGCTTGGAATCGGCGGACTTGGAGTCGGCGGACTTGGAGTCGGCAGATTTGGAGTCGGCGGATTTGGAATCGGCGGGCTTGGTTTCGACCTTGGCCTCGGCCGTCGGTGCGACCGGCGCGCCGGCGGCGGCGACCCTGGTCTCCGCCCGGGTCTCAGGCCTGGTCTCCGGTTTGGCCTCCGGCTTCACGCGGGCAAGCTCGGTCTTCGTGCCGCCGGTTACGAGATCCCGCAGCTCGCGCGGGCCGATCACCAGCACGGCGCCGATCACGGCGAGGATCGAGAAGACGATGAAGGCCTTCGGCGTGGTCAACATGGGTCCGGCCCCGGGGTCAGTTCGTCAAGACGTCGAGCAGGTGCAAACCTGCGCCGATTTCCGCCCGCCATCAAGCGCCGCGAGCACCCGTTCCGGCGCGGGCCGTTCTTGGCAAAATTCCCCGTCAGTCTGCACCGGACCACCGGTTTGGCCGCCATGGTGCCTTGCGGCGATGTCCCGGCAAAACCTAAGTAAACATCCGTAGTTTTGGCGGCGGCCCGGGCTGGTCATATTGCCGCATATGGACCGTCAAATCGTCTTCAAATGCCCGGCGACCGGCATGAACGTGCAGCACCGGCTGACCGACGCGCCGGCCGATGTCGCGGAGACGCACATCTCGGTCGCCTGTCCGGCCTGCACGCGGCTGCACCTGATCAACCGCACGACCGGCAAGCTGCTCGGCGAGCGGCTGCGCTAGGTTTCGCCTCGTCCGGCTACGCCCGACTTCGCTCCTTCATCTGCGCCGTCACGTCCTCGACGTGATGCAGCAGGAACACCAGCTGGCCGGCGCCGTCATGCAGCGGCGAATTGATCGGCTGCCAGTAGCGCTCGACGAAGGCCCCGCCGGCGTCGCGGATGTCGTAGCGCTGCACTGCCATGGCGTGCGCCCGGCCGGTCTCGCCGACGATCCTCAGCGACGTGTAGAGATTGCTGACGCCGTCGGCGAGCGGATCGTCCGGATTGTCGGGAAAGATCTCGAACAGCGACTTGCCGGCGACGTCGGCGCGGCGGGTGAAGGTCGCCGCCGCATAGGCGTCGTTGACGTCGACGATGGTCAGCCCCGGACCGGGATCCAGCAGCATGTAGGGATGCGGCGACTGGTCGAACTCCGGCTGAAACTGCCGCCGGATCCCCGCCACATCGGCATGCTGGCGCCTTCGCTGCTCCAGGGGCGAGGGATCGGCGCCGGTCGCGGCCGAGTTCAGCAGCGCGAGGTCGCGCCGCGCCGAGGCCAGCAGGGACTGCAGGGTGCGCTCGACCGTCGGGTCCGCCGTCTCGTTCAACAGTCTTTCGAAATGAGCGATGTTCTGCTCACAGACGAAGCGCTGCATGATCCCCTCGACCTCTGATGCGCGCGGCCCTTCGGCCATCGACCCCGGCTGTCGCACGGCGACGGCGCCGCCCCAACCCTACTCCAATACAGCCCATCCGGCAGATCAAAATTAGGGCGGCGACCTGCGCTTTGGTACAGGCCGATTGCGACGGCCGCGCAGGGCACCGGCGAACCTCGGCTCCGATCGCGCGACCAATCAGGGACTTCCTGCTGCTGCTGGCTGCGGCATCGCACCCGCCTCCCGAGCCGGCCATGGTCCGGCCCGCCGCCATCTGCTATTCGAACAGGCCAGCCACACACTCGGACATGCCGATGCGTCATATGACCCGCCCGATTCTGCCCGCCCTCGCCGGCCTTCTCTTGCTCGGCGTCCAGTCCGCGGCGGCCGCCGAGAACGATGCGCCCAGGGGCCCGGCCGTCACGGTGCTGAAGGCGGCAAAGTCCTGCTTCAACGACATCGTCGAGGCGTCCGGCACGATCATCGCCCGCGACGAGACCGCGGTGCGTCCGGAGCGGCCGGGACTGAAGGTTGCGGACGTGCTGGCCGAAGCCGGCGACACCGTCAACGCCGGCCAGCTCCTGGCGAAGCTCGCGCTGCCCGAAGGCGGCACGGTGCAGGTCACCGCGCCGGTGGCCGGCGTGATCTCGGCCTCCACCGCGCAGATCGGCGCGCCGGCCTCGGGCCGCGGCGAAGCGCTGTTCTCGATCGTCACGCGGAGCGAGTATGACCTGGTCGGGCTGGTGCCGACCTCGGACGTGCGGAAGCTCGCGGTGAACCAGCAGGCCACGGTACGCATCGCCGGCGCCGGCGACCTCGACGGCAAGGTGCGGCGCATCGGACCGACGATCCAGCCCGCCATCCAGCAGGGCATGGTCTATATCGGCATCTCGACGCCGCGGCGACTCCTGATCAACGCGTCCGGGCGCGCGCTGATCAAGACCGGGCAGAGCTGCAACGTCGCCGTTCCCCTCACCGCCGTGCAGTACTCGCCCGCCGGCACCGTGGTGCAGGTGATCCGCCGCAACCGCGTCGAGACCAAGCGCGTCGAGATGGGGCTGTTGTCCGGCGGCCAGGTCGAGATCCGCGAAGGCCTCAACGAAGGCGACATCGTCGTCGCCCGCGCCGGCGCGCTCTTGCGCGAAGGCGATCCGGTGCGCCCGGCAATGGCCAGCGCCGAGACGAAGTAGCGCTTCTAGGCAAGACTTCGTAGGGTAGGCGAGGGCACAAAGCGCCGTGCCCACCAATCCTGGGCACGCTTTCGCTTTGCCCACTCTACGACTACGTGCTGCGCTGCGTCCGGGGCACGAGATTGCGTGTGGAAAAAAACTAACCGCCGGCGTCGCTGAGGCGGACGTCTTCGC
>NZ_JAGWUA010000208.1 GCF_028868675.1 Bradyrhizobium sp.
CAAATTTTAGCTGAGGAATTGGGGCCGGGAACGCAACGCCGGAGAAGGCGGATTCAGGCGAGCGGCGCAAGCCGGCGTTCACCTTCTCGACGCGATCGGCGCAAGGGATCGGTAGCCATCTTGCTAAAGCCATTTCTTCAGCTTGAAGAGATAGTAGGGCACGATGGCGGCAGCCAGCATCATCAGGAGCGCCATCGGGTAGCCGTGCACCCATTCGAGTTCCGGCATCACTTTGAAGTTCATGCCGTAGATCGAGGCGATCAGCGTCGGCGGCATCAACACGACGGCCATGACCGAGAACAGCTTGATGATGTTGTTCTGCTCGAGATTGACGACACCGAGCATGGCGTCGAGTACGAAGGTGATCTTGTTGGAGAGATAGGAGGCGTGGTCGGTCAGCGAGCCGACGTCGCGCTGCATGGTCTTGAGCTGCTCGCGCATGTCCTTCGACCATTTGACCCCCTCCACCACCGCCGAGAGGAAGGTGACGATACGGCCGATCGAGACGAGACTCTCCCGGACCTTGGAGGTCAGGTCGCCCTTGCGGCCGATCGCGATCAGGATCTGGGAATATCGCTTGGCGTGGCCGTGACGCTCGCTCTCCGGCTCGAAGATGTCGTGCGAGACTTGGTCGACCTCGGCGCCGCAGCGCTCCAGGATGTCGGCGCAGCGGTCGATCACGGCATCGAGCAGCTCCATCAGCACCATCTCGCCGCTGATGGCCGGTGCGCAGGAACGGGCGAGCTTGGCCTCGACCAGTGCGAACGGCTTGGGCTGGTCGTAGCGCACCGTCACCAGGCGATGATCGCCGAGGATGAAGGTCACCGCCGTGGTCCGGGGCATGTCGGTGTCGGAGTGGCACATCAGCGTCGCCGTCATGTAGCGGGCGCCGTTCTCGATGTAGAGCCGGCTGGAGATCTCGATCTCCTGCATGTCTTCGCGGGTCGGGATCGCGATGCCCGCCAGCCGTTCGACCGCCTTGTCCTCCCCGGCGGTCGGGTTGACCAGGTCGATCCAGACCGCATTGTCCGGAAGCGCCGAAAGATCGTCGACCACAGCCTTCCTGAGGGAGGCGCCGGAGGGAACAAACACCGAAAACATGAACAACTCCAGCAGGGGGTCGGTGCGGCTTAGCGCGATTCTGACGAGTTCATGATGACAACCACATTAACGCCCGTTCGCATTTGTGGCCGTCCCGTGGCGCGAACGTGGCACGGATTCGGCCATTCGGCATCCCCTGCCCGGAAATCGGCCCGAGATCTCAAACCTTGCGGCAAAAAAGCCACAGCCGGGGTCTCGCAGCGCGGGATAAGGTCCTAAACGCTGGAATTGTGGCAGATTTCGACGATAATGAAATTAATGGAATCGTGGAAATCGGGCGCCGAGCTCGATGCCTGCGGAACGGTTGTTTCGATCTTGTTTTGGAACCAGGCCATGTCGTCGCTGAAGGTAAAGTTTGGGATTCTGGCTGCCGGCCTGATGCTGTCGGGCTGCATGCAGGCCACGCAATTCGAGGCGACCAACACGCAAAGCTTCAAGCCGCGCGACAAGGAATATCTGGCCAAGACGACCTACGTGAAGACGCCGGTCGCAGAGCCGTTCCGCCGTGCCATCGTCGAGTATCACCGCAAGGAAGCGCCGGGCTCGATCGTGGTCGATTCCGACAACCACTACCTCTATTACGTGATGGATGGCGGCAAGGCGATCCGTTACGGCATCACCGTCGGCGAAGAGGCCATGGCCTGGTCGGGCATCGCCAAGATCGGCAGCATGACCGAATGGCCGGCCTGGCATCCGACCCCCGGCGAAATCTCGCGCCTGGGCGTGCCGACCTTCGTGGCGCCCGGCCCCGACAATCCAATGGGCTCGCGCGCGATGTATCTCTATTCGGGCGGCAAGGACACGCTGTTCCGCATCCACGGCACCAACCAGCCGGAATATATCGGCGCCTCGATCTCGTCGGGCTGTATCCGCCTGACCAACGAGGACGCGATCGATCTCTACAACCGCGTCAAGGTCGGCACCATCGTGGTGGTGCTCGAGCCGAAGCATGGCGACTCCCCGTACAACTCGCGGATCGCGCTGCAGGGCGGCGCCGCCGGTAACGGTCAGGCCGGCGGCATCTGACGCCTTCGTCCACGAACTCCTGCAGGAATTCTTGAAGGCGCCGGTTTTACCGGCGCTTTCTTGTTGGCGGCATCCGCGCGGGCTTGGCCTCGTCGGATTCAGCGGCGGACTTCTCCGCCGGCGCGTCCGCGTCTTTCTTCGTGGTCTCCGATTGGGCCGCGACCTCGCGTGGCGGGGCGTCCTCGGGCCGCTCGGCCGGCAGCATAGGGGCAACGTGCGGCAGCGGATCCCAGACGTTCCACTGGCAGATCCGGTAGCCGTTGCGCCGCTGTGCCAGGTCGAGATGGATGTGATCCTCGTGATACCAGTCCGACCCCGGCCCAAGCACGGTGGTGAATCGCGCGCAGACCGATTGCAGCACGCGCTCGCGCACCTCGCGCGGCACGGTGCGATCTGTCAGGCCGATTGATTGCCCGTTGGCGAGCCCGACCGCGCGGACGTCGAGCGCGTTGGCGCGGCCGTGCTCGGACAGCAAGGCGCCGGCGACGCGGTTGCGGCCGCGGCACTCGAAGGAATCGAAATTGTCGAGATCGCTGACGGTCGAGCCGAGTTGCGAGGCCAGCGGCGCCATGTCGGAGCGCACCCAGTCCGCAATTGCGGCCGCCATGCTGCAGCGGAGAACGGCCGCCGGCTTGACCGCGACCTTGCGCCTGTCCGGCAGCACGACCGCCTCCAGCCGCACCAGGTCCTCGCCGCCGCAACCGCCGGGGCCGCTGATGTCGGGAATGCTGGGTGCAATCGCGACCTCCTCGGTCAGCGCCAGCCGGCAGGCCGAGGCGGGACGCTCGGCAGGCGTGGCCTGATCCGTCGGCTTGTCGGAGGCGGTCTTGTTCGTGGTCGGCGGCTCTGTTCCCGGCTTCCCGGAGACCGGCTTTTCGGTCACTATTTTGGCCGCTTCCGGAGGGCGCGGCCGCGGCAGGGGAATCCGGGTCGCGTGAACGTTGCCGCGCAGCCTGGGCGGGCCGTCGGCGAACAGATCGAGCGGTGGGAAATATTTCCGCGCGGCCGCGGGCTCCGCGAGCGCCAGCAACAGCCCGGCCGCGGCGGTAACCATTGCGGCGCCCACGGACATAAAGCCGCGACAAGACCATTTGCGGCGATGGTTCCGCAGGCTAAAATTCATCGCAATTCTTGGCCCCAGCGCTGAGGGCGGTCACACGTCCAGCGAACACACTCGGAGGAACGTCGGAATGCTTGGTTTGATGCAAGATTGGCCCCTGCTCTGCCACCGGATCATCGAACACGCCGCGAAGATTCATGGCAAGCAGGAGGTGGTCACGCGGTCGGTCGAAGGGCCGATCCATCGCACCAACTACGCCGAAATCCACGGCCGTGCGCTCAAGGTCTCGCAGATGCTGGAGCGCGACGGCATCAAGTTCGGCGACCGCGTCGCGACCATTGCCTGGAACACCTGGCGCCATCTCGAGGTCTGGTACGGCATCATGGGCATCGGCGCCGTCTGCCATACCGTCAATCCCCGCCTCTTCCCCGAGCAGATCGCCTGGATCGTCAACCATGCCCAGGACCGCATCGTGATGACCGACATCACCTTCGTGCCGATCCTGGAGAAGCTCGCCGACAAGCTGCCGAGCGTCGAGCGCTACGTCGTACTCACCGACAAGGCGCACATGCCGGAGACCAAGCTCAAGAACGCGGTCGCCTATGAGGACTGGATCGCGCAGGCGGACGGCAAGTTCAAGTGGAAGACCTTCGACGAGAACACCGCCGCCGCGATGTGCTACACCTCGGGCACGACCGGCGACCCCAAGGGCGTGTTGTATTCGCATCGCTCCAACGTGCTGCACGCCCTGATGGCCAACAATGTCGACGCACTCGGCACCAGCGCCTCGGAGACAATGCTGCCGGTGGTTCCCTTGTTCCACGCCAACAGCTGGGGCATCGCCTTCTCGGCGCCCTCGCAGGGCACCAAGCTGGTAATGCCCGGCGCCAAGCTCGACGGCGCTTCGGTCTACGAACTGCTCTCGACCGAGAAGGTGACGCATACCGCCGGCGTGCCGACGGTGTGGCTGATGCTGCTGCAGCACATGGCCGCCAACAATCTCAAGCTGCCCGACCTCCGCATGGTGGTGTGCGGCGGCTCGGCCATGCCGCGCTCCATGATCAAGTCCTTCGTCGACATGGGCGTGGGCGTGCGTCACGCCTGGGGCATGACCGAGATGAGTCCGATCGGCACGGTGGCCGCACTGAAGCCGCCATTCTCCGGCCTGACCGGCGACGCCCGGCTCGACGTGCTGCAGACCCAGGGCTATCCGCCCTTCGGCGTGCAGATGAAGATCACCGACGACAGCGGCAAGGAGCTGCCCTGGGACGGCAAGACGTTCGGCCGCCTGAAGGTGTCCGGTCCCGCGGTCGCCAAGGGCTATTTCCGACTCGACACCAACATCCTCGATGACGAGGGCTTCTTCGACACCGGCGATGTCTCCACCGTCGACCAGGACGGCTACATGCGGATCACCGACCGCTCCAAGGACGTGATCAAGTCCGGCGGCGAGTGGATTTCCTCGATCGACCTCGAGAACCTCGCGATCGGCCATCCCGCGGTGGCGGAAGCGGCCGTGATCGGCGTGTTCCACCCCAAATGGGACGAGCGCCCGCTGCTGATCGTGCAGCTCAAGCAGGGCCAGAGCGCGACGCGGGAGGATATCCTGAAGTTCATGGACGGCAAGATCGCGAAGTGGTGGATGCCCGACGACGTCGCTTTCGTCGAGGGCATCCCGCACACCGCGACCGGCAAGATCCTGAAGACGGCGCTGCGCGACCAGTTCAAGGACTACCGCTTCCCGAACGCGGCGGCTTGAGCTTCAACACCGTAAGCGCTCGAGAGTCTCGATCCGGCTCCTGCATCAAGCAGGGGCCGGATTTTCATTTGGCGATCGCGACAGCGACGAAAGACCAATAGGAAGCTGCGCGGAGGCTCCCTAACTTCCCGCCGCACTTCCAGAAGAGAAGCAGAGGAACGCCGAGGATGAAATCTATCGTAATACGAACCATTCCCTGGTTGATTGCCGCGTCGATGGCCACGGCGGCCCAGGCCGCCGATAACAAAGTGGTGATCGGGGACATCGACGACATGTCCGGCCTCTATGCCGACGTGATCGGGCCCGGAGGCGTCGAGGCCGCGAAGATGGCAATCGACGATTTCGGCGGCAGCGTCCTCGGCAACAAGATCGAGTTCATGGTCACCGACCACCAGAACAAGCCGGACGTGGGAGCGCAGAAGTTTCGTGAATGGGCCGACCGTGACGGCGTCACGATGGTCCTCGGCGGATCGAACACCGGCGTCAACCTCGCGATGGCCAACGTGGCCAAGGAAAAGAAGATTCCCTTCATCGCGATCGGCGCGGCCGGCGCCTCGCTCACCGGCAAGGACTGCACGCCCTACACGGTGCACTACGCCTACGACACCACCGCGCTCGGCAACGGCACCGCCAAGACGATGGTGAAGCAGGGTGGCAAGACCTGGTTCTTCCTCACCGCCGACTACGCCTTCGGCACCCAGTTGCAGGAAGCCGCCTCCAAGGTCGTCGAGGCCAACGGGGGCAAGGTCGTCGGCGCCGTGCGCGTGCCGCTGTCGACCTCGGACTTCTCGAGCTACCTGCTGCAGGCCCAGAATTCCGGCGCGCAGGTGCTGGGGCTTGCCAATGCAGGAAACGACTTCACCAACTCGATCAAGGCGGCCGACGAGTTCGGCATCGCCAAGACGATGAAGCCCGCGGCCTTGCTCGCCTTCATCAGCGACATCCACAGCCTGGGCCTGAAGGCGGCGCAGGGCCTCTATCTCACCACCGGCTGGTACTGGGATCTCAACGACAAGACCCGCGCCTTCGCCAAGCGCTATTACGAGAAGACCAAGCGCGAACCGACCATGAACCAGGCCGCCTATTATTCGGCGACCATCACCTATCTCAACGCGGTCAAGGCGGTGGGCTCGACGGATGCCGACAAGGTGATGGCACAGCTCCGCAAGATGAAGATCGACGACATGTTCACCAGCAACGGCAAGATTCGCGCTGACGGGCTGATGGAGCACGAGATGTACATCATGCAGGTGAAGAAGCCCGAGGAATCCAAATATCCGTGGGACTACTACCGCCTGGTCCAGACCATGTCCGGCGAGGAGGCGTTCGGAAAGCTCTCCGATTCGGCCTGCCCGCTGGTCACGCACTGACCGGCAGGCCGTAGCGCGACGACCAAAAAGGGGCGTGCCTTGCCGGCGCGCTCCTTTCGTTGGAGGGCTCGAAGACAGCCTTGCGGCTCGATCCGCCACGCCTTGGGCCTGAAGCGCCCCTGCCGGGAGCCCGCCGGGATAAACCGCTTCACAGTTCTGCGGAAAATGCGCTAGGTCAGCTTCATCCCGTCGCCGGAAACGAGGTCCGTCAGGGCGACCGAAACGGTGATCAGCACTATGGCCCGCAGATTTTCCGCTCCCTACCAGTCCGAGCCCGTGTCCAGCCTCGCTACCTGGGCGCGCAATCTGGCGGTATTCGCGGTGGTGGCGGTCATCGTCTCGATCATCATCGTCCGTTTCGGCTTCCTGGAGATCAAGCCGGCGCTCGCGACCTTCCTCGGCGGGCTGGCGATCGCCGGTCTCTCCATCCTGTTCGGGCTCGCGGGCTTCGCCGCGATCTGGCAGAACGGCTCACGCGGCATGGCGCGGATCCTGCTCGCCTTCCTGATCGACGCCATCGTGCTCGCCTATCCCGCCTATCTCGGACTGCAATACCGCAGCCTGCCGCAGATCCACGACATCACCACCGATCCGATCGACCCCCCGCGCTTCGAGGCGCTGGCTCGCTTGCGCACCGGCGACGGCGCCAACCCGGCCGTCTATGCCGGCCTCTATTCGGCCGAGCAGCAGCGGCAGTTCTATCCCGACATCGAGCCGGTCGAACTCGAAATCCCGGTCGACCGCGCCTATGCGCTGGCGCTGCAGATCGTCCACAAGCGCAAATGGCTGGTCATCGACGAGCGCGCGCCGCAGCCGCAGCGCCGCGTCGGCCGCATCGAGGCGGTGGCGCGGACCCCGATCATGGGATTCCGTGAGGACGTTTCGATCAGGGTTGCGGCGGAAGGCGAGGATTCCCGCGTCGACATCCGCTCCGCCTCGCGCTATTTCGACAGCGACCTCGGCAGCAACGCCGCGCGCGTCAGCAAGTTCATCGACGAGCTCAACACCGTCGCCGACGCCGATGCGCTCAAGCCGGTGAAGAAGACGCCGGTGGCGCCGGCCAAGCCGGCGGCGAGGACGGTGAAGAAGTGAAGGCAGCGAATGGCGAGTAGCGAATGGAAGGCTGCCTTCCCTATTCGCCATTCGCCCTCACGCCATCCGATACGTCCCCGTGATCACGGGATCGCCATTCGTCGCCACCACGCCGCGCGCGACGAGGTCCTCCAGATGCGCCAGCACGGAATAGCCGGCCGCAGTGGTCAGCCTCGGGTCGATGCCGATATAGATCGCCCGCACCATGGTCGGAATGTCGGCCTCGCCCTTGGCGAGGCGGTGCAGGATCGAGGCCTCGCGCGCCTTGCGATGCCGGATCAGGAAGCGCACATAGCGCGGCCCTTCCGGAATCTCGCCGCCGTGGCCCGAGAAATACAGATCCTCCTCGCGCGCCGCCAGCCGCTCGAGCGAGTCCATATAGTCGATCATCGAGCCGTCCGGCGGGGCCACGATCGAGGTCGACCAGCCCATCACGTGGTCGCCGACGAAGGAGAATTTTCGCTCGGGCCAGGCGAAAACGAGGTGGTTGGCGGTGTGGCCGGGCGTCGCCACGGCCTCCAGCCGCCAGCCGGCGCCCTCGATCATCGCGCCATGGCCAACCGCCACATCGGGCGCAAACTCGCGATCGGCGCCGGATTCAGGATTGTGCTTCTCGCTCTCGAAGCGCGGGCGCGAGGCGCGGTGCGGCCCCTCGGCGTAGACCGTCGCCCCCGTCGCCTGCTTGATCCGAGGTGTGTTGGGCGAATGGTCGCGATGGGTGTGGGTGACCAGGATGTGCGTCA
>NZ_JAGWUA010000209.1 GCF_028868675.1 Bradyrhizobium sp.
CTGTGCAGCGTCACCAGCCATGTCTTCTGGCTGAGTTCGATCGCAACAAAAATTGTGCCATTATGGCCGGCGGTGGGCGTGCCTATGGTCGATGCTTGCATCTGACTCTCCGTGGGTTCGAGCGAGGAAACCCAAACCTATCGGAAAGGCCACGCTCACCGCCCCATGAAATCTACAACATCCCGATCTAGTTCTGCCGCGGCCTCTTCGCGGGCGTCTTGCGCGCACTCTCGACCGCGCCGTCCCTGCCGGCCTTGAGCACCTCGTCGGACAATTCGCCGGAGCCGGCGATGCGCGCCAGCAAGAGCGTGCCGGCCATGGTGGCGAGCGTCGCGATCGCCTGTTTGCGCGCCGCCTTGCGCGGCACTCCCGTGATCTGATCGGCCATCATGTCGATCATCTCGTCGATCTTGGCGGCAAACGCCCTGCGCGTCTTCGGGCTTTCGCGCGCGATCTCGGCGCCGAGCGCCGGGATCGAACAGCCATGGCCGGGATCGTCGCGATGCAGAGCCGTGAGATAGGTCTCCGCCATCAACGGCAGACGCTTCCCCGGCGCGGTCCCTTCGGCGAGTTCCTTCCAGTGCTCCATCGAGCGGTCCATCGCATAGGCAAAGGCCTCGATCACCAGCGCCTCGCGGGAATCGAAATGCGCGTAGAAGCCGCCATGGGTAAGGCCCGCCTCCTTCATGAGGTCGGCGACGCCGATGCCGTGGGCGCCCTTCTCGCGCAGCCGCACCGAGGCCTTCCTCACGATCCGGTCGTGGGTGTCCTGCTTGTGTTCCCGGGAATAGCGCATCCGGCTCTCATTGCATGTTTGTAGTCATATAATGATATTTGTAGCACTTCACGGCGGAAAATGCTGCACCTATTTGGTCGAATGACCAAAAGGTTTGCGTGTGCACCGCGGGATCGTCCCGTTCCTGCCGCGAACCAAAACCCTCGGTGCGGCCGGTCAGGCGGCGGAGCTTGACAAGCGCGTCGTTAGGGCGAGGAAGTGCGCCGACCCGCGCGCATGGCGCACCCCACACTGTCGAGACCGCCGATGGACATGCTCAATCCCCATTGCGGCGTCACGCGCGATGCGCGGGGCGTCGTCCACGTCAGCATTTGCAACGCGGGTTCCCTCAACATTCTCGGCTCGCCCGTCACGGACGCCATGCGCGCAGGCCTGCAGCAGCTTGCGCACGACCGCGGCATCCGCGCGGTCGTGCTGCGCGGCCAGAGTGAGAAGAGCATGATCGGCGGCGCCGACATCAAGGAGATGGCAAAGCTCGACCAGGCTTCCGCCGAAGCCTTCATCAGCCGCCTGCGCGATCTCTGCGAGGCCGTGCGCGCCTTCCCCGCCCCCGTGATCGCCCGGATGCCGGGCTGGTGCCTTGGCGGCGGGCTGGAAGTGGCTGCGGCCTGCGATTTCCGGATCGCGGCGCCTGACGCGCGTTTCGGCATGCCGGAGGTTCGAGTCGGCATCCCCTCGGTGATCCATGCCGCGCTGTTGCCGCGACTGATCGGCTGGGGCCGCGCGCGCTGGCTGGTGATGACCGCGGAGAACATCGACGCGCCGACCGCGCTGGCCTGGGGCCTGGTCGACACTGTGGCGCCGCCGGGAGGCCTCGACGACGCCGTCGAACACACCGTCAAGAGCCTGCTCGCCTGCGGCCCCGAGGCGCTGCGGGCGCAGAAGGCGTTGCTGCGGCAATGGGAAGAACTGCCGCTCACCGAGTCGGTCAATCTCAGCGTCAAGGCGTTCGGCCAGTCGTTCCTGACCGACGAGCCGACGCGGCTGATGCAGGGGTTTTTGGACCGGAAGCGGTAGGCTGCCGCCACATCGTCATTGCGAGCGAAGCAATCCAGACTGCCAGTGCGGCGACAGTCTGGATTGCTTCGTCGCTTGCGCTTCTCGCAATGACCGCGTTGGCATAATCGGTTTCGCTCAAAATCCTGATCCGGGACACGGCAATTCGTCATGACGGTCGCCGTTGCTTTTCTTGCGACACGTAATATGATGGTCGTAATCTCACCCGGCACTCCCTTCGAACTCCGGAACCACACAACCGAGGCCCCATGATCTCGAACTGGCTCGCGGTCGTCCTTTTCCGTCGCAACATCCACTATGGCTGGGTGATGGTCGGCGTGACCTTTCTCGCCGCGCTGATCAGCGCCGGCACGGTCGGCGCACCCGGCGTGTTCATCGTTCCCCTGCAGAATGAATTTGGCTGGAGCACCGCGGAAATCTCGTCCGCGCTGTCGATCCGCTTCATCCTGTTCGGGCTGATGGCGCCGTTCGCCGCGGCGCTGCTCAACCGCTACGGACTGCGCAACGTCACGCTGACGGCCCAGCTCATCGTGGTCTCCGCGCTGGTCGCTTCGCTCGCCATGACGCAGGTCTGGCAATTGATGCTGCTGTGGGGCGTGGTGATCGGCATCGGCACCGGCATGACCGCGCTGGTGCTGGGCGCGACCATCGCGACGCGCTGGTTCGCCGCGCGGCGAGGCCTGGTGGTCGGCATCATGACCGCGAGCGTCGCGACGGGACAGCTCGTGTTCCTGCCGCTGCTCGCGAGCCTCACCGAACGCTTCGGCTGGCGGTTTGCGCTCGCCTTCGTCTGCATCATGCTCGGCGTCAGCGCCACGGCCGTGGCGCTCGTCATGCGCGACCGGCCGAGCGACGTCGGCCTGCGCCCGTTCGGCGACGAGGGCAGCGAGCCCCTGCCCGCGCCGCCGATCAGCAACGCACCCATCGCGGCGGTGGCGCTCGGCACACTGCGCGATGCCTCGAAGAACGGCGTGTTCTGGATCCTGTTTGCGACCTTCTTCATCTGCGGCGCCTCGACCAACGGTCTCGTCCAGGTGCACCTGATCCCGATGTGCCTCGATTTCGGCATCCCCCAGGTGCAGGCGGCGAGCCTCTTGGCGGCGATGGGCATCTTCGACTTCTTCGGCACAATCCTGTCGGGCTGGCTGTCGGATCGCTACGACAATCGCTGGCTCCTGTTCTGGTACTACGGGCTGCGCGGGCTCTCGCTGGTGTTCTTGCCGTTCAGCGATTTCTCCTTCTACGGCCTGTCGCTGTTTGCGATGTTCTACGGGCTGGACTGGATCGCCACCGTGCCGCCGACGGTGCGGCTCACGGCGCAGAAGTTCGGCCCCGAGCGCGCCAATCTGGTGTTCGGCTGGATCTTTGCCGGCCACCAGCTCGGCGCCGGCACCGCCGCCTTCGGCGCCGGCCTGTCGCGCACGTGGCTTGCGAGCTATCTGCCTGCGTTCTTCGTGGCGGGGGCGCTGTGCGTCGTGGCCGCGCTGATTGCGCTGACGATCTCGCGGCAGCCAAAGCCCGCGGTGGCGTGAGGAGGCCCCCGCCTCAGACGCGTCATTGCTAGGAGCGTGAGCTCCGAAGCAATCCAGACCGCCTCCGCCACGGCTGGATTGCTTCGCTGCGCTCGCAATGACGAGAAAGCCTACGGCCTCGTCGTCATGTTCGCCGGCGGCCCCACCTTGCGCAGCGGCTCCGCCAGCCTCGCGAACTCGCACAGCAAGGACCGCGTCTTGCGGGGGTCGATGATCTCCTCGACCCAGAACTTTTCGGCGGAACGGAACGGCGAGCGCAGCCTGTTCAGGCGTTCCTCGATCTCCTTCTGCTTCGCCGCCGGATCCTCCGCCGCGTCGATGTCGGCGCGGTAGGCGGCCTCGATGCCGCCTTCCAGCGGCAGCGAGCCCCAATAGGCCGACGGCCAGGCGTAACGGATCGAGAAGCGGTCGGCCGGCTGATGCACCACGCCGGCAACGCCGAAGGCGTTGCGCAGGATGATCGTGCACCAGGGCACCGTGGTCTGGTTCACCGCGGCCATCGCGCGCACGCCATGGCGGATGGTCGCCGACTTCTCGGCGTCGAGCCCGATCATGAAACCCGGGCAGTCCATGAGATAGACGACCGGCAGATGGAAGGTCTCGGCGAAGTCGACCCAGCGCACCACCTTCTGGCAGGCGTCCGCCGTCCAGGAGCCGCCATAGTGGAAGGGGTCGCTCGCGAGCACCATCACCGCGCGGCCCTCGAGCCGCGCGAGCCCGACGATGACGGGCTTGCCGAAACTGGCGGCGACCTCGAAGAACGAGCCCTTGTCGACGACGGCCTCGATGATCGGACGCATCTTGTAGACCTGCCGGCGGCTGCGCGGCACGGCCTTCATCAAGGTCTCTTCGACGCGCTCGGGATCGTCCGTGCAGGGCAGCGTCGGCGGCAGCTCGTGAACCGACGACGGCAGGTAGGACAGGAAGCGCCGCGCGCAGGCAAACGCCTCCTCCTCGGTCTCGACCGCATGGTCGACCGCGCCGGCGCGGGTCTGGATCTCGGCGCCGCCGAGGTCCTGCTTCGAGAGGTCCTGCCCGAGGCGCTTCACCACCGGCGGTCCCGCGACGAACATCGCGGAAGTCTTCGTCATGATGGAATAGTGGCTGGCCGCCAGCCGCGCCGCGCCCAGCCCCGCGACCGAACCCAGCCCCAGCGCGACCACCGGCACCTGCGACATGTTCTCGATCGTGAATCGGTACCAGCGCGTGCCGCCGATGCCGCCCGGCAGATTGGCCGCGCCCTTGGTCTCGATCGTCTTGACCGAGCCGCCGCCGCCGGAGCCCTCGATGATGCGGATGATCGGCAGGCGGAAATCGTGCGCCATCTCCTCCGCCATCAGGGGTTTTGCCGAGATCGAGGCGTCCGCCGAGCCGCCGCGCACGGTAAAGTCGTCGCCGACCACCACCACGGTGCGACCGTCGATCTTGGCGCGGCCGAAGATGCAGTTGGCCGGCGTCACGTGCCTGAGTTCGCCATGCGCATCGTACTCGCCGGTGCCGGAGACGGCGCCGATCTCGTGAAAGCTCGTCGTGTCGATCAGTCTGTCGATGCGCTCACGGACGGTGAGCCGGCCCTGGTCATGCTGTCGCTTGACCTTGTCAACGCCTCCCATCTCGCGCGCGAAGGCTTCGCGCCGAGCGAGCTCGTCGAGTTCCGGCTTCCAGGTCATTCACTCCCTCCGACTTGATGGGCTTGTTGTTGTTATGAGCCGTCACCGGAATCGGCTTTCGCTCCAGGCGATTGTTGAAGAAGTCGCCCTCGGCGCCCTCCAGCAGGCCGCCCACCGCGCGCCCCAGTTCGATCATCTGCGGCGCCACCTCCCTGTGCAGCCGCTCCTCGTCATACATCGCCGCCAGCAGTCCGATCGTGACCACCACGACGGTCTGGTATTGCGGCGACCACAGCGGCACAGCAAGGCCGTTGATGTGCGGGCTCCACAGGCCGCAGGCCACGACATAGCCGTGCTCGCGCAGGAACTGGCGGTTGGCCTCGATGCGCGGCTTCAGAATCTTTGCGGCATCGGGAACTTCGCGCCCCATCTCCGCGATCAGGGCGTCGCCGATCTCCGGCTGCAGCGCCGCCGTATAGGCCGCGCCCGCGGCGGTCGACGCCATCGAGATCCGGCTGCCCGTGACCTCGTGCAGGCCGAGCGCGCTCGCCGAGCGGGCGAACTCGAAATAGACGAGATGGAAGCGATCGGGGATGACGAAGCCGACGGTACCCGGCAATTGCTCGGCGACGTCTGCGAGGCGCTGGCGGATCAAGTTGCGCAGTTGCAGGCCCTTCATCATCGAGGAGCTCATCGCCACCGCGCTCGGCCCGATCCGATATTTCTGGTCGCGCGGCAGGTACACGAGCTGCCCCATCCGCGTCAGCGTGTGGGTCAGGCGCGACACCGTCGATCGCGGCAATCCGCAGCGGTTGGAAATCTCGAGATTGCCGAGCCGCGCCTCGTGACCCTCGAAGCATCGCAGCACGTCGAAGGCGCGCGACACCACCTGAATGACGTCACCCTCGCCTGAACCATCGCCGGCGAGCATGCCCAGCTTACTCAACCGCTCCGAGCGTCTTCCCATGTTCCCTCAATTTCACTCTGCGGAATTAAATTCCACTTGCAGAAGAAACTACCTCAGGCATTTTGCGGCGACAACAAAAAGGCGATTGGCATGCCAGATATCAAGATCGTGACCGAAGTGGCGGGGCGCGTCTGCGCAATTCCCGTGGAGGTTGGAGGAAGCGTCGCGGATGGCGATGACGTTGCATTCATCGAAGCCATGAAGATGGAGATCCCGGTGCCCTCGCCCGCAGCCGGCACCATCAAGCTGCTTCTCGTCCGGCTCGACGACGTCGTTGCCGAAGGTCAGGCGATCGCCATCGTCGAGAGCTGACGCGTATTCTCGCCGACATCCCGTCCCGCGACAATCTGTCGTCATTACGGGCGCCTAGCGTGTAGACGCATCTTAGGTGCGGCGTTGCCATCGCCAGAACCCGGTGACATGATCCCTCCCAATCAAAACAAGGTCTGCGCGGGGAACGCGGAGACGATGGGAGGGAGATATGATTCGTCGGATGCTGGCGCTCGCGCCCATCTTGCTCGCGGGATTTTCCATTGCGGCCGCGCACGCCGAAGACGTCAAGCTGCCGCCGACGCTGACCTTCACCGCCTATGACACCGGCACCGCCGGCTTCAACATCGCGGTCGCCGTCGGCAAGATGATGAAGGAGAAGTACGGCACCGACCTGCGGGTGCTGCCCGCCGGCAACGACGTCGCGCGGCTGCAGCCGCTGCGCACCAATCGCGCGGTCTCCTCCGCGATGGGCTCCGGCACCTATTTCGCGCAGGAGGGCGTATTCGAGTTCGGCGCGAAGGAATGGGGGCCGCAGCCGCTGCAGCTCGTGCTGTCGTCGGTCGATTGCAACGCCGGCTCGCTCGGCGTCGCCAGGGACACCGGCGTCACGGAGATCAAGGATCTCCGCGGCAAGCGCGTCGGCTTCGTGGTCGGCTCACCTGCGCTGAACCAGAACGCACTCGCGGTGCTCGCCTTCGGCGGCCTGACCAAGAACGACGTCAAGGCGGTCGAGTTCTCGAGCTACGGCGCGATGTGGAAAGGCCTGATCAACAACGACGTCGACGCCGCCTTCGCCACCACCATCACCGGACCCGCCAAGGAGGCCGAAACCTCGCCGCGCGGCCTGATCTGGCCGCCGCTGCCGAAGGCAGACGCGGAAGGCTGGGCCCGCATGCACAAGGTCGGCTCGTTCTTCTTCCCGCATCTGGCGACCTGCGGCGCCGGCATTTCCAAGGAGAAGCCGATCGAGCTCGGCAACTATCCTTACCCGATCTTCGTCGCCTACGCCTCGCAGTCGCCCGACCTCGTCTACGCCATCACCAAGGCGATGATCGTCAACTACGACGTCTACAAGGACGCCACCCCCGGCGCGAGCGGGCTTGCCGCCGACCGCCAGACCAGGAACTGGGTGGTGCCGGTGCATCCGGGCGCCGTGAAGGCGCTGAAGGAAGCCGGCCAGTGGAGCGACGACCAGGAGGCGCACAACAACAAGCTGCTCAAGCGCCAGGAGGTGCTGACCGCCGCCTGGACCGATTACGGCAAGGGCAACCCGCCATCGGACGACAAGGCCTTCCTCGACGGCTGGATGAAGGCGCGCACCGCCGCACTCGCCAAGGCCGGCATGCCGAACGGGTTCGAGGACTAGTCCGAACGCAAGGCCCCACCAACCGACGGGATCGCCGATGTCCTCCGTTTCACTATCCGACGGCCCCAAGGAGCAGACCAAGCGGATCGTGTTCGACGACCCCCACGGCGACATCCAGAATCTGCAGGAGGCCGAGGTCACGCGGGTGCGGTCGCTGCAGGGCCTCTGGCGCTGGGCACTGGTGGTCGCGACGGCTGCGACCATCCTGCTCTGCATCAACCAGCAATTCTCGCTGCGCTTCTTCATCGGCTACACCCAGCTCAACACGGAGTATTTCTATCTCCTGATCGCCCTGATGCTGCCGTTCACCTTCCTGATCTTCCCGGGCACCGAGACCGCACCGCTCGACCGTGTGCCCTGGTACGATCTCGCCTGCTTCGTGCTGACCTTCGGCTCGGCCATCGTGCTGATGTCGAGCGTGCGCAAGGCGGCGGAGGCCGGCTGGGAATTCGGCGGCGCGCCGAAAACCGTGATCGCCGCTGGCCTCGTGATGTGGGCGATGCTGATGGAGGCGCTGCGCCGCACCGGCGGCTGGAGCCTCTTGCTCAGCGTATTGCCCTTCACGGTCTATCCGCTGTTCGCGGA
>NZ_JAGWUA010000210.1 GCF_028868675.1 Bradyrhizobium sp.
TCCCGAGAATTCGGGACGGTAATGACGGGAGTGTCGCAAATATGCCTCGCCTCATCCCTTCCCTCGCTCTCGCGCTTCTCGGCGCCCTGCTGTTCGGGCAGGGCGTCTACATCCACGCCAAGGCGTGGCTGGCGCAGGCGCTGCTGGAGCGCGCGTTTGCCGAAAGCATCCGAAGCGGGCGCCCGACGAAACCGTGGTCCTGGGCCGACACCTGGCCGGTCGCGCGGATCGAGGTGAAGCGCATCGGCGCCAGCGCCATCGCGCTCGCCGGCAGCAGCGGACAGGCGCTCGCCTTCGGCCCCGGCCATCTGGAGCGGACGGCCGAGGCCGGCGAACGCGGGGTCGCGGTCTATGCGGCGCATCGCGACACGCATTTCCGCTTCCTGCGCGACGTTGTGGTGGGCGACGAGATCGACGTCACGCGGGGCGACGGCCGGCAGTTCCGCTATCGCGCCGACCATTCCTCCGTCGTGCGCTTCGACGCCTCGGGCATCGATCCCGCGACCCAGGGCCATGAGCTGGCGCTCTCGACATGCTGGCCGTTTGACGCGCTCACGCCGGGTCCCGAACGGTACGTCCTGCATGCCACGCTGATCGGAACCGGCGGCTAGGTTTGTCATCGACGGCATCCCGTGAGATGCTGCCCGGCATCACCCCGCTCAACCGGTCCAGCGAGCATGCACGCACAAGTCCAATACCTGCCGATCACGCCCGGCCTGTTCTCGATCCTGGTACTGCTCGCGGCCGGGCTAATCATCCTGATCCAGCTCCGCATCCTGCGCTATGCCTACGAGCGGCTCGGCCTCGGGCCGGGTGCGGCCCTGCTACTGCTGTTCGGCTCGCTGATCGGCAGCTATTTCAACATCCCGATCGCCGTGCTGCCGGCAAAGCTCGTGCACTCCGGCGAGATCGTCGACTTCTTCGGCATGCGCTACGTCGTGCCGCTGGTGACGCAATGGCCGGGCACGGTGCTGGCGGTCAATGTCGGCGGCGCCGTGATCCCGACCCTGATGTCGAGCTATCTCGTGCTGCGCTACCAGCTCTGGCTCAAGGCATCCATCGCCGTGGCCGCGATCGCCTTCATCATCCACATGATGGCGACGCCGGTGCAAGGGGTCGGCATTGCCGTGCCGGTGTTCGTTCCCGTCGTCGTCACCGCGATCCTTGCGTTCCTGCTGTCGCGGGACTACGCCGCACCGCTTGCCTATATTGGCGGCTCGATGGGCACCCTGATCGGGGCCGACCTCCTCAACCTCGACAGGATCGGCAGCCTCGGCGCCCCGGTTGCCTCGATCGGCGGAGCCGGGACGTTCGACGGCATCTTCCTCACCGGCATTTTGGCCGTGCTACTCGCCGGAATTGCCGCTCCTCCCCGTCCCCGGGAGATCTGACCCCGCGGCACGATTGTCGCCATCGCGGCAAGACCCTGCGATAGGCCGACGACATCCCGCAGGAAACCATGTTCTGGCGCAAGCGCGTGTGGGACAGGGCCGGTCCGGCCGCCCCCGGTTGCCACCCTGTCGAACTCTCCGTACAAATGAGCGAGCGCTGCGAGACATAACGCGGCCGGCAAGAGCAAAGGTGAGGACGACGTCATGGAAGCTCAGGTGACCGCTGCATCCGCCTCGAAGCGTCCATGGTCCCCGAATCCCGACGCCGACGACGTCGTCAAGGGCATTCACGCGATGCTGCACCCGCGCAACATCGTGCTGGTCGGCGCGACCGACAAGCCCGGCAACTATGCCGAGCGCATCTGGAACAATCTCGTCAAGTACGGGTACGCAGGCGGGCTCTACCCGATCAACGCCCGGCGCGAGACGATCTGGGGCGTTCCCTGCTACAAGGATTTTGCCGGCCTTCCGGAGCAGCCCGACCACGTGCTGGTGCTGGTGCCGGCACGTTTCGCGGTGCAAGTGATCCGCGACGCGGCCGCCGCCGGCGCACGCTCGGCCACCATCGTCACCTCGGGCTTCAGCGAATTGCAGGACGAGGAGAGCCAGCGGCTCGCCGTCGAGCTGCAGCAGGCGGTGCGCGAGACCGGGCTCGCGGTGACCGGGCCGAACTGCCTCGGCAATCTCAGCGCCGGCGAAAAACTCTTCACCAACATCGATGACCGCGTGGTGACCATGGAGCAGGGTTCCGTGGCGGTCGCCGGGCAATCCGGCGCCATCGTCATGGCGATCCGCCAGGCGCTGGAGGATCGGGGCGTCGGCGTCGGCTACATGGTGACGACGGGCAACGAGGCCGGACTCGAGACGCCCGACCTGATGCGCTATTTCGCCGCCGATCCGAGCATCCGGGTCATCGTCGTCTATCTCGAGGGCGTGCGGAACACCAAAGCGTTTCGCGACGCCTGCAAAGCCGCGCGCGCGGCCTCGAAACCCGTGATCGCGCTCAAGCTCGGCGCCTCCGAGGGCGGGCGCGCCGCGGCGATGGCCCATACCGGCGCGCTCGCGGGCTCCATCGAGACTTTTGATGCGATCGCGACCCGCGAAGGCGTGATCCGCGCGCGCGGGCTCGACGAGCTGATCGAGACCACCGAGTGCTTCGTCCACGCCGCCGTACCGAAGGGCAACCGGCTCGCCGCGGTGACGCTGTCGGGCGGCAAGCGCGGGCTCCTGATCGACGCCTTCTATTCGGCCGGACTGAACTTTGCGCCGCTCGGCAAGCACGCCAGCACCGAGCTCGCCAGGATGCTGGGGCCGGGCTCGATCGTCGGCAACCCGCTCGATGCCGGCTTCGCCGCCGTGGTCGATCCATCCGTCTACATGAAGTCGATCAAGCTGATGGTCGACGACCCCGACATCGACGTCGTGATCGTCGATGCCGAGCTGCCGAAAGCGCCACACGAATTGCGCGAGCGAAACCTGCGCATCGTCGACGAGATGGCGAGCCGGGCCACCAAGCCGGTGATCTACATCAGCGCAATGTCGATCGGCTTCACCGAATTCACCAAGACCTTGCGCAAATCGCTTCCGCATCTCGCGGTCATGCAGGGCATGGACCGAGCGGTGACCGCGATCAAGTCGCTGCTCGACTACGCGAAGCTGCGCAAGGAGGTGCCCGACATCGTCGCGAGCTCGAAGCCGTCCGCGCGCGCGGTGCTGGAAAGGACGCTGAAGGCGGCGAGCGGCGCCGCGCTCGACGAAGTCGCCTCCAAGAAACTGTTGAAGGCCTATGGCATCCCGATCTCCCGGGAAGGCGTCGCGCAAACCGCGGCGGAAGCGGCGAAGATCGCCAGGAGCATCGGCTTCCCCGTCGTCGCAAAGGTGGTCAGCGCCGAGATTTTGCACAAATCCGACATCGGCGGCGTGGTGCTCGATCTCAACAGCGCGGCCGAGGTGAAGAAGGCGTTCGGCGACATCACCGCGCGGGTGAGGAAGCTGAAGCACAAGCCGAAGCTCGACGGCATCTTGATCGCCCAGCAGGTCAAGGCCGACCTCGAGCTCGTGGTCGGCACGTCGCTCGATGCGGAGATGGGGCCGGTGGTGCTGTTCGGCACCGGCGGTATCGACATCGAGCTGATGAAGGACGTGGCGCTGGCCGGCGCGCCGCTCGATGCGGCGGAGGCGCGGGCGCTGATCGGCCGCACCAAGGCCGGGGTCAAGATGCGCGGCTATCGCGGCAAGCCGGCGCTGCACGAGGCCTCCGCCGTCAAGGCGCTGGTCGGCCTCTCCAACCTGATGGCGGATGCCGGCGACCGCATCGCCTCGATCGACATCAATCCTTTCCTGATCAACGCCAGGACCGGCGTGGCGGTGGACGCCCTCATCGTGCTGAACAACGCCGCGGCAAGGCGGGCGGCAGGCCACTGATCACAGGCCACTGATCGCCTTCCACTCGCCGTGCTTTGCCCATAAAGTCGGTCCGCGATTCCGCAAGACGTGGGGTCGCGGGCTGGAATGGCGATGGCACGGAAGAGCAATCTGGTGATCGGGACGGTGACGCTGGCAGCGATCGCCGTGGCGTTCGCCGGCATGCTCACGGTGCAGAAGCTGCGCTCGAGCCAGCAGCGCAGCCCCTTGCGCGTCGTCTTCGAGGGCGGTTCCGCAAGCGGCCTGCGCAAGGGCGGTCCGGTGAATTTCGACGGCGTCCCGGCCGGACAGATCCTGTCGATCCATCTCGACACTCCCCGCAAGATCGTCGCGCTCGTCATGCTCGACAACACCGCGCCGATCCGCAAGGACACGGTCGCCGGCATCGAATTCCAGGGGCTGACCGGCGTCGCCGCGATCTCGCTGATCGGCGGCGCTCCGTCCGCCCCGCCGGTGCCACTCGACGCGGACGGCGTTCCCGTACTGACCGCCGACCTCAGCGACGCCGAATCGATCGTCGAGACCCTGCATGGCGTCGACCGCATGATCGTCAGCAACGAGGCGGCGATCAAGGACGGCTTGCGCTCGTTCGAGCACTACACGGCCGACCTGAAAGGCAAGGGCGAGGCCATCGACGCCGTCATGGCCAAGGTGGAAAAGGGATTTTCGGGCTTCGACAGCGTAGTGAGCAAGATCGAGGGTGCGCTGCCGGGCTTTGCCGACGGCAAGGCCGACGAGCTGTTCGAGAAGGTGAAGTCGCTGCGCGAGATGGCCGACAGGATGAAGAAGAAATCGGCAAGCTTCCTGGAAGAAGGCCGCCGCACTCTGGCGGACATCAGCGAAGCCGCCAACAAGATGAGCGGTGTCCCCACCGCCCCGCGTCCGCCGCGCAAACCACCGCCGCAGCAGCCGCGCAGGCCGTGACGACCACGCGTAGCGGACGGCGCCCTTGCCGGCGCAGGACCGGGTCACGTTCGAGAATTCACCCTCGACGGTCGCAATCGCGGACCACGCCGGATCATGGTTGCCCGCTCTGCCCCACGACCACTCCCTGGAGTTCGGCCTTCGCCCCTCACTCGTACACGAACGCGGCGTCGTCGAGATTGGTCTTCGGAATCTGATCCTTCTCGGTCCAGTAGTCCTGGCTGTGCTGCCATTCCGGCTTGTCGCCGCGCTTGGGCAGCAGATGCATGTTGCGCATCATGTAGCCGGGGTTGAAGTTTTCCGGATCGATCCAGGGCAGGATCGGCATGTTGTGGTCCTCGGGCCGCAGCTTGACCTCGACCTTCTTCGCGCCTTTCGTCTTCATGTGCGCGAGCAGATTGCAGACGAAGTCGGCGACCAGGTCGACGCGCAGCGTCCAGCTCGCGCGGAAATAGCCGAACACCCAGACGAGATTCGGCACGCCCGTGAACATCATGCCGCGATAGGTGACGGTGTCGCCGAAATCGAGCGGCTTGCCGTCGATGGTGAAGGCGATGTCGCCGAGCGTGCAGAGGTTGAAGCCGGTGGCGGTGACGATGACGTCGGCCTCCAGCAGCTTGCCGGACTTGAGCTGGATGCCCTTCTCGACGAAGCATTCGATCTCGTCGGTGACGACGGACGCCTTGCCGCTGGCGATGCCCTTGAACAGATCGGCATCGGGCACGAAGGCGATGCGCTGGCGCCACGGCCGATACTTTGGCGTGAAGTGCGTCTCGACGTCGTAGTCCGGACCGAGGATCGCCGCGATCTGGCCGATCAGTTCCTTCTTCACCGCCTCCGGCTTGGCGACACAGAGCTTGGTGAACGCATCCTGCTCGAACAGGATCTTGCGCCGGACGATCTCGTGGATCCAGGCTTCGTCGACCTGCAGGCGGCGCAGCTCCTCTGCGATCTCGATGGCATTGCGGCCGATCCGGAAATAGGTCGGCGAGCGCTGCAGCATGATGGCGTGCGCGCATTTGTCCGCGATCGCCGGCAACAGCGTCGCCGCGGTCGCGCCCGAGCCGATCACGACGACCTTCTTGTTCGTGAGATCGAGATCGTCGGGCCAGGTCTGCGGATGGACGATCCGTCCCTTGAACGTCTCCATGCCCTTCCATTCGGGCGTATAGCCCTCGGAGTGGCGGTAGTAGCCCTGGCACATCCAGAGGAAGTTCGCGGTGAAGGTCTTGCGCTCGCCGGTGTCGGTGGTGACGGCCTCGATGGTCCAGAGATTCGTCTCGCTCGACCAGGTCGCAGCGTTGATCTTGTGCTTGTAGCGGATGTGCTTGCCGAGATCGTTCTCGTCGATCACCTCCTTCATGTAGGAGAGGATCTCTTCCGCGGTGGCGATCGGCGGTCCGACCCACGGCTTGAAGCGATAGCCGAAAGTGTGAAGGTCGCTGTCGGAGCGGATGCCGGGATAGCGGTGCGTGATCCAGGTGCCGCCAAAACCGTCTTTCGTCTCCAGGATGACGAAACTCGTGCCCGGCAACTGTTTGGTGAGGTGATAGGCGCTGCCGATGCCGGAAATGCCGGCGCCGACGATCAGGACGTCGAAATGTTCGGTGGCCTGCCTGGCAGTGGGCGCAGTTCGTACGGCGACATTCATCGTTGGTTCTTTGCTTTTGCGGCCGCCCTTGACTGGACGGCACGGTTTCCTCCGCAACGGCCCGCATGGTCACCCCCGCGGCCGCTCTCTCAAAATGACATAGATCAAGTCAGACGGGAATCACAACGGCGCGCCCCATTGCCGCGCCGTCTGCAAAATCCAGTCGCGGTAGAGCGTCAGCGGCGTAACGCCGGTCAAGCCGCCGCAGCCGGCGCTGCCGTTCGGTCCGGTCGACCAACTGATCAGGCCGACGATGACGGCGCCATTCGGCTTGTCCTCGATGACAGGACCGCCGGAATCGCCCGTACAGGCGCCGATTCCGTCGCGAACGCCGCCGGTGACGGGGTCGACCAGGCGAATCTGCAGCGTGCCGGGCCGCCCCGTGGCGACGAGGCCGGCGACCCGTGTCACGCCGCCGCTTCGGCCGTCGCCGCGAACCGTGACGCCGATCCCGACGATGATGAAGCGGCTGCCGACCTGGATCGGGACCTGCGGCAAGCCGACCGGCAACGACGATTTTCCTTTGAGTGGAATTTCCAGCTGCAGCAGCGCCACATCGGCGGTGGCGCGATGGGACTGCATGGCCTGCATATTGAAGCCGGGATGGATCGCGACCGCGCGGACGCCGAGCAGTTGCGGTTTGCCGTCCAGACCATTGTCGACGACCTTGTAGTCCGCTCCCGGCTGCACGCAATGCGCCACCGTGAGCACGAGCTTCGGCGCGATGAGGCTGCCGGTGCAGAAATTGCCGCGCGAGCCGACGATGGTGACGACGGCGCGCGCTGCGCCCTCGGTCTGCGGCGTGCCGCCACCGACGATGGCCCGGGCGGGCGTTGCCAGCAGCGCGGTTGCGAGGAATGGGACGAGCGATGTCTTCATGAGCGCCAAGCAATAGCGCCTGAACCGATGTCAGCCAAGCGCCCGTTCAGGCTGGTCCGCGCCGCCATCGCGTGCTAGCCGTTCCGGCGCAACATCAGCGAGGGCGGAATAGTGGCGGTCGAGGCGGTGATCTGGGATTTTGGCGGCGTGTTGACGACGTCGCCGTTCGAGGCGTTTGCGCGCTTCGAGAGGGAACGCGGCCTGCCCGTCGACATCATCCGGCGCACCAACGCCGCCAATCATCTCGAGAACGCCTGGGCGAAGTTCGAGCGCGCCGAGGTCGACATGGAGACCTTCGATGCGCTGTTCGCTGCGGAGTCGCTGGCGCTCGGCGCCGAGGTTCGCGGGCGTGAGGTGCTGCCGCTGCTGCAGGGCGACCTGCGGCCCGAGATGGTCGAAGCCCTGACGCGCATCGGCGAGCAGTTCAAGACCGGGTGCATCACCAACAATCTGCCGGCCAATGCCATCGGCAGCATGGGCGGCCGTTCGTTCTACGTCGCCGAGGTGATGGCGTTGTTCGACCACGTCGTCGAGTCCGCCAAGATCGGGCTGCGCAAGCCCGACCCGCGCATCTACAAGATGATGGTCGAGACGCTCGGCGTCGATCCGAGGGCTTGCGTCTATCTCGACGACCTCGGCGTCAATCTCAAGCCGGCGCGCGAGATGGGCATGACCACGATCAAGGTCACCAGCGCAGCGCAGGCGATCGCCGAGCTCGAGGCGGCGACGGGGCTGAAGCTCGGGTAGCTTGCTCGTCATTGCGAGTTCCGACCGGCCCGAGGGGCCGACCCGCCTTAGATGAAAATGGGTGAGCCACTCTGACTGAGTTTAGACCGGTACCCACCCACTTTCTTCC
>NZ_JAGWUA010000374.1 GCF_028868675.1 Bradyrhizobium sp.
GGCGAGCCGCACACACTGGCTCGGCAGCTCGATCTCGACCTCGCCGGCCGTGATGAAGTACATCGACGAGGCGATGTCGCCGCGGCGGACCAGTATCTCGTCCTGCTCGATGGTACGGGCCCGCAGCAGGCGCATGATGTCGGCGATCTCGGCCGCGGTCAGGTGCGAGAACAGCGGCACGCGCGCCAGCATTCCCCAGGTGACGACGAAGTCGCGGCGCTTCACCTCCTCCGCGAAGGCGGACGAGATGATGGCGACCGGCAGCGCGATCATGGCGAAGCCGCTGATGATCGCGAAAACCGAGACGAACTTGCCGAGCGGCGTCACCGGCACGACGTCGCCGTAGCCGACGGTGCCCAGCGTCACGATCGCCCACCACATCGCCTGCGGAATGGTGCCGAGCTTCTCCGGCTGCACGTCGCGCTCGATGGCGTAGAGCAGCGAGGCGAACATCAGCACCACGCCGATCAGGATGACCACGCAGCCGACCAGCGCGCGCCGCTCGGAATGCACGGCGGACAGCAGCGAGCGCATCGCCGGCGAGTAGCGGATCAGCTTCAGGAACGGCAGCATGCCGAGCACGACGAGCATCGAGCGGTGGCCGGTGACCAGCACGATCACCGCCGGCAGGAACGCCAGGACGTCGATGACGCCGAGGGCGGAAAAGAGGTAACCGAGCCGGTCCTGCAGCGGCGGAACCTTGCGCGGCGTGTGGCCGGCCACCGTCCACACCCGTGCGGCATATTCCAGCGCGAACACCGCCACGGAGAGGATCGCGATCGCCGTGAACAGCGCGCCGAAGCGGGCGTCGAGATCCGGCACCGAGGCGAGCACCATCGCCAGCACGTCGAGCACGATGACGCTGACGATCAGGCGGATGAAGCGCGAGCCGACGGAATAGCCGAGGTGGTCGTGCTCCAGGAGCTCGTAGAGCCGGTCCCGGAGATCGGGATCGAAGAACCCTCGCCTGCCCGGAACGAGCCGCACCGTCTTACGCGCCGATCATGGCTTTTTCGATCGCCGCGAGCGCCGCGGCCGCGTTGGCGCCGTCGGGCCCGCCGGCCTGCGCCATGTCGGGCCTTCCGCCGCCGCCCTTGCCGCCGAGCGCGGCCGACGCCGCGCGGACGAGATCGACTGCGTTATAGCGCGAGGTCAGGTCGGGCGTGACGCCGACGACGACGCCGGCCTTGCCGTCCTCGGTGACGCCGACGATCGCAACCACCCCGGAGCCGATCTGCTTCTTGCCGTCGTCGGCGAGGCTCTTGAGATCCTTCATCTCGATGCCCTCGACCGCGCGCGCCATCAGCTTGACGTCGCCGACCTCGCGCACGCCGGCCGCCGCGCCGTTGCCGGAGGCGGCGCCGCCGCCCATCGCGAGCTTCTTGCGCGCATCCGACAGCTCGCGCTCGAGCTTCTTGCGCTCCTCCATCAGCACGGTAATGCGCGCCGGCACGTCGTCGAGCGAAGTGCGCAGCTCGGCCGCGGCCGTCTTCGCCAGCGCCATGGTGTCGTTGGCGTGCCTGCGCGCGTGCCGTCCGGTCAGCGCCTC